>NZ_JBHIOU010000005.1:0-44840 GCF_042195705.1 Bartonella sp. AP72JLCBS | reverse complement strand
TGTAAGTCGTGAATGTGTGATGGGAGAGAAAAAGGAGTGCGTGGAATGGGAGAGTGCCTATGGACAAGGGGGAGGGTGTGGATAAGAGGCGGGGTAGTGCAAAGGGATGCGTGAAGGGATGGTGTGAGGGTGATAGAAGAGGGAGGTGAGGATTTTATTAAAGGGTGTTGTGGTTTTGAAAGGGGGTGAGAATGGAGAAAATGCCCTGGAAAGTCTGGTGACGAGGGAAGTTAAAAGGGATGAGAGCAGGGCTCGAAAAAATAACTGGGAAAGGGAGCCGTGGTGGGGAAATGAAAAAAACTTTCTCACCCCCAGTTGTTTTCAAAGGGGAGTGAGGGGCTTATCAAGAAGAAAAAAGCTAGTTTCTTTTCATAATCTTCCAAGTTTTTCCATCAGACATATACATAATCTTTTGACCTGTGGTTATCTTTTGTGTGCCGTGAGTGGTGTGAAGCGTAGAACTGAAAGCCGCTAGATGATCTATAAAGATTGATTTCCACTTAAATGAATCAGGAGATGGCAAAAAGATATTGGGTGCCCAAGAACGATTTTTTGAACGAATAACGACAAGCTCTTTTTGTTTCAAAACGTTAGAAATTGTTTCTGCAGACAGATCTTTCTCATTGGAAATTTGTATTTCTGGTTTAGTAGTAGGCGAGGCTAAACCTCCAAAGTCGCTTATACTTGTCATGCAAAAGTTGGATGTACATGATGTTTGGATGAAGTTAGAATCTTGACACTTTCCTTGATTAGAAGCTTTCAGACTCCCTTCGTGTAGCTTGTTTTGTTTTATGCCTTGAGGCTCAAAAAAAATCGAACTTTGCGGACTTAAATCATAACAGGAGGAGAGATGTCTCTTCCAACGAGAATGGTCTTCAACAAAACTTGAAGATTTACGGAGTTGTCCAAATGTATTTGGTACTTCTATGGTCCCAATATTCACTTTTTTACCCGTTATAAAATCGACTACTGTCGCTGTAACTAGATTTCCATTTTTTTCAACATATAATCGATATCTGCGTCCCATCTCCCATGGAAACTTGATTTCACATCGTACTCCTGAACCTTCCTGAGTAAAATGCTTACATGTATTACCCTTCCATCCCGTTGCATTCCAGATAGAAAAATGAATGGTACGGCCGCTCCTGTTGAAAAAACCAATTTGTCCACTTTTTCCATTTTGGAATTCAAATTTATTTCCCCAGAAATAGATGGAGTTAGGCCCACCATCGTAATTTACTTGCTGGGTGAAAACAAATAGATCAAATGATGCATTTTTAAGCCATTCATGCTCTATTGTAATAACTTTGCCGGCAAAAACGGCATAGCTTGGTTTACTTATCAGAAGGAATAAAAGTATTAAAATAACCTTTTTTACAGTATGGTACATACTCAAATCCTCTATCTTAATAAAAATAGTGTAACTTTATAAGTATTAAAGCATATATTCAATGTTTTGTTAAGTAAAATTAGAGAAAATACTTTAATGTTTACTCTAAACTATATGCTGTAAAGACTACTTTGTTTAAAGTGTTTTTGCATGCTCCTTTTCTGCTGTTCAAATTTAAGTTTAATGGTGGAATTTAGGGGTGATGGTTTAAAAAGGGGAGTGATGATGGGGGGTATAAGAAAAGTTGCGGTTTTTATTTAAAATGATAGCGTATTTTTTTTCTCCCTCTTGCTATGAGGCTTGTAGAAACCCATATTCTTTTTAGCACTATGGTTCTTCTTCATGCTGCTTTTTTCGCGGTGTTTTTTAGAGGCTGGAAAATCCTTTCTGGATGTTTCTTTTGTGGAATATTGGAGAGGTTAAAGTGTGGTGATGGCTTGAGATTTAAGGAAAAAAAATGAACTTGGAAAAATATAGCGAACGCGTGCAGGGTTTTTTACAATCAGCACAAAATAGCGCTCTTGCTTCTGATCATCAGCAGTTTATGCCGGAGCATTTCCTGAAAGTGTTGTTAGACGATTCTCAAGGATTGGCTGCATCGCTTATCCAAAACGCTGGTGGTGATCTTACTCTTATTCAAAAGGCGCTAAAAGAAGCACTTGATGCTTTGCCTAAAGTGCAGGGGGGAAATGGACAGCTCTATCTTTCGCAGCCATTGGCAAAAGTTTTCGCGCTGGCTGAGGATATTGCGAAAAAAGCCGGTGATCAGTTTGTGACCGTGGAGCGCATGTTGCAAGCGCTGATCATGGAAAAGACCGCAAAAACAGCCGATATTTTAACAAGTGGAGGATTGACCCCGCAAGCGCTTAATCGGGCAATTAATGCGCTGCGGAAAGGAAAAACAGCCTCAAGCCCCCATGCCGAAGGACAATATGATGCCTTGCAAAAATATGCCCGGGATCTCACAAAAGATGCCCGTGAAGGAAAACTCGACCCTGTGATTGGGCGGGAAGAGGAAATCCGCCGCACTATTCAGGTGCTTTCACGGCGGACCAAAAATAATCCTGTGCTTATCGGTGAGCCTGGGGTGGGGAAAACAGCTATTGTGGAAGGGTTGGCATTGCGCATTGTTAATGGCGATGTACCTGAAACTTTGCGGGATAAACAGCTTCATGCGTTGGATATGGGAGCGCTTATCGCTGGTGCAAAATATCGTGGGGAATTCGAAGAGCGCCTTAAAGCGGTGCTGGCAGAGGTGCAAGCTGAAAATGGTCAGATCATTTTGTTTATCGATGAATTGCATAATCTTGTTGGCGCTGGAAAATCTGATGGTCCTATGGATGCTTCTAACTTGTTAAAACCTGCTCTTGCGCGCGGAGAACTCCATTGTGTGGGCGCTACTACGCTCGATGAATATCGAAAATATGTCGAAAAAGATGCTGCTCTTGCACGCCGCTTCCAACCTGTCTTTGTACCTGAACCCTCTTTGGAAGATACTATTTCTATCTTGCGCGGTATTAAGGAAAAATATGAACAACATCACAAAGTGCGCTTGGCTGATAGTGCTTTGATTGCGGCGGCGCGTTTGTCTAACCGCTATATTACGGATCGCTTCTTGCCGGATAAAGCTATTGACCTTATCGATGAAGCGGCGGCGCGGTTGCGCATGCAGGTCGATTCAAAGCCGGAAGAACTCGATGCTGTTGATCGGCGTATTTTACAGTTGAAGATCGAACGGGAAGCTTTGAAAACAGATGTCGAGCCAACAGCAAAAGAACGTTTGGAAAATGTGCAGGAGGAACTCAAAACATTGGAACAACAGTCCGCTGAGATGACAAGTGCTTGGCAGGCTGAGAAACAAAAATTAGGGCATGCTGCTGATTTGAAAAAACAACTCGAAGAAGCTCGTAATGCTTTGGCTATTGCACAACGTGATGGACAATTCCAACGCGCTGGAGAGCTCGCTTATAGCGTTATCCCTGAACTCGAAAAACAATTGAGTATTGCGGAAAATGATGACCAACAAAATCATCTCGTTGAAGAGACGGTTACTGCTGAACATGTGGCGCGGATTGTTTCACGCTGGACCGGTATTCCTGTTGATCGAATGCTGGAGGCAGAACGGGAGGCGCTGTTGCGGATGGAAGATGAAATTAGCAAACGTGTGATTGGTCAGGGAGAGGCTGTTCAAGCTGTTTCTCGTGCTGTACGCCGCGCGCGTGCAGGGTTGCAAGATCCCAATCGTCCCCTTGGCTCTTTCATGTTTTTGGGTCCTACTGGTGTGGGGAAAACCGAATTAACCAAAGCTCTTGCCGCTTTTCTTTTCCAAGACTCCAATGCCATGTTGCGCATCGATATGTCGGAATATATGGAAAAGCATGCTGGGGCGCGGCTGATTGGGGCACCTCCTGGATATGTTGGATATGAAGAGGGGGGGGTGCTGACCGAAGCTGTACGTAGAAGACCTTACCAGGTCATTCTGTTTGACGAAATTGAAAAAGCACACCCTGATATTTTTAATCTCTTGTTGCAAGTGTTGGATGAGGGACGCTTGACTGATAGTCAAGGACGTACCGTTGATTTTCGCAATACCTTGCTGATTATGACTTCTAATCTTGGTGCTGAGTTTTTAACTGCTTTGCCTGAAGGGCAAACAACCGATCAGGCAAAAAATGATGTTATGAATGTCGTTAAAGCGGCTTTCCGTCCTGAATTTTTAAACCGTATTGATGAGATTATTCTCTTTCAAAGGCTGCAACGTCACGATATGGAAGCTATCGTCGATATTCAGATAGAGCATTTGCAAAATTTGCTCAATGAACGCAAAATAACTTTGCAAATCGAGCCAGAGGTGAGAAAATTTCTTGCCGATAAAGGCTATGATCCGCTCTATGGTGCGCGTCCGCTTAAACGGATTATCCAAAAAGAAATTCAAGATCCACTGGCGGAAAATATCTTATTTGGAAAAATTCATGATGAGACAACGGTGAAAATTACAAAACAAGGAGATCGGTTGGAATTTTTGCCTGAAGATTAAGTTTGGAAAAATTCATGGTATAAAGGGCGGTGATAATCCTATTATGTGATAAACACCGCTCTTTGAAGCGTGCTGATTTAGAAAAATTCACGATGAGACAGCGGTATTTTATTGCAAAGCAAAGGGAGTGGCTGGTGTTTTTGCATGTTAAATCAGCGTTTTCGAATATCGTAGGATTCTTTTACTTCTGATTGTCGTGAAAACTATTTTCTTGCAATGTTATAAGTGAAGTCACAAGCGGGATTGCTTTATTGCTTTGTGCGTAAAAGCGTTAAAGAGAAATGCCGTTTATCCGCCGTAAAACATTGCTCTTTGAAGGGGTGTGGGGAGCTGATCTGAATTTGACTTAAGGATGTTTTGTTGTTTGATATATTAGCAAATAACGTTGATCGTTGCGCTTTTGCTTAATCAGAGATTAGCCACAAGATTGCTTTTTGTTTTTTCGGCTGGAGCTCTCTAAAATTTTTCAAAAGGGTGTGTTCTTTTTCGCTATAGGTTTCTTGATTGTGGTGTAAGAGGGTTTCTTTTGTTGAAAGATCTTCTTTTGTGGCAATGTCTGCATAAAAAAAGTTCATAGGAACTTCTAGTTTTTGGGCGATTTCCAGTAAACATTTGGCACTTACACGATTGAAGCCTTTTTCGTATTTTTGGATTTGTTGGAAACTGACACCTAAATAGTTTCCTAATTCTTTTTGGGAAAGTCCCATGGAAATGCGTCTATGACGGATTCTTTTGCCTATTAAAATGTCGATAAAATGTGGATTTTTAGTTGGCACTTCAAGCCCCCCTCCGGTTGCGAGCGCCCTCGCATTGGTATTCCGGGAGCCTGAAAGCACTGACCTCGAATCAGCATTTTGCTTTTAGTGCTCATCGCACCTGGACATAGCAAAATCTCCCGGAATCCCGGGACACCCACAAAAGTGGGTTCATTCTTATGTATCGAGGTTTCGGGCTTTCAGTTCCCTATTGATCGTCGCGTATACGACCAAACTCACCCTTTAAGTAATAAAGTAGTTTCAGAAAATTGGCAAGAAAAATCAAAATAATCTCAAAGACTATAAAATTGGGTACTTTTTAAAAAAGTGCGAAATATGGATTATAAATCGCGTTTTTTGCTTAATCAGAAATGTCGATAAAATGTGGATTTTTGATTTGCACTTCAAGCCCCCCGCTGGGGGCGAGCCGCCCTCGTATTGGTATTCCGGGAGTTAAAAACACTGACTTGACTCAGCTTTTTGCTTTTAGTGCTTAAAGCACCTGGACATAGCAAAATCTCCCGGAATTTGAAGATATCCGTAAAGCGGGTTCGTTTTTACGCTAGAGCTTAGGGCTCGTCTTCCCTATTGATCGGTGCGTGGACGATCAAAATCACACTTTAAGTGATAAAGTAATTTCAGAAGATTAGCAAGAAAAATCAAAAATTTTCTATTCTATTATGCCGTAAAACACTGCTCTTTTAGGGGGAGTGAAGAGCTAGAATATTTGAGGGCAGGGCTTGATTTGTTGAGCTTGATGAAGTGTTGTCGTTTGAGGGGGGCGTCTGAAGACTGTAAGGGGTACTAGGCAAAAAGCTGGATTCGTTTATAGACTATTGTTTATAGAGCTGTGCGGGGTGGTGAACTTTTCGTTGGCTTTGTTCTGTAAAGATGTAAAAACGTAAAAATGTGAATCTGTAAAAGTGAAACGAAGGACTTATGGATTTATATATTGTGCGTGTTTTTGGTCACTTTGGGCTTTTGGGGGCGTGGAATGTGGTGCGAGGATTGGAGGGAAGTGTTTTCATAAATGGAGGGGGAAGCTGGAGGGAAGAGGGGTGTTAAGTTGTTAAGTGTGTGATGGGAGAAAAAAGGGGGAATGGAGGATGAAGAGAGTGCGCATGGATAGGAGGAGAGTGTGGATAAGAGGTGGTGGTGCGAAGGGATGAAGGATGGTGGTTTAAGGAGAGAGGGCTTGATTTGTTGAGCCTGACGAAGTGCTGTCGTTTGAGGAGTGGTTGGGTGTAAGCTTTATTTTGTGGGGAAAGCTGCTTTTTGTTGTGGGATTGTAGACTAGTGCTGGTTGGGAATTTTCATTCTTTGAAACGTGGGGCGGAGGTCAATGTACTAATATAGCAGATTTTGATCTCATAATTTTTACATTCTTTCTTTTTTTTTAAAGCAAATAAGAAAGAAAAATTAATATATTACTTGATATTGGTCTAAATGCTTATATCAAGAAGAGTATTTCTTTAAAAATTTTCACTTAACTTATTAAGTGATTTATTAGAATAAAAGACTCTTCTGAAGTTCATATCACCAATTGTATCGAAGGAAGTGTAACTTTAAGTGTAGAAAAGTTTAATATCGGATGGTTGATATGAATTTGTTTTTAAAAAAGAGTCCATTAGCTCTTTTTTGCTCTCTCTTTATTTCCAAAGTTGGTGATTATGCTTATGAAGTTGTTTTTATTTTACTGGTCTTAGAATTAACAGATAACACCTTTTTTACAGGTCTTGTGTATTTTTTTCGATTTATCCCTTTTCTCTTTTTGGGCCCTATAGGAGGTTGGTTAGCGGATAATTTTTCTTTGAAGAAAAATATGATCTTAAGTGAAGTTGTGAGATTATTAGCTTCATTGTTTGTTTTTATAACTTATATAACAGGTACGGCACATATCATTGTTCTTATTTTTGCAGCAATATGTACAACGATAGGAAGAAGTATTTTCCAACCAAGTTTTCAAGCTGCTATTCCCAGAATGTTTTCAATAAAAGATCTTACAAAGGCCAATAGCATTGCTCAAATTATCATGGAAACGGCAGCCGTCATTGGCCCTTTGGTTTGTTCTATACTGCTTTTTTTTGCAAATAAATCGGCAGTACTCATTTTTGATTTTTTTACCTATTTTATATCTATTATCGTGTTATTTAATCTCATGAATTTAAATTCAAGCGAGAATAAATCATTCAATTTTATAAAAATTTATCGAGAAACAGCTTCATATCTTAAATATATTTCTACAGAAAATAATAATTTATTTATTACGCTCGTTGGCTCATCGTTTGCTATTCTCTTTACGGGTGCTATTTTAAGATTTTTAATTCCAGCTTTTGTTCTTTTTGTGGGGGGAGAGGAAAGCCTTGTGAGTTATATTTTTTCTCTCATGGCTGTTGGAACTATTGTTGGTGGTTTGTTCTATAGTAAAATTATATTAAATATTACATCGTTGAAGCTCATGATATTTTGGCTTCTTTATGGGGTTATCCTGTTTGTTATGCCCTTAGCTGCAGAAATTTATTTAAAACTCCTTCTCGTGTTAGCATTTGTTCTAGGATTTATTGGTGCCTTTGTGGATATTGGTTTAGTCTCAGCTATTCAATTATATTCTCGTCGTGAAGATTTTGGTAAGAGTTTTGGAACCTTTTCAACTTTAGCAAACTCTGCGGAAGCAATGTCTGGCTTTATTGCTGGACTTTTGGCTCTCGTGGGATTGTTAAGCTCTTTTTTAGCGATGTCTGCCTTCATTATTTCCACGGGAATTCTTGGCGTTGTAAAAATTAAGAAAAATAAAGAGTTAACACCTCTTAACACGACAGTCGATGACGACCATTGATATATTTGATATCTCCATGCCGTTTCTTTTTTTTAAAGACGGTTCGCTCATTATCTTATTCATGAGGTAAAAACACCGCTTTTTGAAGGGGGTGATCTGAAACGATGAGTGGTCAGTGGTGGAAACTTGCTAGGCAAGCATTTGAACTCTTTACAGACCGTTGTTTATAGAGTGGTATGGGGGGGGTGAACCTTTCCTTGGTTTTGTTCTGTAAATGTGGAGAAGCGTAAAAATATGAATCTGTAAAAGTGAAGTGGGGATTTGTGGTTTATATATTGTGCGTGTTTTTTGTCATGATATGGAGGGGTGAGAAGGATTGGGGGAAAGTGTCTTCGTGAATGGAGGGGAAATGAAGGGTGCTGTGCGTTGGTTTATGTAATGCAACACACCATGAAAGTAAGTATACATATACTATATGCTTTACATGTGTTTTTTCGTACTTTTAACATATATATTTTGTGTCTTAAACATAAGCTTTGAGTACTATGAGAGATGGTGGTCGTTTTTTTAACAAGCGAGAAAGTGATTAACTAATGCTTGATAGTAAAGCAGTATGTTGTTAAGGCTATTCTTTGAAAGGAGGCTCTTATTTCTGGTGTAGGAGCTTCTCAGAAGAGAATGCAATTAATAGGGGAGTTAAGATGTCAAAATATTTATTTCCGTTACCGCTTGTATTGGTGGCTGGTTGTGCATCTATCAGTAATTATTCATCAAGTTATGTCAGTCCAAATATTACGAAAGATGATGTAAAATTAATTGCTAACGATTTTGTTCGTAATCTTAAAAAACCTTTACCGCCCGCTACAACAACACTTATTGTGAAAAAAAATAAAACAGAAGACAACTTTACTCCTGTATTTATTGATCTCTTGCGACGGAATGGATATAACGTGATCTATACAGATCAACCAAACAAACAGCAAAATGGTGTAATCTTGACTTATCAAATAACGCCAATAAAGACAGGTATCTTGTCTATGGTTTCTTATGATGAGGTTGGAGTAACGCGTTATTATATCCGCACTTATAATCGATGAAACCCCTTTGCCGGTTTGTCTCAAAAAAGTAGATAATGAAGAAATGTGTTTCAGGGGAAGTGTTGGGATTGAATTAATCAATAAAAATTTGCAGATATGAAAATTGCATATTCAGATGACAATTATTCGTCGTCTCGGTTACAATTTCAGTGTTGTAACGAAGAAAGATGTCGTTTTATCTGTTTGCAATCTTTCATGTTCTGTCTCAGTTATATAGCGCTTTTATCGTTTCTGTCTTATAGAAAATTACTTTCTGTTCTACGGCTCTATATGCCAATCTAATAGTCAGATCTAAACAATCAAATTCATATGAACTCTTTACAGAAATCTGTTGTTTGAGATTGTTGGAAAGGTGTTTTGTTTTTATCAAATTGTCGCGTGGTGGTTTGGGAGTTTCCTTTGGCTGCGTTTTGTAAATGTGGAGAAGCGTAGAAATGTGAATCTGTAAAATGAAGCGGAGGATTTGTGCTTTGTGAGAGCTTTTATTATGGCATGGAATGTGGTGCGAGGATTGGGGGATGTATTTGTGAATGGAGCGGGGAACGCTGGGATGAAGAGTGCTGTTAAGTTGTGAGTGTGTGATGGGAGGGAAAAAGGGGGAATGGAGGATGAAGAGAGTGTGCGCATGGATAGGGGGGAGAGTGTGGGTAAGGCGTTGGTGCAAAGAGATGCGTGAAGGATGGCAGTTTTTAAGGAGATAGGGTTTGATTTGTCAAGCTTGACGAAGTGCTGTCGTTTGAGGAGGGCGTCTGAAGACTGTAAGGGGTACTAGGCAAAAAGCTGGGTTCGTTTATAGACTATTGTTTATAGAGTGGTGCGGGGCGGTGAACCTTTCCTTGGCTGCGTTCTGTAAAGATGTAAAAGCGTAGAAATGTGAATCTGTAAAATGAAGCGGAGGATTTGTGCTTTGTGAGAGCTTTTATTATGGCATGGAATGTGGTGCGAGGATTGGGGGACGCGTTTGTGAATGGAGGAGAAAGTTGGGATGAAGAGGGGTGTTAAGTGCGTTTTCTGGAGAAGAGTGTGTGGGGAATGGCTGTGAACAGATTGCAGAGTTGATGTGTAAAGAGATGTGAAGAGAAAAATCTCGTGGTGGGCGTTTATATTCTATGCGGAGCTTAACAATTATATTTGCGTCTATATTTGTATGGGGGATATCCGTGAAATGGGTGTGAGAAGCATTGAGAGGTGTTTTTTTAATAAGTGGGTGAATGAGCAATACAATGAAAGCCTATTTAGAGGGGAAATCCTATTTAGAGGAAATCCTATTTAGAGGGAATTCTATTTAGGCAGAAGCCCATTTAGAGGGATGCCTATTTAGGAAAAATCCTATTTTAGCTCTTGTTGTTTTAGACATTGTGTTTTGTATGAGGGGCATTTTGCAGGAAAGGTGTTTTGAGGGATGTGGCTCCCTTAAAGAAAAATACAAAAATATCAAAAGAAAAATATAAAAACTTGACAAGGTAAATGTAAAAAGGTATCATAATGATACAATCGGAATTGTGCGTTTAAATCAGAAGAGATCTTTTGATAAGATTCTGTGAGAGGGGTGGGGATGTTTTTCCAAGGTTTTGGTGTTTTTATCCTATTTTGAAGTTTGTTATCCTATGATGTCGTAAACCGGTGCCGTAAACCGTTTTTTTGAGATGTGGTGATATCAGGCGGCAAGGCTTTAGGCTGAGGGGAATATTGGCAACGGATGTCGATTGATGGGCTTTTGTCTAATCAGAAATCAACCACAAGATTGCTTTTTGTTTTTTCGCTTCGAGTTCTCTAAAGTTTTTTAAAAGGGCGTGTTCTTTTTCGCTGTATGTGTCTTGATCGTGGTGTGAGGCATGTTCTTTTGTGGGAATATCTGCTGTTAAAAGGTCCGCATAAAAAAAGTTCATAGGAACCTCTAGTTTTTTAGCAATTTCTAGTAAACACCCCGCGCTTACACGATTAGATCCTTTTTCGTATTTCTGGATTTGTTGAAAACTGACACCTAAATAGCTTCCTAATTCCTTTTGAGAAAGTCCCATTGAAATGCGTCTATGGCGGATTCTTTTACCTATTGAAATATCATTGAAATGTGAATTTTTAGTTTGCACTTCAAGCTCCCCTCCGGTTGCGAGCGCCCTCGCATGAGTATTCCGGGAGTTTGAAAGCACTGAGCTCAGCCAGCCTTTTGCTTTTAGTGCTGACAAGCACTTGGACATAGCAAAAGCTCCCGGAATTCCGGGATACCCGCAAAGCGGGATAAATTTATGTACTGAGCGTTCGGGCTTTCAAATCCCTATTTGACCGTTGCGTGGACGATCAAAAACACAGATCAATTCATAAGGCAATTTCAGAAGATTGGCAAGAAAAATCAAAATAATTTCAAAGACTATAAGATTGGGTACTTTTTAAAAAAAGTGCGAAATCTGGATTTTTAGTTTGCACTTCAAGCTCCCCTCCAGTTGCGAGCGCCCTCGCATGAGTATTCTGGGAGGTTGAAAGCACTGAACTCAAATCAGCTTTTTGCTTTTAGTGCTGACAAGCACTTGGACATAGCAAAAACTCCCGGAACTCCGGGATACCCACAAAGTGGGGTAAATTACCGTTTGAGTTTTCGGGCTTCAACTCCCTATTTGACCGTTGCGTGGACGATCAAAAACACAGAACTATCAATAAAGTAGTTTCAGGAGATTGGCAAGAACAATTAAAAGGTTTGGAAAATGAGAGCATTTTTTTGTATCTTAAAAATTATCTCATTATATTCTTATGCCTTATGCCTTATGCTGTAAAATATTGTCATTTGAGGTAGGGTGAGATGGAGGCATTAGAGGCAAGGATATGCCGTCGAGGGACCTTCAAGCATATCAATAATTCGGGTATATCAATAAGGTGCTTTTTGTGAGAGTGTCTGGATATTGGAGGGTAGGGGTTATCTGTCCGTGTCTGGTGAAACAGTATTCTTTGAGGGGTGGTGAGAGGTGGTTGCCCAAATGCAATATACGCGATAAAAGTGGGATTGTTAACAGACTCTTGTTTATTGAGTGGTGGGTTAGTTTGGAAATTTCGTTTGGCTGCTTTCTGTAAAGATAGAAGAGCGTAAAAACGTGAATCCGTAAAAGTGAAGTGAAGAATTTATGCGTTGTATGCTTTTGTCTTGACATGGAATGGGGGGAAAGGACTGGGGAACGAGTCTGCAAATGAATTGGAAAGCTAGGATGAAGCATGTGAAAATTGGCACTGTGGGAGAAGCTTTTTGGTGTGTGTGTGTGAAGCTTTGTCTTTTGGGTGGGGTCTTTGCTTCGAAGCGGAATTGATCGGTATTTGTGGGAGCTTTCGCTCTTTGTGTTGGAGAGGGATGGGTGTAAGAATATTTAGAAAAGGCTTGCTTGTTGAATCCGTTGTTTGAGGGGTATGGTGTGCTGATCTGTCTAAGTGCTTGGTAGGAGGAAATTGCTACAAGATGTCGGATTCTTGACAACGCAGTGTAAGATGCTGGGGGAAAAATTTCGTTTGACTGCTTTCTGTAGAGATGTAAAAGCGTAAAAACGTGAATCCGTAAAAGTGAAGTGAAGAATTTATGCATTGTATGCTTTTGTCTTGACATGGAATGTGGTCGGAGAACTAGGGGACGCATTTGTGAATGGAGAGGGGAAAGCTGGGATGAAGAGGGGTATAAATCGCGTTGACTGGAGAAAAGTGTGTGAGGGAATATTTTAGGGCAGGGCTTATCTGTCTTGTCTGATAAAATTGCCTTCTTTGAAGTGTCGTGATCTGAAGCTTATATTTTAAGGATGTTGATATATTGGCGAGGGATGTTGATGGGTGTGCTTTTGTCTAATCAGAAATTAACCACAAAATTGCTTTTTGTTTTTTCGGCTGGAGCTCTCTAAAGTTTTTTAAAAGGGCGTATTCTTTTTCGCTGTATGTGTCTTGATTGTGGTGTAAGGCATGTTCTTTTGTGGGAATATCTGCTGTTAAAAGGTCCGCATAAAAAAAGTTCATAGGAACTGCTAGTTTTTTAGCAATTTCGAGCAAACACCCCGCGCTTACACGATTTAAACCTTTTTCGTATTTCTGGATTTGTTGGAAACTGACACCTAAATGGCTTCCTAATTCCTTTTGAGAAAGTCCCATTGAAATTCTTCTATGACGGATCTTTTTACCTATTGAAATGTCGTTGAAATGTGAATTTTTAGTTCGCACTTCAAGCTCCCCTCCGGTTGCGAGCGCCCTCGCATGAGTATTCCGGGAGTAGTAAAGTACTGAGCTCTAGTCAGCATTTTTGCTTTTAGTGCTTATCACACCTGGACATAGCAAAAACTCCCGGAATCCCGGGACACCCACAAAGTGGGTTCATTCTTACGCTAGAGCTTAGGGCTTTACTATCCCTTATTGATCGTTGCGTGGACGATCAAAATATCCTTTGAGTGATAAAGTAATTTCAAGGGATTGGCAAGAAAAATTAAAATGTTTGCTATACGGTTATAGTGTAAAATAGGGATGTTTGGGGGTGGTAATCTGATGTTAGTAGGGGAATTTACTGGGGAAGAGGTTGGATGATAGTTTAAAACCGGTGCGGGGTGGAAGCTTTATTCAGCAGAGGAAAATTTGCTTTTTGAAGTCGAATTGTAGATCAGAGCTTATCTGGCGTGTTTGATGAAACACCATTCTTTGAAGTGTGGGATAGCCATATGAAATAATCAGCAGGGAAATCTGATAGACGAGAAATCAGCTTGTTGACAGACCCGTGTTTACAGAACGGTGCGGGGTAGTGATTTGAGCGTTTCGTTTGGCTTTTTTCTGTAATGATGTAAAAGCGTAAAAATGTGAATCTGTAAAATTATGCGGAGGGTTTGGGCTTTATGTGGGCTCTTATCTTTTTGGGTGTGTCCCATTTTTTTTAATTGTTGAATGCTTGTCAAATTTTGTTGCTGATTTTTATGTCATTTTTTGTGTTTGAGGTTTTGGTTTCTCTTTAGTTGGAAGGAACATGATGATGGTAGATGAACATTGTCTTCCCTTACGTCGAAGAGGGCGGAAAAAAGGGGCTTTAAATAAAACAACAAAGCGATTTAATGAAGCTCTTTTGACAGCGGCGGAGCAGGCTGGATATCACTATGGTGAAGATGGGCTGGTGTCTTATCTTCAGTATCATGCTCTCAATAATCCCGTACCTTTTTTTTCGCTGCTGGCAAAAGTGTTGCCTCTTCAGGGGGCTGGAGAGGGGGAGGTTAAAACAGTTTCGCGTATCGAGATTGTACCAGTGAATGCAAAAAATAGCGAACCGGAGAAGCATGATCCCTCGGCAACTGAGGCTTGAAGCTACGAGAAAATGTTGGGTTGGGCACATGATGTTTAAGGGATATTGTCTTTGAACGGGGATGCTAGATGTTTGTCTGAAAGCTTATGATTGAAATTGCGGTGAGGGGCGTGTGCTTTAGGCGTGTGAGCTGTGACGTTGTTAAGCTTTGGTGGGGGAAGCATGAGGACGTGGACTGGAGGAGACTTCGGTGCATATGGTGTTTTTTGGGGGTACATGGCGTCTGGGGTGGTTTGTGTGAAGGGGGCGGCAAGATGCTTTTATGGCGATGCATGAGGGGCGCGATACCTGAAAGATGTTGGGGAGTGCTTGATGATATTTGCTGTTTTGGACATTTGGTGAAGATTTGGGCTTTTCTCGTTATTGAAGGTGTGGAGATATCAAAAACAGTTTCGCGTATTGAGATTGTGCCAGTGAATGCAAAAAGTAGCGAACCGGAGAAGCTTGATACCTCGATAACTGAGGCTTGTGATATTGAAAAATGTTAGGCTGAGGTGGGTGATGTGGGGTGATGTCTTGCAAGGGGGCTGCTTTGGTGATTGCCTATCTTGAGGGGATTGAAGCGGAGGCTATCGTGTTTGTGGGCGCTTGTGATATTGGGAAGGGGCTTTGGTGAATGATGCCGTAAGGGCCCGTGTGCTGGAGGGGATTTGGTGCAGGGTATTTGTGTGGTGGATATGGAACAGTGTTTTGATGGGTGAGGGGCATGAAACTTGAGAGAAGTGTTATGCTTGCCTGATGCATGTGTTTTGGTGGGGGTATCTTGGGGGATAAAGTGTGAGGATTGGTGATGCTTGAGAGGCATGATATTGGAGGATGTTGGGCTTTGGATATGCCTGAGAGCCATGTGCTGAGGCTATGATTTGGTTGGGGAGGATACCTTGCTTGTGGTTGGGGGATGACAGGCGCGGTGTTTGAGGGGGTGGGGCTTTTGTGCCTTGGGGGCTTGGGGCGCATAGGTGGGGTCAAGGGGATCTCATGCAAAAAAGTGAAATTTATTGAATATTAGGATGAAGAAAAGATAAAGCGCTGCTTTTGAGAAGGGCGTTTTTCGTTCAATTGCTCTTTTCGTTCAATTGCTCTGGGATCATTAAACTTGGGATAAGCAAAAGGGTGCAGCGCAATTATTGCTAAAGTATGAAAATTTATAATGACAACTGTTCAGAAAATTTCTCAAAAAATTGAGCAGAAAACGGCTCAAGTGGCTCTTATTCCAAAGCTTATTCCTGTCTTTACTGGAAATGCCGATGTGCGAGCCGCTTGGGGAGGACGCGGTTCTGGAAAAACACGTTCTTTTGCTTTGATGTCTGCTGTGGTGGGATATCGCCATGGAATGGCTGGAGAACGCGGGATTATTCTTTGTGCACGGCAATTTCAAAATTCTCTTAATGAAAGTTCTTTGGAGGAAATTAAACGCGCTATCGAATCTTACCCTTTTTTACAAGATTATTATGACATTGGCGATAAATATATTAAGTCAAAAGATGGACGGATTGTCTATGTGTTTGCTGGGCTTGATCGCAATATCGCAAGTATTAAATCAATGGGTCGCGTTTTCCTTTGTTGGGTCGATGAAGCCGAACCCGTGACAGAAACTGCTTGGCAAACACTTATTCCAACTTTGCGCGAAGAAGGAAAAGATTGGAATGCAGAATTATGGGTCACATGGAACCCATGCCATGAAAATGCAGCCGTGGAAAAACGTTTCCGAAATGTCGATAATCCTCATATCAAAGGGGTGGAAATTAATTGGCGTGATAATCCGCAATTTCCTGAAAAACTCAATCGTGATCGAATGGACGATTTGCAGCAAAGACCAGAGCAGTATAACCATATTTGGGAAGGCGAATATCTCCAAGCTGTCCAAGGGGCTTATTATCAGAAATGTCTTCTCGAAGCCGAAATGGAAGGGCGGATTACCACTGTTCCACGGGATCCTTTGATGCAGGTGAGAATCTTTTGGGATATCGGGGGAACAGGCGCAAAGGCTGATGCTACCGCATTGTGGGTCGCGCAGTTTGTTGGACGGGAAATCCGAGTGCTCGATTATTATGAAGCCCAAGGTCAACCTCTCTCAGAACATGTGGGGTGGGTCTTTCAAAGGGGATATGAAAAGGCTCTTATGGTCTTGCCTCATGATGGCGCAACAAAAGATCGTGTCTATAATGTGAGTTTTGAAAGTGCCCTTCAACAAGCCGGTTTTCAAACCAAAATAATTCCTAACCAAGGAACAGGCGCTGTGAAAATGCGTATCGAAGCCGTACGGCGGTTGTTTCCTGCACTATGGTTTAATCGTGAAACGACATGTGCGGGCAGAAAAGCGCTTGCTTGGTATCATGAAAAGCGCGACGAACAGCGCAATATCGGACTAGGAGCTGAACATGATTGGGCTAGCCATGGCGCCGATGCCTTTGGACTGATGTGTGTGGCTTATGAACAACCAAATGCTAAAGCGCGAAAAAAACCTTATCGCTCGTTTCACCATTCTCAAACTTCATGGATGGCTTTTTAATGAATAGTTCTACAGATTCTTCTTTTAATCAAATCGAAACGCTTGAAAATCAAGCTCTCTTTAAAAAACTCGTGGGTTGGTATCAGGATGATATTGATCATGTCGAAAAATGGCGAAAAAATGCCCAGGAAGATTACGATTTTTATAATGGGCGGCAATGGAATGAGCAAGACTTGGCTGTCTTGCACGAACAAAACAGACCCGTGATGACTTTTAACCGTATTGCGCCTTTAATTAATGCCGTGATTGGGGCTGAGCGCAATAATAAAAGGCAAGTGCAATTTATTCCACGACAAGAAGGAGCTGCCTTTGCGAACCAGATTTTGACAGGAGCAGCCGAATGGTTTCGCGATGAAGCCGATGGGGAATACGAAGATTCCGATGCCTTTCAAGATGCAATTATTTGCGGTATGGGCTGGACAGATACACGCCTTGATTATGAACAAGATCCGCAAGGAAAACCAATTATTGCACGCTTAGACCCGATGAAAATGGTGTGGGATGCAAGTGCTGTCAAGTCTAATCTTATTGATGCTCAACGCTTATGGTATATTGATGAAAAACCCCTTGCTGTGGCGCAGGAAATGTTTCCCAATGTTCATTGGAGTGACCTTAATGCTGATTGGGTTAAACATCAGAGTTTTTTACATTCAACCAGCGATGGGATGACACAAAATTATCAGTCCGAGAGGGGGTATCAAGGAGAAGAGGGGAGCGGCTATCAACGTCCTAAAATGGTGACATTGGTAGAATGTCGCTGGTTTGAACGCGAGGTGGTTTATAAAGTTCTCGAGCCTCTAAGTGGAAAGTTTGTCGATTATTCAGAGCAGGATTTCCAAAATTTAAGCAAAACCTTTCCTCATGTTCAAGCAACAAGGTTGAACAGAAAAATTGTCAAACGGGCATTTTTAGGTAGAAAGCTGCTTGAAGCGCCTGATAAGCCCTTGGTTCCACCCAATCAATTGGGATGGGAGTGTATTACCGGTACTTTTGATAAGTTAAGCCGGCAATTTTATGGAATTGTGCGCCCTACAAAAGATCCGCAACGGTGGGCAAACAAATATTTTAGTCAAGTAATGCATTTGCTCAATAGCCAATCAAAAGGCGGCATTATGGCAGAACGCGATGCTTTTGATGATGATCGACAAGCCGTCGAGAGTTGGGCTAGAGCTGATAGTATTACTTGGTTGAAAAGTGGTGCTGTGTCTGGGGGAAGAATTCAGCCTAAACCCGTGGCACAATTTCCGCAAGGGTTTTTCCAATTGTTTAATGAAGCAAAGAGCGCACTTGAACAGGTGACGGGGTTGTCTTCTGAATTTATTGGGACGCGAGCTGTCAATCAGCCTGGCATTCTTGAGCAACAACGGCGACAATCGTCACTTAATCTTTTGGCTTCCTTTTTTGATGGGTTGCGTCGATATCGGCAACGACAGGGAAAAATTATTCTCTATCTTATTCAAAATTATCTGTCCGATGGGCGGCTGGTTCGTATTGCTGGTGATGAAAATGCCCAGTATGTGCCGCTGACACGCGAAATGGTGACAAGTTTGGAATATGATATTGTCGTGGATGATGCACCAACAAGTCTTAATGAAAAAGAGCGTACTTTTGCACTGATCATGCAACTGCTTCCTTTGATGCAAAATTTTGCAACGCCTGAGATTATGCTTGATCTCTTACGCTATTCACCTTTACCAGCCTCACTCATTCATAAAATTGCGATAAAGGCGCAAAATTCTCTTCAAGAAGAGCAAAATGCCTCAGCGCAGATGGGGAATAATGTGGGGGCAGACCAGATAATGCAGATGTTGCAGACAGTAAAGGCTCAACAATAGGATGCTTTATGATGCGCTCTCTTGGATGAATTTCATCTATCAGAAGTTGCTTATCTAAACAATGTCCATAGTTACCCATGTTGCTTATGTCGTGCAATGTCGCCTCTCTTTATCTCAGAAGAGCTGTTGTGTTGAGTCGTAGTGTTGGTGTTGGGAAACATCTTTAATAGAGTCTTGCTGTCACGGCGGGGATATGGTGGGAGGTGTTTTGCTGTCATGGTGGGGGAGCCATGTGAGGAGAATGCTGGAGCCTAAGTGATGATGGGTAAGCATTAAGCGATAAATGCTTATGGGGCTGTTTTATCTGAAAAATTTTATTTTATTGTTTAAAAAAAGAGAAGGCTAATGTCATGGATCAAGAACACTTAACGCCGGCAGAACAAAACCAATTGAAACAAGATTTTCTGGTCTCAACACAAGAGAGAGAAAATGGTGAAATTGGAAGAGAAGAAAAAACTCTTGAAGATAATTTTCAAGGGCAAATGCATCAACAACAGGACTCTTCGCAAAAGGCTGGAAAAGAGGTTCAAGGGGGAGAAGATGCTCCACCAGATCCACAAAAAGACTTTATGGGCTATATGCAATGGTTGGGAAAAACACTCCAAAAACAAGGGCTTTTACATGAAAAACAACAGCCTTCTCTTGCTTTGGAAGCAGAACAGTTGCATGCGTTTTTTCAGCAGTCTGTTGCTAGTGTTAAACAAAAGCATCATGATTTTGATCAAGCAGCTGATTTTATTTATGAAACTCGGGCTAAACAGTTGGCAGCTTGTGCTTCGCTCTATCCTGAGATGGCAGACCCCAAAAATATTGATGCGTTGATTGGTGATGAGTTGAAGCAGATCTTGCGCGATTGTGCGCAAAAAAATCAAAATCCGGCTGAAGTGATTTACTCTATTGCACAAAAAATTGGCTACACAAATGTTCCCAATAACATGGGTGAAAATTTACAGGAAAGACACAATTCTGCACGTACTCTTGCTGCTTATAACGGCTTGACGCCAAATGGGCCGATTTCTTTGGATATGCTTGATAAAATGTCAGAAGCAGAGTTTAGCGCTTGGGTTGCTGAACCTAAAAATAAAGCTGCTTTTAATCGTTTAATGGGGGGAAGAGAATTTTAAAAACAAGAATGAGAGGGGGGGCGGGAAAGTTAAGAGGCTTTTAGCGCAGGAGAATGCGGGGGAGTGTTTTTTGCGGGAACGTTAAGAGGCTTTTGGCGCAGGAGAATGCGGGGGGATTTCTTAAACACGGATGTGGAGAGGAGAGCTCTTATAAGGGGGAGGCAGACGCTAACAGAAATTAGATAAAACTCACAAACAACCTATTCACCATTTGAAATGAAATGTGGTGTTTTAACAACCGGCGCTTTGCCGGGTTTTTTATGTCAATAAAACTTTTAGAGGACAAAATGACTGTAACTTATATCGGACTTAATGACCCAATGGCAGTGCGCACATGGTCTAAATTACTAAACCAAGAAGTCTCAAAAGCACTTCCAATTGCACCGTTGATTGGAAATGATTCAAACAGTATCGTACAATTAAAAGATGAAACCACGAAAGCAAGTGGGGATGCTATTAGCTTTAATTTGCGTGTGCAGTTGCTAGGCGATGGGGTGAGCGAAGGGCAGACATTGGAAGGCAATGAAGAAGCTTTACAGTTTCTCAATGATCGCTTGGCAATTAATGAACTCGTTCATGCTGTGCGTGTCAAAAATGAGGGAACGATTGATCAACAACGAATTCTCCATGATTTGCGCACCGAGGCAAAAAATGGTTTGGTTGATTGGTATGCAGATCGTCTGAGTATGATGTTCTTCATTCAAGTTTGCGGGTATACCGCAAAAACAATTAACTTTGAAGGACGCACGATTACCCTTAAACCAGTTCATTATGGGTTTAATGCGCCAACGGCACCAACCAATAAACGTGTGGTACGTCCTAATGATAAAGCAAAAGATGAGGACTTAAAAGAAGACGATGTTTTTGATCTCAGCTTGATTGATAAAGCAGTTGAACGGGCTAAATTGGCAAATCCTAAAATTAGACCTGTGCGGATTGATGGCGAAAATGTCTATGTGCTTTATCTACATCCAACCCAAGTGACACAATTGCGAACCAATACTGATGCGGGGCAATGGCTCGACATTACTAAGGCAATCTATAGTGGAAGTCGTATCAAAAATCCGCTCTATGATGGGTCTTTGGGCATGTATAATGGTGTGGTTTTGCGCGAAGCTGAACATATTACCGAAGGGGTCGAAGCTGGAACCGCTAACAAAGCTGTACCAAATGTGCGGCGGGCTGTTCTGCTTGGTGCACAGAGTGCTGTGATTGCTTTTGGTAAAGATCGAGGGGCGACACGCTATAAATTGGTGGAAGAACTCTTCGACTATGAAAGAGAATTCGGGGTTGCGGCAAAAACCATTATTGGGATGAAAAAAACTTGCTTTACCTTGCCAGGCAGTACGCAAGGGGCTCAGGATTTTGGCACTATTGTCATTCCAACTTATGGAGCACCCGCTTAAAGCAAATTTTTGCTCTCTTCCCCCAACAAGAGGGATCTGTTGGGGGAAAAATTTAAAATGCTTCCAGAAACAAGGACAGGCTTATGACCACTTTATCCTCTGATCCCCAAAATCTAAACCTTACACATTCAGACCATTCTAAAACTTTTGCTTATATGGTCGCGCTTATTCAAGATGAAATTGACGATACAACAGCGGAATATTCCCTGCAAATTCAAGATTCAATTTTTACGGCTTTGCGTTTGTGTGAACGCGAACCCTTTTTCTTTAATGAAAAAAGAGAAAGGACGTTTAAAACACAAAGTGGTAAAACATGGTATGGGCAAGAAGAAGGGGTTTTTATTGAAGCAGAAAAGAGTTTGGAGGGCGTCTTTTTAGTAACAAAGAGTGCAACACCAACAAAGTTGTTCTTTAAGCCCTTGGAAGTGTTGCATCAACAATATGGTATGCATCCTGCGCTAGGAACGCCATTCTTTTATACCTACCTTGATCAAAAAATAGGACTCTTTCCAACACCAGAACATGTGGAAGCTGTACAGCTTTCTTATGCTCCTGTTCATTTTGCCGATGAACAGCTGAAAGAGGATGATAACCCTTGGTTGATTTATGCTTTTGATCTTATTAAAGCACGAGCAAAATATGAACTTTATAAAAATATTCTTAAAGATCCTGAATATGCCGCCGTTTCTTTCAGAGATTTTCAAGAACAGCTTCAAGCTTTGCGCATTGAAACATCGCGCCGAAAAGGTTCTTCAAAGATTCGCCCAATGCGTTTTTAAAAGACTTTTTTCCAAATCGTTTATGGCTGGCGTTGAAGGTTGGTTTGGCACTGGTGGCTGGTTTGTCACTTATGGCTGGCTACACGCGTTGGGTGTTGATGGTGAAGGGCTGGTGGATGGCGTTGGGGTGGCCATTATTTATGGTATCGTTTTTTTTTGGTGCGTTAAACAACCTAAGGTTGTTTATTTTGTTGAATTTTATGCCTTTAGAGTTTTAAGGGCTTTTGTGGTTTTTTATCCATAAGCCTTGGTGTTTTGAATGGCACTGAGCTTTTCAAAGGTTTTATGGGGGGCTTTTGATGGCTCTTTCCCCCGTCATTGTGGGGGTTGATTTGCGGGCAGTTGATTTTGGTTTGGCGCTGGTGGATGGCGTTGGGGTGGCTATTATTGATGGTATCGTTTTTTTGGTGCGTTAGACAACTTAAGGTTGTTTATTTTGTTGAATTTTATGCCTTTAGAGTTTTAAGGGCTTTTGTGGTTTTTTATCAATAAGCCTTGGTGTTTTGAATGGCACTGGGCTCTTCAAAGATTTTATGGGGGTCTTGATGGCTTTTTTCCCAATCGCTGATTATCGACCCGATGTGGCGGATATCAATGGAATTTTTACCGATGAACTTGTTAATGTGCTCCCGGCTGATGGCTCCTATATCCCTATGCCAAGTTTTGAGCCTTTATCAGAGCCTTGTCCGGAGCCAATTTTAGGCACTCTTGCGGTTAAAACAAAAAATGGGGTTTCTATTATTGTCGGGACAAGAGAAAAAATCTTCTTGCTTGATAATACAACAATGAACTGGAAAGATATTAGCCAAAAAGGAAAACCTTATCTGGCTAATGTTGATGCTCCGTGGTCTTTTGCTTTGTTTGGTGATTTGATCATTGCGGTGAATGCCAATGATAAACCACAAGTGATTGATATTAACCATGATAAAACATTTAGAAATTTAGGAGGAAATCCACCACAGGCAGGGATTGTTCGTGTCTGGGGAGATTTCGTTTGTTTGATGAAATTAACCGAGTATCCAAGAAGGGTTCATTGGTCTGGATTAAATGATGCTGAATTTTGGACCGTGGGGAAAAAAAGTTGTGATTATCAAGATTTTCCTGATGGCGGATTCGTCCAAGGGGCAACGGAGACAACAAATCCAATTATCTTTATGCGTTCTGCAATCTATGCCGGTTCTTTTATCCCTGGCTCTAAGATTATTTTTAGTTTCCAAAAAATCCACGATAAACGAGGCGCAAAAAATGCTGAATCAATTGTTTGTAGAGGCGATTTAGCATTCTTTGCCGATGAGGGCGGGTTTTATCAAATAACAAATGAGGGACAGATTATACCCATTGGGTTCGAAAAAGTCGATCGAACGATGACCGCAAAATCAAGGAAGGATAATCTGTACACTCTATCTGCTGCTATCGATGGGGTGTATAATCGTGTTTATTGGATGGTTGATTCTGATGAGAATCTTCATAAACGTATCTTGCTCATTTATGATTGGGGATTGCAAAAATGGACAAAAGCTCTCGTCGATATCAAAATGATATTGCCTATTTTCTTAGCCGGAACAACCCTAGAAGGTCTTGATTTTGTGACTAAGAATATTGATGACTTGTCCTTTTCTCTTGATAGTAAGGCTTGGAAAAATGAATCGCCTATTCTGGGGGCATTTGATCAACAGGGGAGACTGGGTTCGTTTTCTGGGTGTCCTATGGCTTGTGTCGTGACATCACAAGAAATGGGGCAGACAAATGGCAGGATAACACGGGTGAAAAATATTATGCCTCAAGTCAATAGTGGAAAGTTTTATTTGTCTGTGGGAATGCGCTTTCGACAATCTCTTGAAGAGGAAACTGTTTGGTTGCCAGAAAAACAGCCCTCTTATAATACTGGACAAATTCATTGTCGTGCAAGGGCACGGTTTTATCGCTTTAAATTGCGTATTCCTGAAGGGGTGAATTGGACTCATGTCACTGGATTTGATGTGGAATTGACGCGGGCCGGCATGCGATAGGCATGCCCTTTTGTAATACCATGCGATAGGCTCAAACCTCTATTATTAAAGAACAAATGCCCCATAGACTTCCCAAGCCTTTATAAACAAAGGCACAATGCGATAAGCTGTGTCTTTATAATATGAAGAACAAGGTGGTGCGTTATGTTTCATGCTTTTCTGCGATAAAGGAAAATAGGCTGCACCATGGTTTATTTTTATAAAGAAAAAAGTTCCCTCTTTGTTGTGACAAAGGGATGATGGGGCTTTTTTTCTTTTATTGTGCGGGGGGCATGGAATGCGTGAAGTATGCATGGGGATGCGTATTGCTCAAATGAGGGAAATGACAAAGCTAAAAGAGCTAAAATTATGATGCAAGAGAGTCAAGATTTATATTCTGCTCATCTGACAGAGCAGTGGCTATGGGAAAAAATAGCTCCCTATCAAGAGGCTCTCAATGCTGCATTGAAAAAATATGTTCAGCGCTTTCCGGATGATGTTTGTCTGGAAAAAATTGCTGAAGAAATCGCTACAGGACAAGCACAATTGTGGCTGGTCTTAAAAAATAAAATCCAATTTAGTGCTTTTGCAATTACCAAAGTTGAAATAACCCATACGGGAAAAAAATGCGTCGTTCTCTCTGATCTTGCTGGAGAGGGAGGGCTGAAATTGGTCAAGTTGATTGATGAAGTCGAAAAATGGGCGCGAACAATTAATGCTGAAGAAATGCACATGTTTGGAAGAACTGGATGGGCGAAAAAGCTCGCTCATCACGGATATTCTCGTAATCTTATTCAATATAGAAAGGTTCTGAACCCATGAGTAGAAAAACCACACCTCAAGTGCAGACAACAACACAAACAAATGCTCCACCTGCTTGGGCGGCTGATATTCTTAAACAAGCCAGTGCTGATGCACTTGGACTTTATAATAAAGGAATTGGCGGAAACGTTTATCAGGGAGACAGAGTCGCTGGTCTTAGCAATATGACAAAAAATGCGCTGACCGGTTTACAACAAGCAGCAGGGCTCTATAACAATCCAACGGTAACGCAATGGTTGAGTGCACCAACCAACAGCGCTACAAATCTTTCCGGTATGGCTAAGGGAAGCTGGATTGGAAGCAATAGTAAATTTAATACTGCATTGCAAAATGCTCTGAATAAAACGTCCGATGCAATTAATCAATCGATGTCGGGAGCAGGACGTTATGGCTCTGGGGCTCATACTGGTGTGCTGGCCGATGAGTTAGGCGCCTTGGCAACAAATGCTGCAGCACAGCAATATAATCAAGATATTAACAATATGATGAATGCAAACCAGATGATTGATCGCTCTCAGAATGATCAAGTTAATGCGGCAAATAGCTATTATCAAGGACAGAGTAACGTGCAAAGCAATGCTTTGAAAGGGGGCATGATTCAAGATATAAACCGCCAAAATGTCTTAGATGCTGAACGCCAAAAATGGTCAGAAAAAGATAATCAAGATTGGAACCGATTGCAAAGTTTGTTACAGGTAGGAACACAGGCTGCTGGAAATTACGGAACGACTTCAGGAAAATCCACGACAATGCCTTCTGTGACAAAAGATCCATTGCGTGATGCGCAGCAAGTGCTTGGATTGGTCGGAGGAATTTTAGGGCTTTGTGATGTGAGAGCAAAAGAAAATATTATCCCTGTGGGGCAGAAAAAGGGATATCCACTTTATACCTTTAATTATAAGGGAAATCCACAACGTTATCAGGGCGTTATGGCGCAAGACGTGTTGCGTGTGAACCCTGAAGCTGTTTATGTCAATGCGAAAACAAAGTTATTGCATGTTGATTATGACAAAATAGGCCTGAAAATGGAAAAAATGAAAATGGAGAAAATGCCGGCATCTAAAAATAAAATTGCGGCTTTCTTTTCTTCATTTTTTGCTCGTTTTCCCTTTTTGAAAAAAGAGTATCTTCTATGAGCTCGATTTATGATTGGTCAATTGTTGCATCAGAAAATGCTTATGTCGACGAGAATATAAACTGGGCAGAAGGGCAACCGCCAAGCACAGTCAATGATAGTGCTCGCGCTATGATGCAACGCATCAAAGAATATTTGTTGGATAATGGGGGCGGGATTGAAACACAGTTTACTGTCGATGTGAAAAATGAGAGAACGTCACTTCGTTTGGCAACAAAGTCTTTTTTTGAGACTTATATGGATGGCATTGTTGTGCGCTTTAAAGCACAAGGCGTCAACAGAGGAATAACAAATATTTCTTTAAATCAATTGCTACCACGACCAACTTATATGGCAACGCCAGAGGGTATTGTGCCTTTAAAGGGCGGGGAAATTCAAAAAGGGGGGCTTTATGAGATCGTCTATACGCGTGATATTGCCGGAAAAAATGCTGATGGCTGGTTTTTAACCAATCCTACTATAAAACTTCCTGAAATTCCGCCCTTTCCTCCTTTGCCTGAAACTTTTTCTTCTGGATTTATCGGGACTTTTGCTACAGAAAAAATACCCTCTGGATGGTTACTGTGTAATGGTAAAGAATATTCGCGAAGGAACTATGCTAATCTCTTTGCTGTTCTGGGAGAAACATGGGGAAAAGGAGACGGGAGAACAACATTCAATGTTCCCGATTTGCGTGGAATGTTTTTACGGGGGCTCGATAGTGGAAAAGAAATTGATAAAGGACGTCGCTTGGGAAGCCGACAAGAAGAGTCTTTTCAATCCCATACCCATGAGGGAAAAACAGATTCAACAGGTAACCACCAGCATAGTTATCCAATGATTGACGAAGTAGTTTGGGATATGAATCACGGTGAATATTATAGACATCTGGCTCAAGTCTACAATAAAGATCGGTTAACGAAGGCTGCGGGAGAGCATGAACATAAGGTCTTGTTGCAAAAAACAGGGGGGGATGAAACACGCCCCGTCAATATGGCGGTGGTTTATGCTGTCAAAGCCTGAGAATGAAAGCTGTGTGAGAGAAAGATAAAAATGCTAAAATGTTTGTTATGAAAAAAAGTCTTATTGAATATAAAGTCTTATAGAATATATTGTGTAGAAAGTTTTGAGGCGCTTTAGAAAAAACTCAACTCTCTTTATTTTTTGTGCTGCCTTTGTTGGATGTCTAAAGGTAAGTTTGCCTATTGTTCTTTAGAGGATCAAGACGGTGATTATTGAAGGTAGGGGGAGAACAAAAAAACTTTCTTTATTCATGGCGTTTTTTGCTGAGGAATCAATATTTTAGCTCAAATGCCTCTCTTTTGTGATATCGTGATCCATTATTTCAAGTGCTGGGGTTAAAGCGCTGCTGTGCGATGACAAAAAGCCCCTAGATAATTTTATCCTATTATAGCGTAAAATACCGTCATTAAAACACTATTATTGAAGGTGGTGATATCAGTAAGATAGCTTAAAGTATTTAATACATTAGCAAATGTTATGGTGAGGATTTTCTTGGTTAAGTATTATGCAAGTGAATCATATAAATAATGAGCAGATATGGAGCCCCTTCAGAGGAGTTGGATTGTTTACAAACCGATGTGGGGCTAAAACCTTTGTCCTTTGAGGGTGGTGGAAAGAGGTTAACGGATATGTTTATTTAAAGCGAGAAAAAGCAAAATGGAGCGCTCCCTTTTTTGGCAAAGCGTGTAGGAAAAAAGCCCCTCTTTGTTTTCAAAATGGGTGCACTGTTGGCAAGAGCAGCAGGTTGGCGATGCGTTGTAGTACATGGTGAGGCATTGAACCCTCTGAGATGGCATTTTGTGCTTATCAGGCAACTTCTTGAAACAGGATGAGAGTGATACGAGAAAATCTATAAGACAATAGTTTATCCCGTTGTGTTGTAAAATACCATTGTTTGAGATGCGGTTAAAATTTTATGCATGGGGTGTTTTTCGTCTGTGCGTATTCCTAACGCAGCATTTTTTTGTAGAGTAACTCTGGACAGGGGATACATTACAAGGATGCGTTTGAAGGGGGAAGCCAAGTCAAATCTGTTAGATAAGAAGCCAGATTGTTTACAAACCATTGTTTATTGATTGCCATTATTTAAAGACCGGTGTGGGCTTTGTCCTTTTGGGAAAGGTTGATACAGCATGCAAGGTGACATGCATTTCTCTTTGGTTTTAGGTGGTAAAATCATCATTTTAGGTGGAAAACAGAGTATAATCTAAAAAAATACCTTGTAAAAATTTTCGATGAGGAATTTTTTTTCAAAAGCTTTTCATATGGTTTTCTGAGGTTTTCTGAGAAATACAAGAGCCGTACAACGAAAAAAGATATGCAAATGCTTAATGCGCGTTTAGCTTATCAAAAAGGGGGATATAATGGCACTTTTTCCATTTTCTATTGCTGATATTGATGATCCGGAATGTATTCGTGTGGTTCTTTATGCTAGCGGAAGAATGGGACATGCTCCTTTAAACGCATTGTTGAAGAAAGCATATGAAGATATTACAAAAATTGCAAAGCGCATGGATGCTTTAGAAAAAAAATTAAATGCTCTAGATCTTACCAATGTCGAACAGAAAAAAAATGAGAAAGAAGAGAAGCAAGACAGTATTAATAGTGTTGTGAGTGGTGGAATAACGACACCAAACAGTTTTGTGAGCGCACCAGAAATTAAAACAGAATCATCGTCCGCTGGAGACATATTTTTTTCTCCAATATACGAGGCGCCAAAAATAGACTACAGCTCTTTTATTTCAAAATTTACAGCACATAAACCGCTAGAAATACACAGTAGTGTTACTCAAAACATCAGTGTTGAGCATTCTAGAGAGATTTCTTCTTTGTTAGATAAGGAAAAATAGAAAAGAGTGATCATAACAATATGTATGGGGTGAAGCTATAGATGAGATAAACCTAATTTATATCTTCGGTGGGGATTGGAATTGCACTCTGTTTGAGATGTTAAAAAAGGGTAAAAATTGATAGAGAAGCGTTGTTGCTGGATAAGTTGATCATGCGTTGTTGGGGAGAGTAGGGCGCATATTGAAATCTAAGGGTAAGTTTTTAAAGCCTACAGAGCAAGGAGCCATGCCCAAATAGAAACGCATGGCAAAAGAAGCTTTAAAAAGATAAAAAATCGTGCAATCATTTTAAAAAGCTTTTGGATAGAGCGTTTGATGATTTTAACTCTATAAAAAATTGCCATTTTTACGCTTTTTTAAAAGAGAAAAAGTGCAGATCCTCGCAATTTTAATTTGTTAAAAATCCCATAAAAAGAAAATGTTAATTGCCAAAAGGACAAAAGCAGAAAAATGCCTATAAAAAAATCATGCGTATCGTTGTGTCTTTTCTTATAAAGAAGAGAAATGCTGTACTGTTGGAGCAGGCTTGAAGGCTAACGTTTCACTTGTTTTCTTATCAGACAAGATTGTACAAGCGGTTGTTGATTTGTCTTATCCTGTTTATGCTGTAAAGACTGTCCTTTCAGGTGTGATGATATAAGGCAAGTCTCTTTGTAAGAGCTTCCATGATACAAAAAGTGTTTTTTAAAGGGCGTGGCAAATATTTAAGGCAGGCTTATTTGTTGAGCTTTAAGTTTAAATCAATCACATACGAAAAAGCCAAATGGACCCCACTGCAATCTGGGCTGTTGATAAATCAGATTGGGTGAAGAATCTTCATCTTTTGAAGTGGTGAATGTAAGTTAAGAAAAACCAGCTTTTACAAGCGTAAAAGAACGGGTCTTATTATAATTATGGACTTAAATCATGTGTGTTTTTTCATGGATTATATTGAGATAAAGCTACAAAGTATTTTGATTTATTGGATACGTTTTTATTTTAGAAAGTGTATTGTTATAAACAGTTCTCCTCAATACGAATGTATCATTATTTATACTCTTTTTGGATATTTTTATAAATATAATTAAAAAGCTTGCAATACTATACGTTTTGTGTATAAGTATTTATTATTGATTTCTTTTGTATTTTATTTAGTTATATCTCTATTCATAAGCCGCGCCTTTAAATGGTGCGGCTTTTTTACTTTCTAATAACAGGGGCGCTATATATTTGTTATTGAGATGGCTTTGGATATTTTTCTCATTATTGTATTTTGTGATTTCATTTTGCAGTGAAATCTTTAAATTCTTGTGTGTTTTATCCCAATAGGGAAGATTCAAATAAAAATGCAGGCGTCTGGGTTTGGTTTCTTTGCTTTGGTTGGGGGGCGTTGAATAGTTAAAGAATCTTTGTGATTGTTTGACGGAGAATGATATGAGGTGAAGCATAAAATGGTGGCGCATTTGAAGGGCCATTATCATACATGCCAGCATGGTCAAAAATGCAAATGTGTCTTTAACAGTGTTTGTTGATCTCGATTAGAAAGTCCATTCTTTTTTGTTAGGAGTTTTACATCTATAATCTCTTATCTTGTTTTAGCGACTGCTTTTTGAGGGGGCGGTAATAGAAGGCGTATAAGATTTTATATATGAAGTGTTTGTGTGGTGAATAACGGTAAATCCATTGAGCACTCCCATCTTCACGCTTATGTAGAGGCAAGTCCGCACCATCATTGTATTTTCTAGCTCCCAATTTTGCTACGGTCTTTGACACTTAAGACGATTCATAAGAGGCATATGCCTTTCTTATACAGTTTTTAATCCACATGCTAGCTCCGCTTGTAACTTGTAAGCAACATGGTTTTGATTGTTTCAATAGAAAACAAACTTCGGATGAGAGAATCCTATGGTGTTCGGGTTTCTCATTCAACATGTAAAACAATAAATATTCTTTATAAATCAATATGACATGTCTTAACAAAGACGAATTGTTTATAGATCCGCATGGATGAAGAATCTTCGTCTTTAAAAGTGGTGAGAGAAAATCATCAGCCCTATTTTTTCATAAAGGGCATGAGAAAAGTGTTTCATAAGAATTTTATACGATAAGAATTATACGGTAAAAAAGAGAGTCTTTTGACATAAGAGTCTTGATCGTTTGCGGCTATAACCTGTATTGTGTACACAGATACTTCTATCATTTTTTGCTGTAAAAGCTTCTCTTGGGATATTAAAGGGTACAATCTTTATGGAAAAAAGAATCCGAGCAAGACAAAAGGCTTATTTCAAAAGATTATATCGCAAGATTGCTTTTGTTTGCATAATACTTTTTTGTATAGTGTTTTTGTGTTTTGTTGTTGCAAAGGTGGTTAGTTATTTTTCTTCTCATAAAAAAGTAACACAACAAGCACCCGTTGAATTGGTTATTCCTGTTTTTGATCTACGCGTATATTGCAAGGAAATTTCTGCCTCCGTTATGCCCGATATGAAAAGAGAGGTTTATCAGCATTGTCTTAATTTGGAAAGTGAGGCCTATTTTGCTATTCGTGAAATGTGGGATAAGCTTTCTGATAGTGCTAAAAAACAATGTTTGACGAGGGTCCGTCCTGGGGATGGAAATTATTTTCTCTTACGAGACTGTTTTCTGAATGAAAGAGAAAATAAAACAGGCAAAAGGCGCAATTACTTTTAAGTTTTTATATGGAAAGTTAAAAGGATGCGAATTTTGACAAAAAGATAAAAGCCTCTTAAATGACTATCTGCCTCATGACCAATAGCAGCTTGATTTATTTATCTTGTTATATCGCACTTCTTATTTAAGGTATGGCGACATAAGGTATGGATGGCCTCCTTGAAATGTTTAAGGGGGCGTGGTGGAGTTTCAGGAGGGTTTGTTGCGCTTTTTTAAGGGAAATAACGAGTGTGGGAAATCCATTTCGTAATGGTTTTGGTGAATGGTATAATGGTAAAACCCTCATGAATGTATAAAATTTATAGAGCATGTTCATCTTTATGGTTTGAAAAAGAGTAAGCCAGTACTATCTCACATTTTGCTCGCTCCCAATGGTGCCTGTCGACAGCCCTTTAGCCTTAGAGACGGTTCATAAGAGGCACTTTTAGTCTTTTTATCGTTTTTACTCCACGCAGGTTTTCCCACATGTAACATGCAAGAAAAAGAGATTGATTCAACAGCAAACAGATTGAGGATGAAAAATCCTACGATATTAATTTTCTTACTCAACACAAAAAATATGAATTACCATTACAAATCAATTCAGTGTATGAATTTTATAAGTATTTTCATTGTTGACAGACCAGTGTGATTTGAGAATCTTCATTCTTTGAGGGTGTAAGTCAATAGACATGACAAAAATGAGTAAAAAACATTCCTTTTATAAACATTTACGGCTTCTTCATGCGTAAAGCGCTGTGCTGGGTTTAAAAATGTGCTTGTTTTATAATTCTAGTTTTCTTTATCAGAAAAGATAAGTAAGGAAATACGTTAGGCCATTCTTATTGATAGGCTTTGAGGAGGGTATTTTTTTGAGAAGAAGCTGATTTTTAAAAAAGTGTGACATATTGGTCGTTTTTTTCATAATTTGATATTTTTTTGTATTTAAATATTTTGTTTTTAAGCTCAATTTGTTATAAATAAAAACTGTGATTAACTTAAAAACTCTATGGGTTAAAATAAAAATTGATAGTATCATTGACTTGTTTGGGAAAGAAGATTGATCTCTTGGTGATTATAGGGCTTGAATAATACTTCGTGTTAATCTATCTATAAAAGTTAAGAGGTTTTGTGAGGCGATCGTGGATTATCGCTCGCAAGGGGTTGCTTTAGCGATGAAGAGAGGCTATATTTATAAAATAAAGAGGTTCGCGCAGTGACTCGTTGGGATGGAAGTGCTTGTGAGTTAAATGCACGAGGGGGTAGAGAATATCGGCGTTTTTAGGAGCGGTGGTTTTAGAGCAAAAAAGGAAGCTTCTACTATTCTCTGGCAGGAATTTTTTCTTTGTCAGGTGTGTTATATGTGTGTTTTCCTTTTTGTTTTCCACAAGATAATTATTTTTTTTAGTGAAATATGGTTTATTTTAAAAAAAACACTTGGCATTTTACGTGAACATCATTAGGTTTCTGCTGTTTGACAGAGAAAAAGGGAATTTTTGATTTACGATTTCCCTGCTGTTTTGTGATTTTCAAGAAAATATATGCTTTTATCAATATCAGTAGGGTTCGTTTGAGTGAAATAAACGCGGATAGCTTGATAATCGTATGTTAAACATGATCAGCATTATCAAAAGATAATGTAATGAGGAAGCGTCAATTAAGACACACATAAGACAAACACTCCAAAAAGGGATAAAGATGAGGCCACAACAAAATAGACGGGTACGCGGTCGCAATAATAACAATAATGGTAATAACAATAATAATCGTCGCGGTCCTAATCCGTTGTCTCGCAATTATGAAAGTAGCGGTCCGGATGTTAAAATTCGCGGGAATGCTCAGCAAATTGCCGATAAATACATAAGCCTTGCGCGTGATGCACAAGGTGCAGGTGATCGTGTTATGTCGGAAAATTATTTACAACATGCCGAGCACTATTTGCGTATTATTTTAGCAGCAGCTGGGCAAATGTCTCAATCGGTTCGGCGTGATGAAAATCGTGGTGATGAAAACGAAAATCGTGATGAAAACAATGGGCAAGAATGCGGTGAAATAAATCTTGACGGTGAAAAAAAGGATGCTGTCGAGGGTGATACAGATGTATTACAAATGTCGTCGCAAAAAAATGGCAATGGCCAATATGATAAAGCGCAAAATGGGGATGCGCGTGAAAACGCTTTAGAGGCTCTATCGGATGAAAAAACAGATCAAGAGCACTGCCTCTCTGAGAAAAATGTTGAACCTGTCAAAAAAATACGTCGTTCTCCCCGTCGACGTACTGTACGGACTCAAGATGAATCATCTCTTGAGCTTTCACTTACAACAGCAGAAAGCTCTAGCAATGGAGATGCATCAACAGCAACAAAAACAGCAACAAAAGAGGATTCTTCTTTGCCTGGATTAGGTGAGGGGATACAGAGAAAACCACGCCGTCGCCGAGTGGTCAATCTTGAGGCAGAGGAAAATATTTAAACCTTGAAGGGTGCTGTGTAAGCGCGCTTGTGTGGTGATGTTATTGGTATCATGATAATAAATTATAATATGCTCGAGAAGATTCTTGCGCTTTCTTTGAGTTTTCACGGGGCTGTATTGAGACTTAACGAAGGCTGTTGACAGAAAAGATTGCCTCTTTGCTGAGATTTAAGTAAGCGGATACAGAGAAAACCACGCCGTCGCTCAAGTGGTCAATCTTGAAGCAGAGGGAAATGTTTAAACCTGAAAGGTGCTGTATAAGCGCTTGTGGTGATGTTATTGGTATCATGATAGTAAATTGTATATACTCAAGAAGCCTCTTGCGCTTTCTTTGGATTTTCACGGGCAGTATTGAGACTTAACAAAGGGTGTTGACAGAAAAGATTGCCTCTTTGCTGGGATTTAAGTGAGGAAATACAGAGAAAACCGCATCCGTGTATTTTAAGAGGCAGTTCTTTTATGAAGAACGCAATGTCGTTGTTTTATTTAATTCACACTTATATTTAATATTATTCAATGTATTCATGCCCATTTCGCACTGGTGTTCATGAATTCTATCATGTGAAATCCATCGGTTATCTTTGCTTAATAAAAGAGGTAAACTGGGCGTTATTGCTTTAATTTTCAATGTTGCAACAGTTCTTCTTTTGATACCGGATCATTCATAAGAGGTATTTTTATTCATCCATTTCCTTGCTGGGATATGTAAAGAAATGATTTTGATTCAGTTTCTTACGAACAGATTTGAAAGGGAGAATCTTACAGTATTTGAGATTCTCGTTTGACATGCAAAATAAATCATCACTATAAATTAATATGTTGAATTTTTGCACTCAAGAAGAGGTATTTCTTGCACGTTTATTAGCTTTTCCCAAGTGATGTCATTTTCTTAAAATGGGAATGCGTTGACAGAAAGGTTTCTTCTTTTCCAAGATTTAAGTGAGGGGATACAGTAAAAAACGCGCCGTCGCCCGTGTGGTGGATATTTAAGACTTATCACATTAATTTATAATAATAATTCATTGTTTTGAATGTTAGGTGAGAGCTCCTAAACCCCTAGAATTCTCTCATTTCCAAATTTGTTCCATGTTGGATCAACAAAAACCATTCGCTTGCACGTTGCAAACGGGGAGAGCCCGTGTGGATAAATTTTATAATAAAGGAATAAAATGGCTCTTATGAACTCTCTCTAGCGCCAAGGATTGTCGGCAACACCCACGCGCTGGTAAAGCGTGTGATAATGCCAGCTTGCAGAAAATGTTTAAACCTTCAGAATGCTATGTCAGCGCTTATTGATGTTAGTTTTCTTAATGAGGCATTATCTTCGCTCTCTCTTTTGTTGTTTCAACAGAAAGAATGGAGACAAGTGCACCGGTATGATAATTGTAAATCATAAATTTTGTTTGTCCATCAGGGGTTAAAACTTTCAGTACAATATTGTGTTCTGAGAGGCTTTGCGACAAAATCTGTGTTTTTTCCGGTAGAGAGAGCGTATGATGGATAACGTGTGGGTTTTTGCTGAGAGAGGAAGATAGCTCTGTTTGTTTTGGCGCTGATCCGGTTTTTATCACTTTATAAACAATTAAAAACAGTACGGTTAGAATAAGGAAAAGCGTTATTAAAACGGAAATAATCATTAAACCCATAAGTTTTTTTCTCACTCGTTCTACGGCAGGGTCTAAAGGGAGATCTTGAGGCAGAGAATTTTGCTCTGTGTGATGGTCTTTTGAAGGGTGCATTCGCTTATTATCCATCATGTCTTTCATTGATTATTTTTTTTGAGATCTGATGGGTTTATGCTTTTAAAGTTTTTTGTGCAAGAGGTTTGTGGAAGAAGAATGTAAAAGAGGAAGCGATGTTGGTAAAATATCTTCTTTGTGTACTGTAGACAGCTTGTCCTTTACGTTTTGGCTTTTAAGCAGGAAATTTCCATGGTTTGTTACAGACCAGATCAAGTTTACTTCTTGTTGATGTAAATTTGCATGTACGTTTATACATTGGGCAAAAATTTGTTGTCCATAAAGTGCAAACTTTTTTGTGGACGGGACCATGGCCTGTTCACAAGCTTGAGCCGTGGGATAGATTTTAACCATTGTATTGTTCGAATAGCAACTATTAAAATCATCTGTACATGAAACTAATAAGAGGATAAAAACAAGGGGATTCATCAATTATTTTCCAAATGACAGGTTGACAGAGCGGACTCCAATTTGTCAGCCTAGGGGCTTCTTCACTGTTAAACGCTTTCAAAGTTTTTTAGTTCCCCTTTGAGATGGGTTTTCCCCTTTGAGATGGGTTTTCCCCTTTGAGATGCGGGTTCTATAGTGAATTAATCAAAGTCATTGGCTTGCACGTCATAAAAGGGTGTGTGTGGGGGCTCTATGTCGGTGAGTAATATTTGAAAAAAGACTGAAATGCCTCTTATGGACGCTCTCAAAGGTCAATGGCTGTTGTAACATGAGAGACAAATGGTATGATGATACTCAGCTACTACTTTTATGAAGTGAAAAGGGGCATGAAGGTAAAGAAGGACGTGGCGTAACAAGGGGCGGTTTTGATGGTTCACTTTACGGGGGCTATTATATCTTATTTACACATACTGTTTTGAAATGAGCGTGGATGCGCTGGGAAATATTAAAAAAGTGCGTGAATGAAAGACATAAGTGTATTCTGTTTTAGGATGCCCTATTGTAACTGAAGAGGATATCTCCATTAAAGAATGCGATAAATAAAAGCATAAAATGTGTAATTTACATCAATTAATTGTCGTTGTCGTGGATGCTTTAAGCCCGTAAAGCTGAAGAGTGATGATGGATATTAGCTTTACTCCTTGAAATTTCATATTCTGCCAAAATAAAATTATATACGCATTGCGAAAATTACACAAAAAGAGATGGGTAACAGGCTCGCTTTTATTTTGCATATAAAAGCTGAAACGGTTTGCTCTTTATCGTTTTGGTTTCTGTTTTAAAATATGCCGGTTATATGAGGGATGGAAGTTGATTGACAGCGGGAATGGATTTTATGTGGCTTTCAGTTCTCATCGTTAAGGTTTTGCGGAACTATTGGGGGACTATAGAGGTTGGTTTAAAGAGGTTGGAAAATATCTTTGTGCTTAATAAACAGATGAGACATTTTGCTAAAAAAGGGGAAACTTCTCTTGTTCATTGTTTAAAATGCTCTTTTAAGAAAAAATATCAAAATAAGTATCAGGAACAGAGAGGCAATAGACAATTCCTTCTTGTGTCAATTTGAGGGAAGCTGAACCATTCACGGAAATGGGAACGATTTTTTCGAGAACGGCACTACCAAAACAGGCTTTTTTATTGTTTGTGGGAGGGATGCCGGATTCAAAATTTTCATGCCAAGTGATGATAAGTTGCGTTTTGCCATTCAGTTTTGTTTCAATTTCACAGCGTACACAGATGCTCCCCTTTTCTTGGGAAAGGGCTCCAAAAGAAAGAGAATTGACAATCAGTTCATGAAAAGCCAAACCGATATGCAAAGCGGCATTGGGAAAAAGATAAGGATCGACGCCTTCAAGTGAAAAACGTTCTGTTTCTTTCATAAAATAACCTAAAGCCTGCGTTTGGACCAATTCGCGAAATTGAGCACCGCGCCAATCGGAATCAGTGATCAGATCTTGAGAATGAGAAAGAGAATGAAGACGACCTTGAAATTTTCGTAAAAAAACTTGAAGAGATTCAGTGTAGCGGGCGGTTTGGCTGGCAATACTTTGAATGATCGCTAGAAGGTTTTTAGAACGGTGACTGACTTCGCGAAGAAGGATTTTAAGCACTTGTTCACGGCGGCGTAAGCCGGAAATATTGACACCGGTGGTGATAATACCAATAATGTCTTCGTTATCATTGCGGTGGCAATCAATAGAAAATTTGTACCAAATCTCTTGTTTATTTGTATCTTCAAAACGTGCTTCAACAGTTTGCATTTTGCCACTGGCTAAAACTTGCAGTTTGATGGTTTCCATATTGTCTGCAAGGTCAAGCGAAAAAAAGTCGCTGTCACGACACCCAACCCGCCATTTATTGTGCAAATGGTGTGGCAAGTTTTCAGCCCATAAATAAACCAGATTTGTTGCCTGATAGAGAACGCAAATATCAGCACCACGAATCGCTTGCATGAGCGCACTCATATGAGATCTATCCATGGGAGGCTTTGAAAGAGGCGTAACGATCATAATTTTAAGATGTTACCCTGTTCTAAGCCGCTTTAGAAGCATTCTCTTGAAAAAATAAAGCTTGCGAAATAAGCGCTTTCACCATATCAGGGTTAAAAGGTTTGGTCACTAAAAAAGTTGGTTCTGGACGCTCGCCAGTGAGAAGCCTTTCGGGAAAAGCTGTGATGAAAATCACCGGTATACGGTCATTTTTCAAAATCTCGTTGACCGCATCAATCCCTGAACTGTTATCGGCTAATTGAATATCAGCCAAAATCAACCGTGGTTTTTTCTTATGATACATGATGACAGCTTCATCACGCGTGCGCGCTATTCCTACAACATGATGACCTAGGCTTTCTACCATTTGCTCAATATCAAGTGCAATAAGAGGTTCATCTTCAATAATCATTACTTCAGTGGCAATTTGTTGAGAAATATCAATGGATGCTTGGTTGAGAAGCTTGCGAAATTCTTTCGTATCCAGATTCATGATTTCGCTGGCGTCTTGTTCATGAAACCCTTCAACGGCAATGAGCAAAAATGCTTGGCGTGCACGGGGCGTGAGATAGGATAATTTGGCACTGGTTTTTTGTTCAAGACCAAATTGGGGCAGGGGTTCAGGGATGTTTGGTGTGGTTTGGTCAAAAAGATGGCAAAAAAGCCAATAGGTACCAATTCGGTCAGTGGAGGCTTTGGGAAAAATGGAGATGTCGGCAATGAGTGCTTCCAACATCGCTGAAACATAGGCATCGCCAGAGGATTGGCTACCGGTGACAGAGCGGGCAAAACGCCGAAGATAGGGAAGATGCGGGGCAATGCGCGTTGATAATGACATAATTTATAACTCCTTTGACCTTTCAAGCATTTTGTTGGTTGAAATTCTCAACCGATAAAAAAGTTCCTTGATTTGTATGGAACTTTTTACCGGCAGCTATATTTACAACCATAAGGCGAAAAATTCTTCGCGGTGCTACCAGTAATATATGGATTAGGGGGATGAAAAATGAACGACCGTGATGAAAAAAATCTCACCACACAATTTAGAGTTGGAGATGATCTTCTCGGGGTCAATAGCGAAATAGCACGGAAGTTACGTCAATTTTACATGGAAATTCAAGAAGAAGCACTGCCACGGTGTTTGCTTGAGCTTTTAGAGAAGTTGGAGCGCGCAGAGCAATTTGGCTTAAACAATGTGGAAAAGGTTTGAATCCTTTATGTCAAAGTGCGCGAAAAACTTTAAACAAGAACTCCTTTCTGTGTTGCCGGCTTTACGAGCTTTTGCTGTTTCTTTAAGTGGCAAGCACGATAAAGCCGAAGATTTGGTCCAAGATACTGTTATGAAGGCATGGGCTAAGCAAGATAGTTTTGAGATGGGAACTAATCTTAAAGCTTGGCTTTTTACCATTTTGCGCAATGAATTTTATAGTCAAATGCGTAAAAAGGGAAGAGAAGTTCAAGATACCGATGGCGTGTTTACTCAAAATGTCGCTGTTCATCCTGCTCAATATGGATCGCTTGATTTGCAAGATTTCAAAAAAGCCTTAAATTTGCTTTCTGCCGATCAAAGAGAAGCCATTATTCTCATTGGCGCATCGGGATTTTCTTATGAAGATGCTGCGGCTATTTGTGGTTGTGCTGTTGGAACCATTAAAAGCCGTGTGAGCAGGGCGCGTAATCGATTACAAGAACTTCTTAAAGTCAATGGTGAGTCTGATTATGGTCCTGATTCTTACTCAGCTGGAAGTACATTGTGTTCATTTAACGGCTAAAAAAGCATAATAATTATGATTGATAGCCTTGTTTTTTTTATTCCCGTTATAGCTATTACAGTAAAGTCAGTATCTGAGGGAATTCAGAAGTTTGGCGTGTATCCTTAGGAACACAAGAAAAGCCTGTATAAAACTTTCTCACGGGCTTTAGGTTTTATGTTCCATAAGGTTGCCTTCCTTTGTGCTGAAAAATGACGACTTTCAAGTTCGCCAATGGACATTCTATGACAACAAAAACAAATTTGATGCCTCAAATGCCTTCTTCTGATGCAACGATATCACGCTGGCGGTGGGGTGCGATTGTTGTTTCTCTTGTTATGGCTCTTTTGGCATCGGTTTTTATTATGTTGCTTTCAAATGCCGTTGATCGAGAAGTCGCACAGTTGAATACAAGTTCAGAATTGCGCGAACAGGCTGATTTGGTCCTTATTAGCCTGATTGATATGGCTGTTGCTGATCGCAGCTATGCAAAAACGCGCAAGGCGGAAGATAAAATACGTTTTGAAAATGCAGAGCGGGAGTTGGGGAATATTCTCGACTATATCGCACTTATTATTTATGCGCATCCGCAGTGGTATAAATGGTTTACGGCTTTTAAAGAAGAGGTTGAAGCACGAAAAGCCTTTATGAATGCCCATATGCGTGCTCTTGATGCGATTCCTGAACAACCTTCTCAACCTTCTCATGCGGACTCTTTGGAAGTATCAAAGATTCCTGTAGCACGTTTAGCTCAATTGATGACAAGCTTTATTAATGGGGATGATGTGGTGCGACAAAAACAGCGTGAGGGTATCGCATTGATGCGGGCGGCTTTGACATTGGCGGCTATTGTTTCCGTTGTGAGTACCTTTATTTCTGCCTATTTTGTTATTAATCGTTTTCATCGTGATATGCGCTCTTTAAAATTGTATCAATTGCTGCTTCATAGTGAAAATATCGCTCTGGAAGCCCGCGTGAAAGAACGAACACAAGAATTAGAAAGAGCACGTAATCACGCTGAAAAAGAACGCCAACGGGTTGAAATATTGTTGCAGGATGCAAGCCATCGCATTGGCAATTCTCTTGGGACGGTGTCTTCTTTGTTGGGGCTCCAGTTAAACCGGAGCAAAAATGAAGAGGTACGTGCTGTTCTAGGGGCTGCACGTGATCGTATTCAGACAATTTCTACAGCACATCGTCGTTTGCGCTTAAGTGATGATATGGAAACGACTTTATTGGCAGAGTTTCTCAGCTCTGTTGTGCATGATGTCGAATTGGCAGTCCCTTTTGAATTGCGTGAAAACATCACCATTCACACCAACTTTAAAGATTGTCGCCTGTCTTCAAGAGATGCGACAACACTTGGAATTATCCTTGGTGAACTGCTGACAAATTCCTTAAAACATGCCTTTCCTGATCAACGGTCTGGTCATATTTATATCTCCTTTGGTCCCCAGAAAGATGGACAATTGATGCTCATTGTAGAAGATGATGGCGTGGGAATGAAAAGCCAAACTTTAAAACAAAAAACAGGACTTGGTCGTGTGGTCGTGGAACAGCTCTGTATGCAATTTGGTGAAAAACCTCTGTTTGAAACTTCTGCTTTAGGAGGCACAAAGATTGTCATTCCTTTGCCAAAACTTAGCATGAATAGTTCAAAAAAAAGCTCTGACTGATTTTTTAAAAGGGTAAATTTTTTCTTTTCTCGTGGTAAGCTGCCTTTCATTCATCGTGAATGTATGGGGAGGGCATCTTTTCACAAGAAGAAGGAAAAATACGGCTTCAGTAGCGCGAACACAGCACCATTCATATCAGATTGTCAATTGCCTTCAAGAGAAACAACTTTGCTTCTTTATCTTTTGGTGTAATGTTTGATTTTCTCTCTTGTTGTTTTTTTGCTTTGTTGACTCCGATGATAGGCTTTCAAAGTTCTCCTTGTCTGAGAGCTTTGAAGTGCTTAAGTTAGCCTTTAAATTTATTTTGAATAAGTGCTCCTTTAAGCCAATAATACTTATATTCGTAAGCTCTATTGCTTTGCAAAAAGATTGTTTTTTCAAGTTTTGTTATTTTTTGTAAGGCATGTGAAACTTTAAATATGGGGTGTTTTTGTAAAAGTGTGTAACAAATATTCTCAAGGATAACTTGCTTAGAAAGTTCATGAAACACTGTCCTTTAGGGCTATGAACAGCATACATTCAACAAGTGGAATCTATTCAACAAAAAGTCGGGTTGTTTATAGAATGATATGGATTTTAGAATCTTCATCCTTTAGCGGGCACCTCTTTGATTTGAGATTTTATTGCATGGCAAATAAGGACGGGCTATCGTTTTGATAAAATAAACAAGAAGAGTTAGCCTTTTGGGGTTTCATATTTTTCACTTTTCTATTGTGCGTAAACCTGAAAAGGGGAGGGCGTTTTATTTTTAATCATTGTGATGCGACCTTGGGTGGTGGCATCTTTCGGCGTATTCTTTAATAGATATTTAAAATGCGGAAATCTCTTTGAGAAAAGTAAGCGCTCAAGCATATTTTTTAGATGTTTTGAGTCGTAAAAATGCAGATGCTTTCATGCTTTAAGTCTCTTCGGAGGGTGCTATTGGGCTGTTGATCAAGGCATCAATGTTGTTTTTTTCTTGTAGGAATGTTTGTAGGTCTTGATTGGTTAAGGCTTTGCTATCCGGTATACGAATGCGCATGGGATCAACTTTGACGCCATTGACAATGATTTCAAAATGACAATGGGGTCCGGTTGCCATTCCTGTTGATCCAACATACCCAATAATTTGTCCTTGTCGTACTTTCACGCCTGGTTTGATGTCTGGTGCATAACGACTTTGGTGTGAATAACTGCTGACATATCCATTGGCATGTTGAATTTCCGTATGGTTTCCATAGCCGCCTGTTACGCCTACTCTTGTGACAATACCATCTCCTACAGCAATAATGGGTGATCCTTTAGGAGCAATCCAATCAACACCCGTATGCATGCGGACATAGCCTAAAATAGGATGTTTGCGTGGACCAAAGGGAGAGCCAAAAATGCCATTTGGTGTGGGTTTGCGCAGCAAGAAAGGCTTTGAACTTTTCCCTTCAGAATCATAATAATCAACGCTTCCATCTTTTAATTGATAACGGTAATATTTATAAGTTGTATTCCCAAAAGTTGCACTAATATAACGAATTTCTGGATCAGCGTTCTTGGATGATTCCTTTGCTTTCAAATTCTTTTTGCCGTTTTTGTTTTCTTTATCGCTTTGTGGTACAGCATAAAATATTTCGATCTGATCATTGGGTGTTATCGGACTTTTCATATCAACATTGGTGGCCAGCAGACGAATAAGACGATGAGAGAGAGATTGTGATATATTATGGCTTAGCAAAGCACTATAGAGTGCATCATAAGCCGTTGGTAATTGCGCGCTATTGATATAAGAATGTGGAATACCATTTTGAAAAGCCGTTTTAAGTGCTTTAGACATTTTAGGCTCTGTGCTTTCAATGAATTGGCCTTTATCATTCAGGGCAATGGTGAGAACATGATGCATCCCTTGATAGATACTTGCGCGTACGAGATGGTCTTCTTCACCAGCTTGTGTCACAATACCAATGCGTAAAAGGCTTCCCTCTTTAAGGGAATCGGAAAGGCTTATTTTTTCTAGCGTTTTTACAACCTGGTCAATTTGCTTTTTTGTATAACTGGTTTTTTTGAAAGCATCGGCTATCGTTTGTTTTTTACGAATAGGAATAATATCTTCAACATAGTTTTTCGTCAGATCGATACGGTGACTTTGAGGAGAAACGGTTACATTTTCTTGAACGATTCGAACTTCAGGGGATTCTGTGCCTTGGGAAGGGGAGGATACATCTTCTAATTTTAAAGGATCAATCAATGTGAGAACTGAAAGAAGTTCGGAGCTCTTTTCTAAAGTAAATCCAGCTTTTTGTACTTCTTGTTGTGCCTCTTCATCTGTCAATGTGTCGCTGTCATCAAAATCGAATTGATTTACCTTAAAATCATAGCTGCGTAAGGTGAGTTTTGTTTCAACCTTTGCTCCATAAATCTGCCCAGAATCTTCTTGTGGTGCGATATTTTGATTTTTCGTATCACTAGCAAGAATGCTTAAAGAATCAAATTTTGGATAGCTATATTTCTGGGGGCGATTTTCGGCTAAAGCCATACGAATCCATTCAAAATGTTGTGTTTGAATGACTTTTTCATCGCCTTTTTTTTGTAGAATCGATAGTTCAAATTGACGTTTTCTGTCAAAGCTTTGCCTTGCATGGGTGGGAGAAATACGATCACCTTTATAGCCATTGGCCTCAGGGTCTTGTGATTCTGATAGGTTTTCTTGCGTAAACCATTGTGGCGGTGTTACCAATCGCTGTTGTTCATCAAGAGCCGTAAAAAGTGCAATCCCCATAAGAATGCAGGAAGTGATTCCTGTCAGAATGGTTCCCGTAAGCCAACGAGCAGAGACCTGTCGGCGCGCAGGCCGCAAGCGCTTGACGACAAGAGCAGGGTCTTGTCCAGGATCGTTTTTTTGTTGTTCGTTATCCCACATAGATTTATAAGAGTACTTTTCAATATTAAATAAAGAAAGCTAGATAGATAGATAGCTTAGAATGCTTCTACAGGAATTTGATTCTTTTTACAAATTACAGATCATGCGATTCTCTTTATACAGCAATGTCTTTATAAATCGTATCTGCGCGGAAAATTTTCTCTATTAAAGTAGCATAAAACAAGCGTTATTGTGATTAACTCATTCCTAGGCAACTTCCTATTTTTATGCATTGCAATGGGGTGCTATATTTTACTTTAAAGGCGCCATGCTCTCTTTGAACTCCTTGCTGTTTTCATGTTTTATTTTTATGAAGGCAGATTTTGCCTATAATTGCTTGTTGGCAATAATGTCTTGAAATAGGATTTTTTGTTCAATATTTTATTGGTAAAGTTTGGGTTATTTTATTTAAAAAAAAATA
>NZ_JBHIOU010000004.1:106933-137280 GCF_042195705.1 Bartonella sp. AP72JLCBS | reverse complement strand
TTGTCAAAGAATGAATATTACGAAACCGCACTCTTTAAGATGTAAAATACCATGCCAAAACCACGTCCTCCTCATCTCGTTAAACAAATTACTCAACATGGCAAAATTGTATGGTATGTACGTATTGGTCATGGACCACGCATTAGAATACGCGGTACCTATGGAACGCAAGAGTTTGTTGATAACTACAAAAGCGCACTTGCCGAGTTACAAGGACTTATACTTCCTAAATCAAAAACCGGTAAACTTGTTGAAGGTTCATTTGCATGGCTGCTTAAACAATACTTTAACAGCTCTAATTGGCATAGCTACTCTAATACTACAAAGAAACAAAAAGAATACATTCTTATGAAGATATGCGACTCCATAGGAAATATTCCATACAAAGCAATTGAAAAGAAACATATCATAGCCGGCGTTGAACGACGCAAAGAAACACCAGCAATGGCTAGAAACTTTCTGAAAGCCCTTAATGGGCTTTTTAATTGGGCGATTGACCAAGGTCTTTTAGAAAATAATCCAGCCTTAGGTGTTAAAAGACCAGCCCTTCACAACAAAGATGGGTTTCCTGTTTGGACAGAAGAAGATGTTGAGAAATATTATCAAAGATGGTCCCATGGTACCCATGAACGTGTCTGGATTGATGTCCTTTTGTATACGGGCTTACGTCGTGGTGATGCGGTTCGCATTGGCTGGAAAGATGTCAAAGACAATATTATTCATCTCAAAACAGAGAAAAGTAAATTCCAAACAGATGTCTTTCTACCTATTTTACCGGAATTAGCCAAAACGCTTGAAGCTGGTCCTATTGGAGTAGAAACATTCATCTGTAGTAAAACTAATCAAAAACTCTCCAAAGAAAGCTTTGGCGATACATTTAGAGACGCTTGTAATGCGGCTGGAATTAAAAAATCGGCGCATGGATTAAGGAAATTAGCCGCAACACGCGCAGCAAATTCGGGTGCAACGGTATCGCAATTGAAAGCACTCTTTGGCTGGACAAATGATGCTATGGCATCTCTTTACACAAAGAGCGCAGACCGTAAAAGGTTAGCTATAGAGGCGATAAAAAAGCTTCAAAAAGATGAGGGATAGAGGCAAAAAAACTCAATAGAATCAAGATTCACCTATTCCCCCATATTAGACATAACTATTTTATTTTACTTGCTTTTTATATACCATTTATGAACACCGCCGCAAAAAAGGCTTTAAGATGTATTAAGATACACAACAATCGCCTCTGCTGTTTTCTTGATCGCACCTCTTGCGGCAAGATGAGTAGAGCTTAATCCTAAAAAAACCGATTCGATATATGAACCCCCTGCATAATATCAAACCCATGCGTATTTGGTTTAACAAATCCACGGAACCCTCATCAATTTCACTCTACGACTTTGAGTAATATGCTTTGCTTCCTGCAACAAAGGCTGTTTTTTATCACTGATCAGAGACATCGGCTGGAATATTAGCGTTTCCCGCAGTGCCCGTTGTTACAGCATCCACATGCCCCACAACGTTACCACCCGCTCCATCGACAGCAGCATCCGCTATCCCTGTTGTTTTATTATTGATCTCACCTCTTGAAACAAGATTGGTAGAGTTTTGCAATCCTACAAGACCGATTTTATGATATCCAGCCATGCGTATTTGATTTAATAAATCGATGACAGTACCATAATCAATTTCGCTATCCGCTTTGATTAAAATTTTTGCCTCTAAATTTTGCGTCGTTTCCCTCAACAAAGCTTCTCTCAAAGCTGCTTGTTCTACAAGATGATCACCAATGTAAAGAGAACGATCTTTTTGCAACGTAACATAAAGAGGTTCATCAGACTGAACCACTGAAGGTGCTTGAGTTATAGAAGGAAGCTGAACGGAAATGGCAGATGTTGCCAAAGGCGCAGCAACCATAAAAACAATAAGCAACACCAATACAACATCAATAAAAGGGGTTACATTGATTTCGCTTTGCAACCCACTCTCGTCTATATCCCAATCATTATTAAGGCTTGCTTTCATTTTTTATGACTTTTCTGTTGTCTTTGTCTATCAAGTTCACGGCTCAAGAGCCTTTCAAGAGCAGCAGCGATATCGCCTAAATCACTGCGATAACCACTCAAAGCACGCATAAGGCTATTATACATAACAACGGCGGGAATAGCCACAAAAAGCCCAACAGCCGTTGCGAATAAGGCTTCAGCAATTCCAGGCGCCACCACATCAAGTCGCGTTGTTTGAGACTGAGCAATCCCAATAAAAGAATTCATAATTCCCCAAACAGTTGCAAAAAGACCAACAAAAGGAGCAATTGCGCCAATAGTTGCAAGAACAGCGCTTCCACATGCAACACGGCGTGTAGCAGCCAGCAAGCAGCGTGACAAAAGTGAATGAACCCTTTCTTTTAAACCTTCATGAACATCACGAGCCTTAGCATCGCGAACATCGCGGGAAACATCTTCATATTGATTGCTCTCCTCATAAAAGAGAATATCTTCAATCGTTTGTGCACTTTCCCCTGTACTGTTTTTTTCACCAGAGCTTTCGTTTATCCCTTCAGGAGCAGAAAAATGAACCTGTTGTGCAGAAAGATACACCTCTTTAAGGACTTCTTTGAGAAAAAACACACCAGCTCCTTTGCTTTCTTTCAAGCTAGCTGCCAAACGCGTAAGAGTCTGAGCATTTAGAACCAATTGAAGTTCATGACGTACTCTTCGTTTTACCAAAGTGATCTCGACAATTTTCACAAAAGCAATTGTCCAAGACACAAGTGAAGCAAGTAACAAAATAATGATAACGGCTTTCACCACCCAATCAGCAGCCATAAACATAGAAAGAGGAGAAAAATCATGCACTGTCAATACAGAAGACATATTATCTAAAGGGACTGTTTTATCTAAAGGGACTGTTTCAGATTCCATTTTTATCTCACATTCTTGTGCTCTTATCTTTATTTATGAGCTGGATCGTCACCCCGCATAGCATCACTCTTCCACAATGCCACGACCCTTTTAACGTCACTTGTGTATTCCTCTTAAGAAAGAAAACTTGATAAATCAAGTATAGTTTTATTTCACAAGCTCTCTCTCTTAATTCTAAAGAAATTACTCAAGAAATTTTTCTCTAACAATTCAACAAGTTTATCTTACCCAATCAATTTATTGCATAAATTAGGCAAAATGATAAACTTACAAGAAGTATCGCATATAATATTTTAATTTATAAGAATAATTTATCATCGTTCCTGTCAAATAAATCTCTCATATCGCAAAGCTTTTCTCATTTCAGCGGCTCTTTTAAATCCAACAAAATATTTTCTTACATGAAACAAGCAGCAAAAATATCATAAAACTCTTGAAGAAAAGGATATGCACATCTCTAACAACCCCTACACTGAAGTACCTCTCCTATCCTAAAATAAAAATATACCTTACGTTTTAAAAAAAGAACTATCGCAATATCTTAAACTGACCAAAAGTATCATGGGCAGCGCGTGTTGCCCCCAAATACATAGAGAGCAAAGAGCCGCAATATTCTTTTCTTTTTCTTTTCTTCAAAAGCATAAAAATGACAGTACTTCTGCCGCAAAATCGCAACAACGATGTTTTTTACCTGTCACAAGCCTAAAAAATAAACCTCAACACGCTTTTTAAAAAACTTTTATAAAAAAACTGCGCCACGAGAAACTGAAGAATGGTGCTAAATTACTGCAAAAGCATAAGACAATTCTCAACAGATGCGACCCTTTACAGACAAAGCATATCGTATAGGAAAGATTTATTTTATCAAAAACAGTTTTAAATTCGACAAAATGAAAGGAACCAAAAAAAGCTTTTGGCGTTACTCAAGCAGTGAAAATTTTCACTCCAATGCAAATAATCACTATGAACACACCAATACAAATATAATGAATCAAGAGGGAAAAATACCATGGCCCATAATAAAACAACACAGCACGGTAAATCAGCCGTAGAAAAAGACCAACAAAAAGACCTACAAGGACAATTAGAAACGTTACGCACTGAAATTTCAGGGATTACCTCAACCCTAACAGATCTTGGTGCAAACAAATTCAACGCCGCCAAAGACAAAGCGGAAAAACTATATCACTCAGCGAAAGAAAGTGGTGAAGACATGATGTCTCAAGCAAAAGACAAAATCAGTGATCTTGAACAAACTATGAATCAATGCGTTCGCAAAAATCCTGGCAAAAGTGTTCTTTTTGCAGCAGGCGTTGGTTTTATTCTTTCTCAATTACTACGTCGTTAAGCAATGCATAAGTTTATCGCTCCTCTTTTAAACCATCTTGTCGGTGGAGGGCTTAAAAGCACAGTCAAGCAAGTACGCCTTCAAGCAATTTTCTATGGGTTTATTAGCATTTCATTCTTCATGTCTTTGCTTTTTTTATGTACCATCGGTTTTATTGCGTTATGTTCTGTTATGAAGCCTCTTGCTGCCGCCAGTATCATGTTTTTAATTTGTCTTTCTCTTGCGGGATTAGGTCTTATTATCAGTCGCGTTCTCAAAACTTATCAACGCTATGACCAACAAAAAAAGACAGAAGAACAACGCCACAAACTCATGACAGATGCGACTGTTTCCAGCCTTGCAGCTCTCAGTCAACATCTCCCTTTTGCCAAATTGAGTGTTCCCATTCTCGGACTTGCAACTTATTTTTTGTGGAAAAAAGATAAAAAAGACCGCTTTTCAAAGTAAAATATGTAAAGCTGTCACTCTAAATCCCCCTCTCAATGTGCTTTCTTTTGTTATAAAAGAAAGCACATTTTTTTCCTCATAGTCTCTTTAGCTTCTTCAAATACCTGAAAAAAATCCCCTTCATTTTGCTAAAAATTCCATAGAACCGCTACACTCTCTTTCAGATTGCAACCCATGTTTCATGAACATAGCAACATGAGGCAAAGCTTGCATTAAAAGTTCTGGTTTGATTTGAAGCCATTTATTGTTTTTTGAAGGAGATGATGTTCCGTTTCTGCCTTTCTCTATTTTTTCATAAGCCTTTTTTCATGACCATAGGTCACATCAATAGTTTGCATGTGTTTATATTTTTCTGAACACTCATGTTTGTTACAATGACTATTTTGTTTAGGGGAAGGAAACGCGCTCTCCCATAGCGCTGTAGTAAATAACCTATAGGATATTTTAAACACAACAATTTTCCATGAAGAGCGTTGTCCACCAAGGAGTGTGTGGATTATCATTAACTTTTTTCTGATAAGATTTGCAGTAGAATATTGTCTTGATTTTTAAATAGCGCTTGAAAAGACGCTTTATCAATAATGGTCAATATTAATTATGGTCAATGGGATTATAGCTTCCATGATCTCTTCGCCAATCTTCTGGTTGTTGAAATTGGCTCGACCACAAGCCATTTTGTGCTTTTTGAGCAGCAGATTGTAGGGTTTTATAGTCTGCGGGGGATGGAAAATGATGCTGATCTTTTGTCAACACCATCAACCCTTCTGCCAGCCCCAACCGCGCCAGATCAACCCCATCTACAAAACATTGTGCATAATGAACCTGTTGAACGACACGTGCTTGCCGACAAGTAACCTTTTTATCAATTGTTTTTGAAACAAGCCAAGCCGTAACAAAAGCACCGCAAGGCCACTTAACTCCGTTGCGTGAGGCAAATTGTCGTGTTTCACAGCTTTCCACACCATATAATCGGATATCACGGATGATCTTTTTTCTCCACCCATCATCTACAAGCGTGATCATTTTAAAGGTCACACCACTTGTGACCTGTATAGCACCGGAATAGACCGGCACATTTTCTTCATAAAATTGTGATGCGATTGGTTCTGAATGCAACACCACATTTTGTTGGATTGCGTCTTGTTGGTTTGCATAATCAACCAATTGTGACTTCGGATTTTGAACGGGGTTTTCTATTGTCTTTTCTGATCCTTCAAAAAGAGAAAATTGCATAATATTTTCAGTATGTTGACTGAAATAAAAGTATCCTAAAATAATAATACAAATTAAGACAATATATTTAGGCGCTGCTCGAAGATATTTTAAAAGTATCATTTTGAATATTACTATATTTTTTGTTTATTAAATAATAAAAGATTAAATATTATTAATTTATCGATAGAAAAATTTATTTTTTTCATTTATATGATTCCCGATTAATATTTTGAATATTAATTTTGTGATCAACTTAAACATAAAGCGGGGGAATTTTCATGAAAAACATGAATAATTCGTTCATTAATGAACATACCTTACAAAAAACTATTCTATCCAACACCCAAAAGAAATGGTTAACAGCAGCATTGATGCTGTTTATTGCCTTCATGGCACTGAGTGAACCAGCATTTGCCGATGGCGGCTTCGGAAAAATTGAAACTGCTCTTGATAAAATAATTGAAGCTTTAACAGGAAAAATTGCAACATCAATTGCAACCATTGCGGTTGCTGGTATTGGGCTTGCTTGGATTGCTGGTTATGTTGAAATGCGTAAAGCTTTTTTCGTTTGTGTTGGCATCGGCATTGTTATGGGTGCAACGCAAATCGTATCAATGTTTTCCCATTAAACTTTGCCTTTCAAAGCCATGAAAGAGCACGACAAGCTAACAGAAGATACGTTATTTCTTGCTTGCACGCGCCCTGCAATGATTGCGGGCGTGACGGTGGAAGCTATGGGATTAAATGGGATAGGAACGATGATATTGTTCATTATGGCAGGCAATATTTTTCTTCTAACCTTTGGTGTGATGCTGCATTTCATATTCAAGGAAATCCTAAAGCATGACCATAACAAATTTCGTATTCTTCTGACATGGCAAAAGACATCTATTTTTGCCAGAAATTCGAGTCTATGGGGTGGGGGAAGTATTTCTCCATTACGATTAATTCGTAATTATGAGGAATTATAATGAATAGAACAGAGCGCAAACGTGAAAAGCAGCCAGAGGCGATCATTCCTTATGTGCGCCATGTCAACAAGCACATCATTGCGCTGGATTCACGCGCTCTCATGAGCGTTATTAAACTTGAAGGGATTAACTTTGAGACAGCAGATATTATTGATCTGAATGTGCTTCACGAACAGCTCAATAATCTGTTTAAAAACATAGCGGATGAACGGATAGCGCTTTATAGCCATATTATCAGAAAGCGTGAAACGATTTATCCGGATGGGAATTTCAGATCGGCATTTGCCAAGCAATTAGATGATAAATATCGCGACCGGATGATTTCACAGGAGCTTTATCGCAATGATCTTTATCTTTCGATTTTGTGGAATCCACACGTTGATCAAACGGATAAATTAGTGGAGTTTTTCAAACGTTTAGGCAAAGCCAAGCAAGAAAAGACAGAAGTTGATGCAGAGTCCATTCGCAAGCTTGAAGATATTACCACAGATCTTATTCAAAATTTAGAGCGTTATGGTGCAAGAAGATTGAGTCTTTATGAACATGAAGGTAATATTTATTCGCAGCAAAGTGAGTTTATCCACCAATTGGTGGGAGGTCGTCGTGAACGGATACCTCTCACATGGGGGACGATAGCTTCGACTGTTTATTCAGACCGTCTCATTTTTGGGAAAGAGATCATAGAAATACGCTATGAGGCGGCACAGCGGTTTGCGGGCATGTTTGGTTGGAAAGAATATCCAGCAAAAACCAGGGTAGGCATGGCGGATGGTTTGCTCACCCTTCCCTTTGAGTTTATTTTTACCCAATCTTTTATTTTCAAGAGCAAAAATGCTGCCAAACAGATTATGGGGCGCAAACAGAATCAAATGGTCAATGCAGGAGATCGAGCAGGTTCACAAATTATGGAACTGGATGATGCGCTTGATGATCTTGAATCCAATCGTTTTGTTTTAGGGGAGCATCATTTATCATTGGCAGTTTTTGCTGATACGCCGCAAGAGTTAGCGGATAATCTTGCCAAAGCGCGTTCTCGTCTTACAGATGGTGGGGCTGTGATTGCGCGGGAAGACTTAGGGTTAGCAGCAGCTTGGTGGGCACAATTGCCTGGCAATTATGCTTATCGCACCCGCTCTGGTGCAATAACAAGCCGCAATTATGCAGCGCTTTCTCCTTTTCATTCTTTTCCGGTTGGAAAAATAGATGGCAATGTGTGGGGACCAGCGGTAGCCTTGATGAAAACCTCTGCTGGTTCACCGTTTTATTTTAACTTTCACTTTGGAGATTTAGGCAATACGTTTGTTTGTGGTCCCTCTGGTTCTGGGAAAACGGTTATTGTCAATTTTCTTTTAGCACAACTTCAAAAGCATGATCCCAATATGGTCTTTTTTGATAAAGATCGGGGTGCAGAACTTTTTGTCAGAGCGGGTGGCGGCACTTATATGCCCTTGAAGAATGGTAGACCGACAGGCATAGCACCGCTAAAAGGCTTAGACTATAACAATCCAGCAGATAGAGTTTTTTTACGCCAATGGATTATAAAGCTTGTTTCGTCTGAAGATCAAAAGATCAGTGAATCAGAAAGACAAGACATTACAGCGGCTGTTGACCAACTTGCCTTGTTGCCAAAAGAACAACGGACAATATCGGCCTTACAAATGTTTTTTGACACCACGCACAGGGAGGGGATAGCGGGTCGTTTAGAAAGATGGTGTAAAGGCAATGCCTTAGGGTGGGTTTTTGACAATCCTGATGACGACATTGGCATTGATGCAAAATTTATTGGTTATGACATGACGGATTTTTTAGATAATAATGAAATTCGTCCCCCATTAATGATGTATCTTTTTCATAGGATTTTGTCTCTGATTGATGGGCGTCGTATTATCATTGTCATTGATGAATTTTGGAAAGCCTTAGAGGATGATTCCTTTAAAGCCTTTGCGCAAGACAGGCTGAAAACTATCCGTAAACAAAATGGTTTGATGTTGTTTGCAACGCAATCTCCCAAAGATGCGATCAATTCGACCATTGCCCACACCATTATAGAGCAATGCCCCACACAAATTTATTTTCCCAATCAAAAGGGCAATCATGGGGATTATGTAGAAGGTTTTAAATTATCGGACAGAGAATTTAACCTGATACAATCAGAATTAAGCCGTGAGTCACGGCGTTTTCTCATCAAACAAGGACAAAGTTCAGTTGTAGCAGAACTGAATTTACGCGGCTTTGATGATGAAATAGCCATTTTAAGTGGCACCACCAAGAATATTGAACTCCTAGAGACCATTATGGATGAAGTTGGACAATCTCCAGAAAAATGGCTTCCTATTTTTCAAGAAAGGTCAAAACAATGAAAAAACTTTTATTGGCAACAGCTCTTTGCGCAATTTCTTTTGGTTTAACAACCAATTCATTTGGTTTTGGCGGTATTGTATTTGATCCCAAGGCTTTTGGACAAATGATTAAACAAGTTCAACAAGGCCAACAACAGCTTAACAAGTTGCAAGAACAAATTCAACAAGGTGCACAACAGCTTGAGCAATTAAAGAGCCAACTCGATCAAGCGAAACAGTTATATAACTCCTTAAATGTCAAGCCTGACATTTCGGGATTGAAAGAGATGTTTAACAAGCAAGGGAGCAGTGGCGCCCTTCCTTCAGACTTTAACCACTTTCAACAATCGATGGGCAGCGGCGGTGGTGGCGGTGGCGGCGGCAGCAAAAACACGCAAAAATGGCAAGAAGAGCTTAAATACAAAGAGCCCGCGGGGGGCGCAGACTCAAAAGAGGCAGTAGATGCTTTTTACACACAGGAAGTGAAAAAAGCTGAACAGCGCGTAGTAGGACAAGCAGCAAAAGGACAAGACGTCTACGAAGAAGCCAGTGAAACACAAAAAAACATTACCAAGCTTCTTGACGAACTTGGAAGTACTGAAGATGCGGGTAAAATTCAAGGCATTCAAGCACAACTAGAAGCGATACAAGCAAAACTCCAAACACAAGTCCTTCAAATGCAAGCCGCCGCAATGATTCAACAAGCAGAAGAAAAAGCGGCAGAAAGACGTGAAATAGAAGAATTTAAAGCACGAACCAAAGCTTTAGCCCAAAAAATGCGTGGTCAATAAACGAGAAAAAAGAGGGGCTTGAATATGAACAAGATCATCATAACAACATTGCTACTTTGCACAGGGCTCATCACCACTGGATGTGAAAAAACCCACAGCGTAGAAGAACTTAAAAAAAATAAAAAACTGATGGAAGAAGTATTAGTGAAATGTTTGACGTCAGGGGATTTGAATTCGAAAAATTGTAAAAATGCAGAGCAAGCTGAACTTGAAACCCGTAAAAAATGGGGAGGATTTGGCTCAACAAATGACGATAAACAAGATTCTGAAAAGAAACAGGACAATAAATAATGAATAAAGTTCTCATAACAACATTGCTACTTTGCACAGGGCTCATCACAGCTGGATGTGAAAAAACCTATAGCGTCGCAGAATTTAAAAAAAATCCAAAATTATTTGATGAATGGGTCACGAGATGTGGAGGGATAGGAACTTCAAAAAATTGTGAAAACCTAAGAGTAGCAGGCGCTGAACTTGAGAAAGAACGTCAGGCAAAAGTTGAAGAAGAAAATCGCAAAATAGATGAAAAATTTAAAGCTGAACAAGACGCTTGGATTGAAAAAATGAGAGCTGAGAATGAAAAATTCCGAGCCGAACAAGAAGCAAAGCGACGTGCTGAAGAAGAACAAGAAGCAAAAGAGCGCGCTAAACAACAACAGGACAGTCATTAATCATGAATAAAGTTCTCATAACAACATTGCTACTTTGCACTGGGCTCATCACAGCTGGATGTGAAAAAACCTACAGCGTAGAAGAATTTAAAAAAGATGAAAAATTACGCCTAGAGTGGGATGCTAAATGTGGATTTGCAGGAACTTCAAAAAATTGTGAAAACATGCGGTTAGCATTTTTAGAACTTCAAAAAGAATATGAAGCAAAAGCAGCAGAAAGAGAGCGTCAAGCGGAAGAGAACCTTCATGAAGCATTAAAAAAAGCTAGAGCTAAAATAATGTCCGATCTTGAAAAAAGAGAAGCTGAATATCAAAAAAGGCAAGCTGAAGAAGAACAAAAAGCAAAAGAACAAGCCGAACGAGAAGCAGAAGAGCGCGCTAAAGCTAAACAACAACAGGACAATAAATAATGAATAAAGTTCTCATAACAACATTGCTACTTTGCACAGGGCTTATCGCTGCTGGATGTGAAAAAACCTATAGCGTTGCAGAATTTAAAAAAGATGAAAAATTACGCCTAGAGTGGGATGCTAAATGTGGATTCGCAGGAACTTCAAAGAATTGTGAAAACATGCGGTTAGCATTTTTAGAACTTCAAAAAGAATATGAAGCAAAAGCAGCAGAAAGACGTCGTAAAGCAGCAGAGGAGTATAGGAAAGGTATGGATGCACTTATGGCTAAACAAAAAGCTGAACATGAAAAATGGAAAGCTGAACAAAAAGCAAAAGAACAAGCCAAGAGAGAAGCAGAAGAGCGCACTAAAGCCGAACAACAAAATAACCATTAAGACATAATGAAGAGCGGAGCATCTCAATGGCAGTAGAAAGCAACGGCATATTCACTAAGATAGACAATATGTTGATGAACCCCATTACAAAAACAATGGATAGCGCCATTACACATCGCTATTGCGCTTTAGCTGCTCAACTTAAAGAACCTTACAGACTATACAATAGATTTATGGCAACATTATGTCTGTGCTCTAGATTTATCATCACTGGTTATAAAAACCGATAACACAAGCATAATTTAAAGATTGTGCTCAAAACTTGTAAAACTGAAAGGAAAAAGGGGAAATATTGATGAATAAAGTTCTCATAACAACATTGCTACTTGGCACTGGAATTATCGCTGCTGGATGTGAAAAAACCTATAGCGTCGCTGAATTTAAAAAAGATGAAAAATTACGCCTAGAGTGGGATGCGAAATGTGGATTTGCAGGAACTTCAAAAAATTGTGAAAACATGCGGTTAGCATTTTTAGAACTTCAAAAAGAATATGAAGCAAAAGCTGAAGAAAGAGAGCGTGAAGATGATGAAAAGTTTCAAAAAATGATTAGAGATTCCGAAGCCAAAATGAGAGCCAGACTTCAAAAAATGGAAGCTAATACTAAAAAAAAATTAGCTGAACAAGAAGCGAAAGAGCGTGCTGAGGAAGAACGAAGAGCAAAAGAGCGCGCGGCAGAAGAACAACAAAATAACCATTAAGACATAATGAAGAGCGGAGCATCTCAATGGCAATAGTAACCAAAGGCGTATTTACTGACATAGATGATATGTTGATGAATCCCATTACAAAAATAATGGATAGCACCATTACACATCGCTATTGCGCTTTAGCTGCTCAACTTAAAGAACCTTACAGACTATACAATAGATTTATGGCAAGATTATGTCTCTGCCCTAGATTTATCATCACTGGTTATAAAAACCGATAACACAAGCAGAATTTAAAGATTGTGCTCAAAACTTGTAAAACTGAAAGGAAAAAGGGGAAATATTGATGAATAAAGTTCTCATAACAACATTGCTACTTGGCACTGGAATTATCGCTGCTGGCTGTGAAAAAACTTATAGCGTCGCTGAATTTAAAAAAGATAAAAATTTACGCTTCGAGTGGGATGCTAGATGTGGATTTGCAGGAACTTCAAAGAATTGTGAAAACATGCGGTTAGCATTTTTAGAACTTGAAAAAGAATATGAAGCACAAGCAGAAGAAAGAGAGCGTCAAGCGGAAGAGAACGATCGCAAAAGATATGAAGAATTTATGGCGAAACAAAAAGCTTGGATTGAAAAAATGAGAGCTAATACTAAGAAAATACTAGCTGAACAAGAAGCAAAGCGACGTGCTGAGGAAGAACAGGAAGCAAAAGAGCGCGCGGCAAAACAACAACAAAATAACCATTAAGACATAATGAAAAGCGGAGCATCTCAATGGCAGTAGAAAGCAAAGGCATATTCACTAAGATAGACAATATGTTGATGAATCCCATTACAAAAACAATGGATAACATCTATTGCGCTTTAGCTGCTCAACTTAAAGAACCTTACAGACTATACAATAGATTTATGGCAAGATTATGTCGCTGCCCTAGATTTATCATCACTGGTTATAAAAAACCGATAACACAAGCAGAATTTAAAGATTGTGCTCAAACCTTGTAAAACTGAAAGGAAAAAGGGGAAATATTGATGAATAAAGTTCTCATAACAACATTGCTACTTTGCACAGGGCTCATCACGGCTGGATGTGAAAAAACCTATAGCGTTGCAGAATTTAAAAAAGATGAAAAATTACGCCTAGAGTGGGATGCGAAATGTGGATTTGCAGGAACTTCAAAAAATTGTGAAAACATGCGGTTAGCATTTTTAGAACTTCAGAAAGAATATGAAGCAAAAGCAGCAGAAAGAAGCCGTAAAATTGAAGAAGAAAATCGCAAAATAGATGAAAAGTTTCAAGCTGAACAAAAAGCTTGGATTGAAAAAATGAGAGCTAATACTCAAAAAATACTCGAAAAACAAAGAGCGGAAACACGCGCTGAAGAAGAACGAAGAGCAAAAGAGCGCGCGGCAGAAGAACAACAAAATAACCATTAAGACATAATGAAGAGCGGAGCATCTCAATGGCAATAGTAACCAAAGGCGTATTTACTGACATAGATGATATGTTGATGAATCCCATTACAAAAATAATGGATAGCACCATTACACATCGCTATTGCGCTTTAGCTGCTCAACTTAAAGAACCTTACAGACTATACAATAGATTTATGGCAAGATTATGTCTCTGCCCTAGATTTATCATCACTGGTTATAAAAACCGATAACACAAGCAGAATTTAAAGATTGTGCTCAAACCTTGTAAAACTGAAAGAAAGAAGGGGAAATATCGATGAATAAAGTTCTCATAACAACATTGCTACTTTGCACAGGGCTCATCACAGCTGGTTGTGAAAAAACCTATAGCGTTGCAGAATTTAAAAAAGATAAAAATTTACGCTTCGAGTGGGATGCGAAATGTGGATTTGCAGGAACTTCAAAGAATTGTGAAAACATGCGGTTAGCATTTTTAGAACTTCAGAAAGAGTATGAAGCAAAAGCAGCAGAAAGAAGTCGTAAAATTGAAGAAGAAAATCGCAAATCAATGGAAAAATTGAAAGCTCAAATGAGGGACGATCTTGAAAAAAGGAAAGCTGAACTAGAAGCAAAAGAGCGCGCGGCAAAAGAACAAAATAACCATTAAGACACAATGAAGAGCGGAGCATCTCAATGGCAATAGTAACCAAAGGCATCTTTACTGATATAGATGATATGTTAATGGAGCCCCTTACAGAGGCAATGGGTAACGCCATTAAAAGTCTTTCATCAAGCTTAGGTGCTCCACTTAAGCTGTCTTGTACAATTTACATTATATTTATGGGGTACAATATCATCTATGGGCGCTCTTCCATGCCCTTATGGGAATTTATAGCGACAACTTTCAAACTCGGCATCATTGTTTCACTTGCCACAAACGCTGCTCTTTATAATGAGTGGGTCAGTGGGATATTTTTCCATGATCTACCAAATGCCATTGCAAACGTCACACAAGGAGCACATTCGGATCGAAATGTATGGGACAATATGATGAACCAAGCTGGAGCACAGGTTTTGGACGCAGCAAACCAGTACACAGGTCTGACTCAAATGGGGATGTTTATTGCGACATGGATTGCTGGTTTTATCTGCCTAGTAGTTGCTGCCTTTTTTTGTCTAGTCGGTTTTGTTGTTTCATTATTTGCTAAACTGGGATCATTTCTTGTCCTATCAATAGGACCACTCTTCATAAGCCTCTATATGTTTTCCTCAACCAGAAAATTCACAGAAGCATGGTTAGGGCAAGTTGCAAACTTCATCATTTTATATGTGTTAGTCGTGCTGCTTGGTGGTTTATATGTCAAGATTTCAATGAACGTTTTTTCAAGAGGTATTGACAATATCTTCACTACTTTAATTCAATTCTTGGTTGTTGGTCTTGGTGGTATTTTTCTTTTCCTCAGACTCCCTGATATCGCATCAGCTTTAGCCTCTGGGGGGGCTTCTCTTACAGGATCAGGACCAGTCGCTAAAACAACGGCTCAACTAACAGGTAAAGCTGCTAAAGCAACAGCCAACACGATAGCGAAGGGCGTTAAAAAATTAACATCACTATTAAAAAAAGGTCTAAGTTAAAATGCGGGAATTTAAAAAAATTGGGATTATCTTACCATTTCTCTTTCTCAGTGGCTGTATGTCTTCACCAAACACACTGAAGTCACTCCCAAAGTGTGATGGATATTCTAAACGTCCACTCAACAGATCAATGTGGAATTGGGAAGGGAAAAAACCCACGCCCACACCCATTATCATCAGTAACAACACCCCTTCATCCCTAAAAGAAGGTAAGCTGGAAATGCTTCTGGCACAAAAATTAACGGATGAAGAAATCAAATCTTACAAAAATTGCGGGCAAAAAGCATGAAAGAAAAAGACATAGAACAATACATTGCTGAAGCACGCTCGTTTGATCAAGATCGCATGCTCGCCTCACGCCGCACCACCCGCGTCTCGCTTGCCATTGCCGGCATCGCCGTTGCTGTTGCAATACTGTCTTCTCTCGCGGTCATCACCCTCACACCCCTTAAAACCGTGGAACCTTTTGTCATCCGCGTCGACAATTCAACCGGCATCACCGAAGTTGTGGAAGCCTTAAAAGAAGGTCCCACCAATGTCGACGAAGCAATCACACGCTACTTTGCTGCAAAATATGTCCGCTCCCGTGAAGGCTTCACCACAGAAGAAACACAACACAACTTCCAAACCGTCTCCCTCCTCTCTTCTTCAGAAGAACAGGAAAGATTTGCCAGCTGGTATGGAGCAAGAAATCCCCAAAGTCCTCAAATTCTCTATAAACACGCCGCCGTTACAATAACAATAAAATCAATCTCCTTTATCAATGACGATGTCGCCCAAGTGCGTTACTACAGAACCATTCATGACAACGACAACAACAAAGAATTCATCACCCACTGGGTTGCAACACTTACCTTTGAATACATCAATGCCCCTATCTCTGTCCAAAACCGTTTGATAAATCCTCTAGGGTTTATTGTTAGTGAATATAGAACCGATCCGGAAGTGGTCAACTGATCATGACAAAAAAAATTCTTTTTCTCATTCTTAACATCGCTATTACCCTTTCTTTAACGCCTAGCCATGCCAGTATTTTTCCCACCCGCGCGCCAAGCGATAGCCGCATTCGCTTTATCAACTATGATGCCTATAATGTCACAAAAATTATTGGCTCCATACGCTCATCGGTACAAATAGAATTTTCTCCCAATGAAGAAATTGCCCATGTGGCAATTGGCAACAGCGTTGCATGGGAAGTCGCTCCCGCTGGCAATATTCTTTTCCTTAAAGCGCGGGAAGTCCAACCCATTACCAATCTCCAAGTCGTCACCACAAAGCTTGATGGCTCAAAGCGCTCCTATCAATTTGAACTCATGGTCAAAGATGGGGAAATTTCATCTGGACAAGAAACATATTTCCTTGTGAAATTTCGCTACCCACAAGAAGAAGCAGAACAAAGAAGACTCGCAGCCCTTATGCGACAAGAAAAACAACAAGCCCAGCGTATCGATAATGTCTTCAACGCTTCTGAAACCTACGGACCTCGCAATTGGGCTTACACCGCTCAAGGCTCTATCACTCTTGAACCCTCCTCCGTTTATGACAATGGCAAAACAACAACATTTACATTTCCAGACAACCAAGAAGTCCCTGCCATTTACATTGTCAGCAATGACGGTACAGAATCGCTGGTTCCCAAAACCACGAGAGGCAACATGGTGATTGTCCATGCCATTAGCGCACGCTTCACCCTAAGACAGGGAAAAAACGTCCTATGCGTCTTTAACGAAGCCTATCAACCAAAAGGCACAAATCCAAATACCGGAACAACCTCACCATCTGTTGAACGTAAAGTTGCATCAGATCTTTAAATAAGCGGGAATTGAAGGGGACAACACATGAGTGATAAACCAATCATCGAAGATCGCGGATCTATTGGGGATGGCAAAAACAATAGCGCCAAAACCGCTGGCAAAAAAATAGTTGTCGCAATAGCCTGTATAGGAATCTGCGGCTATGTGCTCTGGAACATCTTATCCTCCCCCACAGAACAAAAAGACACCGCAAAAGCTCATAAAAAACAAGAAAAAAGCTTTCACAATTCCCTCGCTCCTTTAGAGCTCGCCCCCTCTGACCCGCGTGCAAACATAGCACCAATAACCTTACCACCCCCACAACCACTCGCACAAGAACCCAAAAAAGATGACCCACTACTTGATGCCGCAAGACGCGCCCCTGTTTTAGCTTTTGCCAAAGGCTCTAAATCTCAATTAAAAGACATCGTCAACACGACTCTCAACCCCTTTGACAAATTCCATGCCCTTGAAAATCTCGCGAATGCGCAAAATTCTCCTGCCCTTCAAGACACACAAAATTTTGCAACCCTATTAAAGCCTACCAAAACAGAAGAAGCAAAAGCAAAAGCAAAACTCATCGGCAATAGAAACTTTATCATCGCCATGGGAACCTCTATTCCCTGTATCTTAGAAACCGCATTAAACAGTGAGCAACCAGGCTTTGCAAGCTGCATCATCAACCGTGATATCCTCTCTGACAATGGGCGCGTTGTTTTGCTTGATAAAGGAACCCAAGTGATTGGCGAATACCGCGGAGGGATAAAACAAGGTCAATCTCGCCTCTTTGTACTCTGGACAAGAGCAAAAACCCCAACCGGTGTCATCATCGACCTTGCCTCACCCGCAACCGACAGTTTAGGAAGAGCTGGTTTTGATGGCAACATCAACACCCATTGGTGGGAACGCTTTGGCTCTTCCCTTTTGTTGACCGTTATTGATGGTGCCACAACAGTTTTAACAAATAAAATAGTAGGCAATTCCAATAAAGAAGGTTCAAACAACTCTGGAGGCGGCGGTTTTGAAGGCGCAAACAACACTGGAAAAGAGGCCGCCAGTATTGCTCTTGAAAATCAAATCAACATCCCTCCTACCTTAGAAAAATTTCAAGGCGAACTGGTCAACATCTTTGTAGCAAAAGATCTCGATTTTTCCTCTGTCTATAAACTAGTCGTAAAGAGCAAAAGAAACCGCTCTACTCCCAGCTATTCCTTTTTTCATTAAGCCAATAAAGTCACATTATGCCATCAGCAAAAAATGCAGAACGCGCCTCCATCGTTTTAACAAAATTAAAGATCTTAGATGACTTCCTCAATGATGACAATTTATTTGAAATTGTCATCAATCGCCCTGGCGAAGTAATCGTTGAGGGTCCCAATGGTTGGCAAACCCACATCTTAAAAGAGCTAACCTACAGCGAACTAGAAGGGATTGCAAAAGTTGTTGCTGCCTACACAACACAAAAAATCAGTGTAGAAAACCCCGTTCTCTCCGCAACACTGCCAAACAACGAACGCATACAAATTGTTATGCCTCCAGCTGTTGCAGCCAATACCATTAGCATGACCATTCGTAAACCTTCATCACGCACTTTTTCTCTTGAAAGTTTACATGAAAACAATCTGTTTTCTGTCGCCCAAAACACCAGTTTCACACCCACGCAACAAATGACAGAACGATTATCCGAACTCTCTGATACAGACAAAGAGCTAACAGATCTCTTTATCGCCAAAGACTTTTGCAACTTTTTAGAAAGAGCCGTTATTACACAACAAAATATCTTAATATCGGGCAAAACCGGTTCTGGTAAAACAACCCTCTCCAAAGCTTTGATTGCAAAAATCCCTGACTATGAACGAATTCTCACCATTGAAGACACGCCAGAACTTGTCGTTCCGCACGCCAACAAAGTGCAGCTCTTTTATTCAAAAGATAACCAAGGCTTAGCAAAAGCAGGCGCAAAAGAACTGCTTGAATCAGGATTACGCATGCGCCCCGACAGAATCCTTCTACAAGAGCTGCGTGATGGTACAGCCTTTTACTATATCCGTAATGTCAACTCTGGTCACCCCGGCTCCATTACCACCGTCCATGCCTCAACAGCCCTTGCAGCCTTTGAACAAATGACCCTTTTAGTCAAAGAAAGTGACGGTGGTGGTAATTTAGCACGCGATGATATCCGCGGCTTATTAATCTCGATGATAGATGTCATCATCCAATGTAAACGCCTCGAAGGCAAATTTCGTGTAACAGAAATCTATTACGACCCTTTCAAACGCCGTGATGCTTTTTAAAAAAACGCTACCCCTCACACCCTTTTTTATAAGCAAAAACTATACCAATAGAGCTTTCTTAAAAACACGATTATAAGCCGCGGATATCATCGCGTGCTAAATTACCACCATAGCTTCAAGTTCAGTGTCAATAATCGAAAACAACAAGTAAAAAGAAGTAAAAATATCATCCCCATTCCCAATCACGCATGCGCCCCACAGGAAAACCAAAACGTGCCGAAAATGATATCTATAACCCTATATTTTTTCTGATTTTTTTTGACATCAACATTTGCAGGAATATAGATACCAAATTTAGTATCCGCTTCACCTTTAGCTTCAGACAAGAGCTTCACGAGCACCTTGTAATATACGAGATCCTGCTTTATGTGCCTTATCCATTATTATTCTTTTCGATATTCATCAAGGCGCAATATAAAAATTTTCTTCAACGCATTCCTCTCTGATTTTGTCAAATTACCTCAAGATGATTGACTGTAAATATCTTCGATCAACACCGGAATATTTTAACCACCAAAAAAGGGTATAACCTTATATCCCCCACTTTTACTCTTATGCTTTTAAACCTAACTTTCCTTGGCTTTCTCTCATACCTTGCATAAGACCACCAGCATCTGAATGAGTAGCAATAAAAGAAACAATATCAAATAATTATTCAGGCGATATGCCTTCTTCTTTCACAGAAATTCAATAAGCTGCCATTTCAATCACGGTTTGCATACATCATTCAATATACGGAAACACCCATAACGATAATGATGTAAATGAAAAGCTAATTTGAAGTGAATGATCAGAAATATCAAATATCCAAATGACAAAACAAATCTTACCTATCTTCAGCTATATCTCTTTACCCTTGTCACTTCTCTTAACCCTTATCACTTTTCTCAAAAGTTTTAAGCGTTTTCGCATTAGAAATAGACATATCAAACGGCAATCCTTTTTCATGAACAACTTTTGTCAAAGCAATACGGATGAAATCAGACACCGTAAGTCCTAAACTTGCTAATATTTCACCGGATTTTTTTAACGCCCTATCTATGCAGGCACGTACAACATCTTTTGTCACACCCATATTAAACACCTCCTTTGATTACCTCTCTTTTACCGTATGACTTAATAGGGCTTATACAGTATAAGGCTTTATCCTTGCCCTTACCGTATCATATCTATTGATCTTGCACGCGCTATTGCGTTGATTTTCTCCTGTTGTCTCTGTTGCAAAAACTTAACTGCCATTTGAAACTCTTTTATGCGTTCTTTATTATAAGACTGTTCTTTGGGGATTGCTTTTGATAAATCAAAACCATATTTATGAATGGCATCATGTCCAAAACGTTTATCTAAAACAATTTGTAGCTTTAAAAACTCTTGATTAACCTGCTCTGGTATCTTTGAATAACTATCACGACCAGCTTCAACATTTTTCATAAAAGTCACTGCTTCTTGTGAAAGTGACGGAACCTCTACTTTTAACTGTTCACGCTCCCGTGTAACACTAACCATCAGCGTCTCATAAGAATTCTCATAAAAGGATTGAAGCATTTTAATAGAAGAAAGTGCAAGAGGAACATGATAAAGCGCTTCTTTTCGTTCTTTTCCTGTAGCCTTCAATTTATCGATAAAACGATCTGATCCACGCAGTTCGCCCGCTCTATCAGGTGCCCTATCCAAAATATCAGAGAGTTTATCGCCTTTCCCTGCTAAAATCGTTTGCTCAATCCTAAGCGCAGCCTCTTGTGGATCTTTATAAATAGATGCTAAATGACTGTTTAACTCCTTAAACATATCAATGTAAGATTTTTTATTTCTAAGAGCGCTTAGCACCTTCTGTTCTAGATTAGAGTTATCCGTATAAGCCGCAAGGTATGGCTCTCGTTCTGTTGCTTTTGCAACAACATTCAAATCATTTTGTAATTGTTCAAGTTCTTCTTTTTGACGTTTAGCAAAACTTGTCTTTTCTCTATCCCAAGGAGTTTCAATCTTCTCTTTTTGTTGTTCCAAGCACTCTTTATTAAGATCAACGCAAAAAGCAATATTTTTGCCAATACCTTGAGAAACATCATCCCTTTTATTTTCTGTAAACTTGGTAAGGTTCTTATAGATGAGTGCAGACAGATATTCTGAATTACCAAAATGTGCTTCAATTGACGCACGTGTCATTTCTTGTCGCTCAATACCCTTCCAGTTGATATGATAACCAGCTTCACGAGCAAGTTGCACCATAAATTCGCGCTGAGTACGCCCATTCCCCTCTCGAAACGGATGCAACGCATTCAACTCGCCCATGTAATATCCAGCCCTTTGGCTAAAGTCATAAGCACCAAGACCACGCAGATACTGTTCTTTTGCAAGCTTTTTTGTAATCTTCGGTGCATAACTTTCAATCTGATTATAACTAGCAAACATACTATTGCCTTTGGCAATATCCACTAAACGAACTTGTCCCGCCCATTCATATATGTCGCCAAACAGTCTTCTATGAATCTCTTTCATGTAATCCAGATCAAACTTACCACCAATAGGAGTATGTACAAATTCGAAAGATTTCACATAAGAAATCGTAGATTCTACACGTTGCAGCGTGGCTTTGTCTTTAATACCAAACCGATTATACATCACACCAGTTTCAGGATCAGTATAAGGATCACCGCTCCCCTTATACTTCTCCACGTTTTACCCTCTCCATATAATCTTTGAGGATATCACTTGTTTCAAACTCTCCAATAATAACACGTTCCATTTGCTCAACGACTTTTGGATCTGGCTCTAATCCCTCTAAACGTTGGCTTGCCAATGCATTTTCAGCATAGAGGCGACGCAGCTTAATTTCCTCTTCACTCAACATATTAAAACCCTCCTTTGCTTATATTTATTATAGCCAAACAGACTATAGAAACAAGATTTTATTCCTTGTCTTACCCGCGTTACATCTTTTGACCTTGTACGCTCATACGCATGATTTAGCTCTTGTATACGTTTCTGTTGCAAAAACTTAACTGCCATTTGAAACTCTTTTATGCAATCTTGATCATGGGACTGTTGTTAAGGATTTTTTTTTGATAGATCATAATTTGTTTGCATAGTAAGCCAAGCACGTGCTGTGCTTACACCTGCCATTTCAAGCCTAATAGCAAGATTAGCACTCATAGCGGCTTTTTCATTTAAAACTCTAGAAAGTGCTACACGAGATATACCAAGCCACTCTGCTGCTTCATTAAAGGATAAACCAAGCTCTTTGATCACATCTTCACGCAATAATTCACCGGGATGTGAAGGATTCTTCATCATTGTTTAGACCTGCTTTTTGATGATAATCCAGATAATCAAACATTTCGACATCTATGCTATCAAAGCGAAATATTACGCGACAATTTCCCTTTACAGTAATTGACTAATAATCCTTGAAATCGCCCTTTAGCAGATGTAATTAAAAGGACGGATAACTCAAATCTTTTGGCGATACATCTACTTCAAAAGCACCTAGAATACGCTTTAATTTTTGAGCATGGGCGGTTCTAATCCCTTCAGTCGTACCAGTATTATAGAAGGCTTCAATCCTTTTATGTTTAAATCTTAAAATTGTAAATGAATATAGAGTGTACCCTTCCAAGATCCAAAAAATGTTCATTATTTTTACATCACATGGCTTTTTTACTTTATAAACATTAGAACTGTCGTGAAAAAATCGATCATTCTCATCTCTTTCTCATTATTCTACTAATTATTGGAAAAGTATAAGTTCATAATTAGGAGGAGCTAAACGTAATAGGAGCGTATCATATCTCCAATTGGCAGCGGCACTTAGAAACATCAAGATGATATAACCACAATGATCATTGCTGTTTGATGTTCATGGGGCGCTGCACCCGCTGTATGTCCAGTAAAAAGAATGAATAACACTAATAAACTCCCCCCCTACAAACTCTGTTAAACTAATAACCGATTTACGAATAAGTAAAAGAAAAAGGAAAATCAAAAAAAGGCATATTTTTTATATCTTACGAACTATAGAGAAATCTATACGCATAGTAGTTATTAGAATTAGACTTTTCCCTTTTTTATTTAATTTGTTCGTAGATAGAGTATCCATTACCGTTATTACATCACTAACAGAGTTAATAATCATACCTTTTGTAATTGCCAAAATCCCGCATTAAAATCAGACCTTTATTCAAAGATGATCTGATAATTTTTTCAAAAAATTCAAGATTCCTCAAGTGCAGTCCCCATGCGTACATCATGATGAATAATAACATCCATCAACTCTGTCACGACAGTGTCCAATACTTCTCGTGCATCGCCTTCAGCCATAAGGCGGATAACCGGCTCAGTTCCAGAAGCGCGGATCACCAGCCTTGCCTCTTTTCCCAACCGCTTCTCTGCTTGATCAATGGCCGCTTTGACGGGATTTTTTTTCAAGACATTTTTATTTTTAATCGTTACATTTTTTAAAATTTGCGGTACAGGTTCAAACCGTTTACACAATTGGCTCATAGGGCTTTGACTTTCCTTCATACAGGCTAAAATCTGCAATGCAGCCACCAAGCCATCACCCGTGGTACCAAAATCACTAAGCACGATATGGCCAGAAGCCTCACCACCAACATTATATCCCTTTTGGCGCATGGCATCGACAACATAACGATCTCCAACTTTTGTCCTTACAAGGTGCAACCCTTTGCTATTCAAGAAACGCTCTAGTCCAAGATTTGACATAATCGTTGTGACAACACCATTGCACCGTAATCGTCCCATTTTATGCCAATTTTCAGCAATTACAGCAATCAACTGATCTCCATCAACCGTTTGTGCTTTTTCATCCACAATGAGAACACGATCTCCATCTCCATCAAGAGCAATCCCCACATCAGCACGCACTTCATGCACTTTTCGTTTTAAAGAGCTTAAATCGGTTGATCCACATTTTTGATTAATATTGGTCCCATTGGGTTCATCATGAATAGCAAAAACCTCAGCCCCCAATTCCCATAAAGCACGGGGAGCCGCTTTATAAGCAGCCCCATTAGCACAATCCACAACAATACGCACAGTATCTAAGCGAACATCACGCGGCAAAGTTCGTTTGGCATATTCAATATAACGATAAATATCTCCCTCAACCCGTTTTGCATAACCAATTTCGGCAGAACTTGCTAAAGATTTTGAAAGATCTGTATCGATCAATTGTTCAATTTTGGCTTCCATATCATCTGAAAGTTTAAAACCATCAGGACCAAAAAGTTTAATTCCATTATCATAGAACGGATTATGAGAAGCAGAAATCATCACCCCAAGATCCGCTCGCAAAGAGCGGCAAAGCATTGCAACAGCAGGGGTTGGCACTGGACCCAATAAAAAAGCTTCCATCCCCGCAGCAGTCAATCCTGAAACCAAAGCGTTTTCTAACATATAGCCAGATAATCGTGTATCCTTGCCAATCACCACACGATGAGATTGATGTTGTGAGCGAAATAAAACCCCTACAGCCATCCCCACCTTCATGGCAAAATCGGGTGTCATAGGAAATGAATTGGCTTTCCCCCGAATTCCATCTGTACCAAAATATTTTTGCACCATGCCTCTTTCCTTTAATATATAATTCTTCCCTTGTTTTTTTTAAAACCTAACAAGCCCCCTTGGTACAATAGTCCTCCTCTCCCCGTATAAAATCAGATCATTGATCTAAACCTTCATGCATTTAAACAATCAAGCCCCCTATTCACCATCTACACATCTAAACCACTCTCAAGCAATTATGTTTACACCCTCACACATAAAAGCAATATTATCTCCTCAAAATGCTCTATACATCCCTTTAACACAACCAACGGATAATTTCACACACTTGCTAAATCCGTAAAGAAACCCAGCACCAAACCTCATACCCTACCAAATCAGCAAGGAAATCTATCGCCTAACCTTACAACCCCCTACCACATTAGAAAAGCAACAGTCCACCTCGCCTTGTAGCATGCTAAAGCCGCCATCATACAACGGCTTTGCTTAATTTTTTGCTTTCATATTTTTGCAAATATTACAAGAAAGGCGCAAACAAAACTTGCGCCTTTCTCAAAAAAATTAGAAGTTTTCCTAAAACATCGTCACTCAAGCGATATTAAATAATTCTTATTTTTCTTTATCATGTCCCGCAGTATTGGACTTCTTTTCAGCATTACTTTTAGAGCGGTTGACTGATTTTGTGGTGCCTTTTGTGCTTTGCGCTTTTTTCTCAGTCTCATCCGATTGCACTTCTTTAGACTGAGCCTCCTTAGGCTCAACATTACCGGATTTTGCTGTTTTTTTCCCAACAGCTGCCTCTGCTTTGCCTGCCTCGCCTTTATCTGTCTCTGCTTTATGAAGCACTGTTTTAGGGGCTGCTTCAGCGTTTTTTTCATCTACCACTGTTGTCTCTGTCTTCATTTTTCCAGTTTTTGGAACAGAAGACCCCCGTGGCGCAGCACCCTCATCTTTCTGTGTGCGTGAAGGAGGCTTTCCTGCAATAACTTCGTTAATTTCAGCTCCCGTTAAAGTCTCATATTCCAACAAACCTTGTGCCAAAGCAAACCATTCTTTTCTTTTTGTTTTCAAAATGTTTGTCGCATTTTTATAGGCATCATCAATAAGCTTACGCACTTCCATATCAATCATGCGCGCTGTTTCTTCAGAGACATTTTGTGTTCGCGCAACAGAATGACCCAAAAAGACTTCATCTTGGTTATCGCCATAAGCTACATTTCCAAGCAGATCAGAAAATCCCCACCGTGTGATCATCGCGCGAGCTAATTTCGTTGCTTGTTCAATATCAGAAGAAGCACCAGATGTGATATTTTCCTTTCCAAACTTTAATTCTTCAGCCACACGTCCACCCATCATAATGGCCAGACGAGAAATCATCCACCGATAACTCATGGAATAGCGATCGCCTTCAGGCAATTGCATCACCATTCCCAATGCTCTTCCCCTTGGAACGATTGTTGCTTTGTGGACAGGATCAGCAACCGGCACATTAAGAGCCACAATAGCATGTCCTGCTTCGTGATAAGCAGTGAGTTCTTTTTCCTCTTGTGTCATAGCGGTTGAACGACGTTCCGCCCCCATCATCACCTTATCTTTGGCATCTTCGAATTCTTGCATCGTGACAACTCTTTTATTACGGCTTGCAGCCATAAGAGCAGCTTCATTGACCAGATTCATCAGGTCTGCACCAGAAAATCCTGGTGTTCCCCTTGCCAAAATTTTCAAATCAACGTTAGGCGCTAAAGGCACGTTGCGCACATGCACTTTCAAGATTTGTTCACGCCCAGAAACATCAGGGTTTGGCACAACAACTTGTCGGTCGAAGCGCCCTGGTCTTAACAAAGCGGGATCAAGCACATCGGGACGGTTTGTTGCAGCAATAAGAATAATACTTTCATTGGGCTCAAACCCATCCATTTCGACAAGCAACTGGTTTAAGGTCTGTTCACGTTCATCGTTTCCACCGCCAAGACCAGCCCCCCTATGGCGCCCAACAGCATCGATTTCATCAATAAAGATAATACAAGGTGCATTTTTTTTAGCCTGTTCGAACATATCGCGCACACGGCTTGCCCCAACACCAACAAACATTTCAACAAAATCAGACCCTGAAATGGTAAAGAATGGCACATTGGCTTCACCGGCCACAGAACGTGCTAGCAAAGTTTTACCGGTTCCTGGAGGACCAACAAGCAAAACACCGCGTGGGATACGCCCCCCTAAGCGTTGAAATTTTTGTGGTTCGCGTAAAAATTCAACAATTTCTTGAAGATCTTGCTTTGCTTCTTCAACGCCAGCAACATCTTTAAAGGTAATACGTCCTTGCGCTTCATTAAGCAATCTTGCTTTCGATTTCCCAAATCCCATTGCACCGCGTGATCCATTTTGCATTTGCCGCATAAAAAAGACCCACGCCCCCACGATAATAATAACAGGCAACAAGGAAAAGAGGAGATTGAGGAAAATGCTATTTCCAGAGCTTTCAGGAATAGCTTTAACATTGACGTTTTTGCTTTCCAATTTTTGTATCAAACCTGGATCGCGAGGAGCATAGGTTGAAATAGCTCTATGTTCAATGGTTTTTCCTGTTAATTTTTGACCTTGAATGGTCACAGATTTCAACTCATTATTCTCAACTTTTTGCAAAAATTCAGAATAGGAGACTTCTCCACCACCAGAACGTTGGCTATCTCCATTAAAGAGAGAAAACGACACAATCAAAATCAAGGCAATAACTCCCCAAATAAGGAGAGAGCGGTAATTGGAATTCATATTCAGCCCACTTAATCAAATATAGATTTCAAACAGTTCCCCTTAACATATAACCTTGTCAGCCCCTTGCCAAGGGATGAGAAGCTGTTTATTTTCTTTTAGAGTAATTTTCCTTTATCTTTTCACCTCAATATTAAAAAAAGGTTCCACAACATTCACCAAGGCTGCATCTTCTCGTGAGGAAAGCCAATCGAAAGGTGCCATAATCCGCTTGACGATAACATGTTTATGAACAACTGCTTGAGAAATCAACTCTGGAATATCATACCCTTTATGATTTGAGATCATCAGCAGCGATTGTAAAGAGGGAAAATGAGGCTTTTCAAGCTCAAAATCGCTATTTTTTAATAAAAATTTCAGCTGTTCTAAATTTGCGGCTCCAACCTTTATAGCCTCATATCCATGATTTGTGATATGATAGCGCCCATCCCATATAAAAGTTTTATCTGGCTCAACAATAGCCTCTTTCATATTTCGCCCTTCACGCCACAAAGAAATTCCCTGCTTGTTATATTCAATAACAGAGCCCGCATAAGTAAAACGCCGCTTTTCTGAAGAATCGAGACAGAGTTTTTGAACAAGCATGCTTAATTTCTGATTGGGGAGCAAATAAAATCCCCCTCCCATCAGCACAGCAAAGAGCCCCACCACAAAAGGAAAACTGGAATGTTTCTGTAAAAACAGCGCAGGCTTTGCTATGAAACAACGCCCATGTTGGACAGTAATATCCAGCGCTAAGATCAAATCAGCAATATTTTTGGCTTGTTGACGACGCTGCAATGCGGCTTCATTTATTTTTTGAGCAATATAAGCCAATTTTTGTGGAGAAAGAGATTGACGCACGCGCACACGTTCAAAATTGCGATCTTCATTGGTTGGATCATCAATCCATGTTTGTCCTTGTAAGCGTAAATAATTCCGTAATGTTTGGCGTTTTACACCAAGGAGTGGCCGAATCAAACGCACTTTTCTATGCAACAACGCCTCACGCGGAATACAGGATAAACCACGCTCATAAAGGGGACCATAGTTTTTTTCGGCAATATTTTTTTTTGTTTTTCTGGTATGATCCTCATCACGTATACCCTCGGCTTCACCGCGCAAAGCACCAGCAAAACCACTGGCATAAACCTCATCGCACATGGCAACAGCTTCACTATATAAAGCACCTCTATTCTTTTGGAGACGTTGATACCGCATATGATAGGTCTCAACCTGATCATTGAGTGTATGCCCCGTCATAATAAGTGATGCGCCTTGTTTTTGTGCTTCTTTAACCAAGAGATCATAGCGTGCAACACGCGCGCTGGAAGCAATATGCGTCTTTGGCTTTTCGCCTTCCCATCGCACAGTGATATGTTGAATATCATGGACACGACAAATTTTCGCAACAGTTTCTGCTTCACGCATCGATTCTTTACGCAATTGATGATCAACCGTGACAACAATCATTTCTGGAGGAAATACGAGTGTTTCCAAATGCTCTTTGACCAAAAACATCAAAGCCAAAGAATCACTTCCCCCTGAGACGGCAAGAATCAACTTCTGACATTGAATAAAATCCGATGTTTTAAAGAGATTTCTTGCCAGTCTAACGCACACCGAAAACGACCTCGCTGTTTATTTTGCAGGTTTACAAAAAACAGATGCTAATGTTTGTTGACGTTTTGATTTTTTCACAAAATGAGCACAATCGTCTTTATTTGGCTCAAGAGCGACCATACTTCTTGCTAATTTCAGTAAAATCTCGGAGGTATAGAGCTTCTTTTTATCTGCATACCATGCGGTAAGATAAACTTGTGCTGCTTCATGATAGCGTTTTTGCCCCAACAAAGATTCGGCCAACCAAAATAAAGCATCATCACTCAAAGAATCTTTTTTGTAACGATTTTGAAAAGCGCAAAAGCTTTTTTCAGCATCAACATAGTTAGCAGAACGAATAAAATCATACCCTTCCTTATACAAAGCTTTAGAAGAAGAAAGATTGTCACTCTGATGTGCTTCAATTGGAGCACTTACTTCATGCGCTTTGTTAAAAGGTTGACTGTTTTCATGGTCATGGCTCTCCACCTTAGCTTCCACAGCAGCAACCTTTGTATGGTCACCTGTACTATGGTCCTGCTCCATCTCTTCTTTTACAGTCTGAGATTTTTCATCTACAGCAGACTTTTCAAAAGAACAAGAATAAACAGAAGAGGCTTCTGTATCAAAAAGCTCGTGAAACTGCTTGTTAACATTTTTTAAACTGTTATGCTCAAGCACCATTCGTATCTTATGCAAAAGCTTATCTAAATCATAATCTTTAAATAAAGCCTGTTGATTCTCTAAAATAATCCCTTGGTGCTCCGCAACACTAGTAGCTTTTTCCACCACATCAGATGCTGCTTTATCAGCTGCTTCAGGTGCTTCTTTCACAGCATCAACAGCCTTATTAACAGCGTCAGTGGCTTTTTCCACCGCGCTAGATGCTGCTTTATCGGCTGCTTCAGGTGCTTCTTTCACAGCATCAACAGCCTTATTAACAGCGTCAGTGGCTTTTTCCACCGCGCTAGACGCTGCTTTATCGGCTGCTTCAGGTGCTTCTCTCACAGCATCAACAGCCTTATTAACAGCGTCAGTGGCTTTTTCCACCGCGCTAGATGCTGCTTTATCGGCTGCTTCAGGTGCTTCCTTCACAGCATCAACAGCCTTATCAACAGCGTCAGTGGCTTTTTCCACCGCGCTAGATGCTGCTTTATCAGCTGCTTCAGGTGCTTCCTTCACAGCATCAACAGCCTT
>NZ_JBHIOU010000004.1:77407-106833 GCF_042195705.1 Bartonella sp. AP72JLCBS | reverse complement strand
ATCAACAGCCTTATTAACAGCGTCAGTGGCTTTTTCTATCACATCAGATGCTGCTTTATCGGCTGCTTCAGGCGCTTTCTTCACGTCATCAGTTGCCTTATCAACTGCATCAGTGGCTTTTTCCGCCGCATCAGATGCTGCTTTATCGGCTGCTTCAGGCGCTTTCTTCACGTCATCAGTTGCCTTATCAACTGCATCAACTTTATCCGTATCATGTGCAGGATATTCGGAAGCCTTTCGTGCCGCACTTTGAACAAGTGAAGTAGAACAAGCTATGAAAACCCCCATATAAAAGAGTGTTTTCCAATTGATTTTACGATACATTCTTTTTTCCCCTTAAGAGCTTATTGAATAGTTGAAACAAACAATCTTCTTTTTAATGATTATTCATGTCACTCAACGTTGTCACAGCACGTCGATTTTGATTCCAACAGGAAATATCATCACATACTGCTACAGGTCTTTCTTTTCCGTAAGAAATTGTTTGAATCCGTTGTGCGGACACACCAAGAGACACCAAATAGTTTCGCACAGCAACAGCACGGCGCTGTCCAAGTGCCAAGTTATATTCACGTGTTCCCCTCTCATCAGCATGACCTTCGATCATAATAGAATAATAAGGATAATGAAGCAACCATTCTGCTTGGCGCGTTAAAATACGTTCAGCATCAGCATCAAGTGAAGAAGAATCGAGACCAAAAAACACGCGATCACCCACATTAACCGTAAATTCTTGTCCTGAGCCTGGTGACACCTGATTCAAACCAGCATCATTCATATAAGCGCCATTCATACCGTTAAGTGCACCAACATTTTTTTTGCCACACCCACCCAGGCATAGTGAGAAAAGAAAGAGGATAGCTAAGGAATGAGAGATGGTTTTTTTGGTAGAGCGCATAGTCCGTTTCTCCTTGAATTTCGTAAAGAAGGGTCAATTCTTAAAAATATTTTTAAGAATAACCGTTAATTCCTAATGAAGAAGAAATTTTTTCTGTTTTTTCGTCCTCATTTTTACTTTTAAGTCTCTGCCAATTTTTCTTCTCTTCAGCCATTCCTCTAACATTTCCATAAGAAATGTTTCCCTTATGCGTCATGGCTTTTTATGCATCATCTTGATCTTGACGATTTTTTTGCAGCGCGTTCAGCTTTGCAAAAACTTTATCAGCGTCAAAAGTCTTATGCAGATTTTCTTCACTCTCATTTTCCTCTAGAGCAGCGTTTTCCGTCACAGAAGCGGGAAGCAACGACCTATCTTCTTCTGCTGCAACAGGACGATTTTTCGCCGCACGCTGGAGCTCAAAATCTAAATCGATTTGCGAACACAAACCAAGTCCTACAGGATCAAGAGGAACCAAATTTGCACTATTCCAATGGGTTCTAAGGCGGATTTGTTCAATTGTCGCTTTTGTTGTCCCAATCAACCGTGCAATTTGCGCATCTTTCAACTCGGGATGGTTCGTAACCAACCATAGGATACCATTGGGACGATCTTGGCGTCGAGAAAGAGGGATATAGCGCGCCCCTTTACGTTTTTTTTCAGGAATATGCACCCTCGATTGAGAAATTTTCAATCGTGCGTTTTGATCAGCCTCCACCCGTGCAATTTCACTGCGCGTCAATTGCCCAGAACTAATCGGATCTAAACCTTTAATACCATAAGCCGCATCACCATCGGCAATAGCTTTTACTTCCAAGACATGCAATTTACAAAATTCTGCAATCTGATCAAAAGAAAGAGCTGTATTATCAACCAACCAAACAGCTGTTGCTTTGGGCATCAAAAGTTGCGTTGCCATTTTTATAAATCCTCTTCTGCGCCTCTTCTATGAGGCAGGTTACCGCCCACTCAAGAGCACTGGAACTTTTTTATATGTTTAGGTCTCTCCAACCACTCCTAAAACAAAGCGAGGCATGGAATAAACCATTTTGCTATGAGATTACATTCTGTTATAGCGTTATTTTTGCTCAACGACAAGAGATCTCTCTTGTAATGATCCTCAACTAAGGTGTCTTTACCTTTAAGATGAATTTTCTTATAAAGGGTTTATTCGATTATTTCACCTCATGCTGTGGCACATTTATTCTGGTGGGATGCATGCTTTATCGCCTTAAATTCTAAAGAGTGTCCAACTGGAAAGAAAGCCCTCAAATAGGAAGGAAAACTATGGCAGGCCATTCACAATTTAAAAATATTATGCACCGTAAAGGGCGTCAAGATGCAATGCGCTCGAAAATATTTTCTAAGCTTGCGCGCGAAATTACCGTAGCAGCAAAACAAGGTGCTCCTGATCCAGCCATGAATCCACGTTTAAGGCTGGCTGTTCAAAATGCCAAAGCACAATCGATGCCGAAAGATAATATTGAACGCGCGATTAAAAAAGCGTCAGGCGCCGATGTCGAAAATTATGATGAAGTACGCTATGAGGGCTATGGACCAGGCGGCGTTGCCGTCATTGTTGAAGCTTTAACTGATAACCGCAACCGCACCGCTTCAAATGTGCGCGCCGCCTTCACAAAATCAGGAGGAGCCTTAGGGGAAACAGGATCGGTCAGTTTCATGTTTAATCGGATTGGTGAAATAATCTATAAGCCAGAAGCAGGAACAGCCGATAACATCATGGATGCAGCAATTGAAGCCGGTGCCGAAGATGTGCAATCAGAAGAAACCGGACATCATATTACCTGCGCATTTGAAGATATTGGTGAAGTTTCCAAAACACTTGAAGCAAAACTTGGTGAAGCAGAATCGATTAAAACGATTTGGAAAGCCACCACCCTTGCACCAATAGATGAAGAAAAAGCTTTGTCCGTTTTACGACTAATTTCAACATTAGAAGAAGATGATGATGTGCAAAATGTTTATGCAAATTTTGATGTCAGTGATGAGATTTTGGCAAAATTATCTGTATAATTGCCATCATTTGCATAAGCCCTCTCTTCATGCATGAGGGCTTCAAAAGCATCTGTCACCCCTCCTCTTTATCCGCACATATAAAAGCCCCGCGTCAATAGCGGGGAAAAGCTGTCAGTGCAACAAGAAAACCGCAATTAATTTCAGAAAACATAATCCCAAAAAGAAAGCATACAAAACTCTGTAGCCTCACGCCCTTCTTACATGCCCCAAAGATTATCCCTATATCCCCTCTCTCATTTGATCTTTTTGTTCTTTAAGATGAACCTCCTCTCTCCGCTCTCAAGTGATGAAAATGATCTAGCCTCTAAACAATTAGGGGTTTCCTAACGTATTCCTATGACGAATCACCCATGGAATTCGCTTGAAACTTAAGGCTCAACACACATGCACTCCCCTAAATATTCGCCATGCACTTAAAAAACACTTAAATATAGCAAGAGGTTTGTCCTATTTATACGCCCTATATCACCACACTTCAAAGGACAGTGTTTTTACAACATCACAGAATAAAAATAAGCAAATGGAAAGCCAGAGCTGATTGTTTAGCAAAGTATTGTACAAAAAGCCGGTACATCTCTCTAATCCGTTGCGGATAAATTTTTGACTTTATGGCATTAACTTTATGGCATCGTATATTTCTAAAATAACGTCATTTATCTTAAAAATCTGTCCTTTTGCTCTTACCAATCAATCAAGATTCAGATCTAAAACAACCGCGTACTTGAATAAAACACATCAGAGAGCAACAGCCCCCCTGACAAGAGTCCCGACTCTTCACAAACAAAATCGAAGAGGAAGTTAAAAAATATAGCGACACTTTAAATAAAAAGTTGAAATCTAAAGACCTCAGAATTTTCGACTCTATTTTTTCAAGGTCTTGTTTTGAATTTTTTTAAGCATTTTCCCCCAAGGAAATTCCATTATCGATCAACAACCGTAGATGATAGATGAAATCTACATAACTCCCCATACCCACTATAATCAATTCCTTCTTTTAAATAATTAAAGACAATTGAGATTGTTTAAACTTGAGACTGTATAGACTATATTCCTTCTATATTCTGTTTTTAAGCATTTTGTTTTACTGTACATTGAGCAAAGGCGACCATGCTGGATCTGAAGCATCATTGGGGGTAGGGAGTTGTCGTTCATTGCGACCCGTAATATCAATCGTATAAATTTTTGGTCCCATACCGGGATTTTTGCGAAAGAACATCAGCACACGACCATTAGGGGCCCACGTTGGTCCTTCATTGTGAAACCCTGTGGTTAAAATTCGTTCTCCTTGTCCATCAGGGCGCATAACACCGATAGAAAATTGTCCGCTTAATTGTTTTGTAAAGGCGATATAGTCACCCCGTGGAGACCAAATAGGTGTTGAATAACTCCCATCGTTTGAAGAAATACGCTGAATATCACTCCCATCCGCATTCATTTTATAGATTTGCGGCTTTCCACTACGATCTGAAGAAAAGACAATTTGTTTTCCATCCGGTGAATAAGAAGCAGAAGTATCAATAGCAGAAGTTGTTGTAAGTCGCGTCATCGTACGGGTTCGTAAATCCATAGTGTAAAGATTGGCACTCCCATCATTTTGTAACAAACTCATGATAACTTTTTGTCCATCAGAAGAAAAACGTGGAGCAATTGTCATGTTATTAAACGTTCCGATCAACTCTCTTTGCCCCATTTCAATTTGTTGGAGATAAACATGAGGTACTTGATTGTCCTCGTAAGCCATATAGGTCAATTCTTGTCTTTTTGGTGAAAACCGCGGTGTAAGCACCAATTCACTTCCATCAGACATATAAATCAAATTTGCTCCATCTTGATCCATCATTGCTAAACGTTTAATGCGTGCATTTTGAGGACCTGTTTCATCGATAAAAACAATCCTTGTATCAAAATAACCACTTTCTCCTGTCATCTCACTATAGATCTCATCTGCGATCATATGTGCCACACGCCGCCAACGTTCTGTCGCGGTATAAAAACGCCGTCCTTTCAATTGTCTTTGTCCAAACACATCCCATAAACGAAAATCGACCCTCAAACGTCCATCGATTTCTCTCATGACTTGCCCAGTAACTAAACCTTGCGCTTTTATTTTCTGCCAAGAAGCAAAATGTGGTTGTTTATTAGGATTAGAAATGTTTTCAAAAAAATTTGCTTTATCAAGCGGTAAAAACAGCCCCGACCGTTCGAGATCGGCTGTCACCACAGCAGATATTTTCAACCCAATCGAATCATTGGAAATAAAGTCTGTAATTGCAATGGGAATGGGATTAAAATCAGCGCTCGAAATAGTTCCTTTCAATTGCGCATAACCCGATGAAATACTTGAAAGCCACACCCCACAAGTGACAATAAACCAAGCAAAAACTTTATGTCTCGTTATAGTCATCATGGAATGTGTCCTTTCGTTAAGCGCTTTTTTCTCGTTTATCATCTTATTTCTTGGAGGGGATCAACATTAAAGTCAAAACCTTGCCCCCATAGATCATATTGATCACGTGGGAGATCTGCATAAGGTTGGCATGAAAAGACAGCAGCATACACCTGCCTTATCATAATAGCTTGTTGACTCTCAAGGCCGCTTATGGGATCAATGATAGGATCGCCCACAACCATCCCTTCACGGTCTAAATAAAATCGCAACCGCACGACCGGACGATTTTTTAAATCGCCGCCAAGCGCCACAAGTTTAAGCTTCTGTTGAATACATCCCCCCGCAATATTGACCAATGTTTGTGCCATTTTTGTGGTATCATTAATATTTTTTCTTGCACCCAAAGCTTCTGGTGTATGAGAACGTTTTGCTCCCCCTCCTTGTGACCGCGCACGATTGAGCAAATTATTTTCCTCCAGAGCTAAAATATCTTCAATGGTCTGTTTCTCTTGGTTTTTCTTGTTAAGCTTTGGCGTCTTTTGATTCAATGCAGCCTCATTCTTCTTTGGAAATTCTCCGTCAAACTTTGGTTTAAACTGTGGAAGAAGAGATTTTTCTGGAAGTACAATTTTGGGCGCTTGATGAACAATCTGCTCTGCTGATACTTTTGGGACCGTTGGAGCCAATTCTTTTGGCGATATCATTTCTTCATTTTTGTGCGCAGGCTTGAGCGCATCCTTAGAGGCATCTTCCGGCACTCTCAAAGGCATCTCAGGCGCAACCTTGGGTGCATCCTCCGGTGCTTCCAAAGGCATCTCAGGCGCAACCTTGGGTGCATCCTCCGGTGCTTCCAAAGGCATCTCAGGTGCAACCTTGGGTGCATCCTCCAGTGCCTCCAAAGGCATCTCAGGCGCAACCTTGGGTGCATCCTCTGGTGCCTCCAAAGGCATCTCAGGTGCAACCTTGGGTGCATCCTCCAGTGCCTCCAAAGGCATCTCAGGCGCAACCTTGGGTGCATCCTCTGGTGCCTCCAAAGGCATCTCAGGTGCAACCTTAGGTGCATCCTCCAGTGCCTCCAAAGGCATCTCAGGCGCAACCTTGGGTGCATCCTCTGTTTTTGCTTCTAATAATTCTGGTTTTGTAAGTTCTGGTGCAGATGTTTCTGATGTGTTCTCGCTTGATGGTGGCGATGCTGTTTCAACGGGACGCGGCTTTTCCTTTGGTTGAAATGGTGCAAGACTATCTATTTGTCCCTCTCCAATATGGCGTGCATCTTCTTTCTCTTGTGGCTGCATAGTTGGTTTGACGGCAGGGATTGCACGGATAGGAGCCTTCACGGCTCCTTGTTGAGAGGAAAACTCGTCCACCAAAGGAGCAAGAGTGATGGGAATTGCTTCCAACGGTTGTGGTAAAGAGACAGAGTTTGTAAACTGAACGGCTCCCCAACTGAGAAAAATGACATGGACCACAAGGGATAAAGCCAAGCCTCGTTTCATACTATGATAGGAGTCTTTGTTCATTCTTTATGCCTTACTTATGCCTTACATTTTTTCATTTTTAATCACTCTATGCTCTTTTAAAAACATCTTAAAAACAACCGGTTATGCACAATTTTATTACTTATTATTTATTGTGCTAAACTTGCTAACGCAACTTGAGAAAACCCCGCTTTTTGAATATCTGCCAGCAGTTTTAATACTTGCTGATATTCAACAGTTTTAGCAACCCGTACAAAAACCCGTTGATCTTTTTGTGTAGAATCTGCTTCCAGAAGAGTTTTCAGGTGTGCAATCAGGGACTGTGACGTTTCATAATAATCTTGATTAATGGCAAAGCGCCCTTGCGCGTCAAGTGAAACCGTCAGAGGTGTTTTTTGAGCTCGTACGGGACCCGCTTGACTACGAGGCAAATCTAGAGGAACACCGTTCACTAAAAGGGGGGCAGAGACCATAAAAATAATCAACAAGACCAGCATGACATCCACAAAAGGAGTGACATTGATCTCACTCATCAGTTGGCTTCGTGAATGATGCCGCCTACGTGTATTTTTGCGAGAAGAAGAAGCAACAGAAACGCCCATGGATAAGCTCCTTTTTATAAAGAGGAAGGTGCTGTGCGTGTTTCATCAATACGCCGCGATACAATTGTTGAAAATTCATCGGCAAAATTTTCTATTTGTGCAATGATGCGCGCACTTTCATGAGTCAACTTGTTATAAGCAATAACGGCTGGAATTGCTGCAAACAAACCAATAGCGGTTGCCAAAAGCGCTTCTGCAATCCCTGGCGCGACAATGGCAAGTGACGTATTTTGAGAAGCTGAAATAGAAAGAAAAGACTCCATAATACCAATAACTGTTCCAAAAAGTCCGATAAAAGGTCCCGCAGATCCCAATGTCGCAAGAAAACTTAATTTTGATTCTATTTTTTCACTTTCACGTCCCAGCGTCAAATCCATAGCCTTATCAATTCTGCTCTGCAAACTTTTCGATGTATGGGTCCCTTTTTCAAGAGATTTTTTCCATTCAACCATTGCTGCCATAAAAACTGCGGATATACTATTGGTACGTTGACTTTTGCATGATGCATAAAGATCTTCTAGCGCTTTGCCAGACCAAAATGTGCGTTCAAACTGCTTTATTTCACGCCGTATTCTCCGATACGTAAAAATTTTATCAAAAATAATTGCCCAACTCCAGATGGAAGCGAGCAGCAACCCAATCATAACACCTTTCACGATCCAACTCGCTTGCATAAACAAATGCAACATTCCAATTGTTTCCGGATTTGTTAGTTCACCATGCGGCATAATTTTTATCCCTCTAAATGAAAGGTGTATTTTTAAAAGTTTTATAAAACAGATTATTTTATAGTTTCTAAATTTAAGTAAAGACTTTAGTTTCACATAAATCCATGCGCTAAAACAAGACTTGTTTCTTAAATTTCCTTAAAAAGTGATGACGAGAGACATCCCTCAATGCACACCCCCCTCATTTCACAACAGCATTTATGAAAAATATAACGATAAGGATTTCTCCATAAATGCTATAAAAATAAAAGATATAAAAATGCATGATATAAAATCTATTATGCACCACCATCTTTACGCTTATGAAAAGAACGCTAAATCATCATACGCGTTTTAAGCTTAAAATACAGCGATAAGTCTTAGCACTTGAAAAGATTCATAAGAAGCATTTTATTCCTTTCTTAAGTGTTTTTGTACCCACTCATCAACCCCGCTTGTGACATGTAAGAAAATGTTTTTAATTAATTCGCAGCAATAGAGCTTGAAAAGAAAAAATCTTACAAGTTTCAGAATTATCTGAAAGTGACAACGCAATGAATTATCATTGTAAATAAATATGTTATCATCATAAAAGATAACGCTTTGCCTCAGGCTATTATTTCTCTCATTTTCCATCGAATTGAATACGGGGTACACCATCGGGCACAAAAAACGACACTAAACCACCCTACAACACCTCACAACAATGCGCCTCCCCCATGCACCCCTATTATAAGTCCTATATAATCTAGTGTAAGTCTCATGTAATCTCATTGTGTTGTGAATTAGCCCCTTTCAATGCCTATCATCTCTCTGGCACCATGATATAACGTACAAGCTTCCGTGACATGAAAAAAGCCTTTTCACATCTTTACTTCATGAAAACCGGCTTCTTCGCTCTCTTTGCTCACTTGCGATATTTGATCATTATTGCATTGAGAATGATCCATAAAAAACATTTTTACAATTTTTTCAATGATTTATATTGTTCTCTTATGATGTGTAAGCAAATGATTTTAATTGTTTCAACATGAACAGATTTGAAATGAAAGTATTTTATTCTCTTCCTCTATTAGGGTTTGTGCCCGTAAGAAGTGATAATATATCTTTCTAAGTCAATATATTATATAGAATAATATGCTTTTGAAACTTTAAATCAAGAATGCATTTCTGCTTTGTATACATTGATCTCTCACTCATTTACTACGCTTAGAAGCGCACATAAATCGCGCATTATAGCACATAAAGTGATGCATTATAGATAGAAATGGATGAAACACGCGCTCTTGTGATGCCAAATGACAATCCAGTAAAAAAACAAATCAAATTGCTTAAAAACACCCTTTGGGTGTTTTGAGACAATTTTCGACCTAATGGCTTATTATCACTTTATTGCAATATTGCGCTGGGTATGTGCATTTTTATAAAAATAAATCTTAATCCATTTTTATTTCTTTTTATATTTTGTACTTTTTCGCTGCTTTCCGATGCCAACAAACCTTTCTTCAAAAGAAAGAAAATATCTTGAGTTTATAGCAGAAAATGGATGAGGCGACATTGTTTTTGAATCATAACATGGATGAGGCGTGTTTAATTTTGTGAAATATCATCTTCAATTTATTGTAGTGTTGTAGCAGAGCTGTTTTCTTTTGCTGTATCGTGTAACCTTGTTGGAAAACATTTAGGCTATGATAAATGTATAGTCTTAGATTATAGATTACTTTATATCTGCCGATCTCTCCTGAAACTGCTGGTTCAATGAATAATACTTTTAACCAAGCATTTTTGCAAAAAGTTCTTTAGGTAAACGTCGCGGTTTTGCCTCCTCATTAATCAGAGCAATTTCAACTTTGGCTGTTACCAACGTGGTCATCTCATGCAAAATAGATTGCTCCATAAAAAAGCGTGCCCCTTGGATATGAGTAACACGTGTTTTAACGACTAAAAGATGATCAATTTTAGCGGGTCTTGAAAAATTAATTTCCATATGACGAACAACAAAAAATAGTTTTTCCCCCTCACCCCCTGCTGCTAACATCTTATTATTAAAACCGGTATCCCGTAAAAACTCTGAACGTCCTCGTTCAAAAAACTCAAGATAACGCGCATGATAAACCACACCGGAAAAATCTGTATCCGCAACATAAACGCGGACCTGAAAATTATGAAAAGCGTTTGTATGATTGCTCTTAAAAGGTGTTATTTCTGTCATCGACTTCATATCCCATAAAATCATCTAATATAGCAAATTATCTATCAATCAAAAGATTGAACACATTTTTGTGTTGAAGTTGTGAAAAGCAAAAGCAAAAAATCTTTAATAGTGCCAAACCTTTTTAGCCAGAATATGCTAAAAGAAGGCACGTCTCTTGTATTTTATGACCTTGCTATAAAATATTCACATAGTTTCTTTTAACAAAGAGAATGCCTTAGTCATCTTCCCCATCCCATAAAGATGTCTGAAGTGATGAATTGTCTTGAGCATCAGAAAGTTGAGAACGCCTTTGTATAGACGTTGTAGAGGCTGGAGCAGAAAGCCCTAAATGGCTCCAAGCCTTTTCAGTTAGAATGCGTCCACGAGCGGTTCTTTGAATAAAACCTTGTTGGAGCAAATACGGTTCAACAATATCTTCAATGGCATCGCGTGGTTCTGATAAAGCAGCAGCAATCGTTTCAATCCCCACCGGTCCCCCTAAAAAAGTTTCCGCAATCAGGAGCAAGTAGCGGCGGTCAAGCGGATCAAGCCCAAGATGATCAACCTCAAGGCGCGAAAGGGCTTCATCGGCGATTTTTTGGTCAATTTGTTTTGCCTGTTTAACCAGAGCAAAATCACAAACGCGCCGTAAAAGCCGTCCGGCAATACGAGGCGTCCCGCGTGCTCGGCGTGCAATTTCATGAGCACCATCATCACTGATCTTAACGGCAAAAAGTCGTGCATTACGCTGCACAATATATTCCAATTCTTCTATCGTATAAAAATTGAGACGAATTGGGATGCCAAAACGGTCTCTCAGCGGTGTGGTCAAAAGCCCCAAACGTGTGGTTGCCGCTACCAAAGTAAATTTAGCCAGATCAATTTTCACCGAGCGTGCGGCCGGCCCCTCCCCAATGATCAAATCAAGTTGATAATCTTCCATGGCTGGATAAAGAATTTCCTCAATCGCCGGATTTAAGCGATGAATTTCATCAATAAACAAGACATCACGTTCTTCAAGATTGGTCAAGAGAGCGGCTAAATCTCCTGCTTTAGCGATGACCGGCCCTGAAGTAGAGCGAAAATTAACGCCTAATTCTTTTGCCATAATCTGTGAAAGCGTTGTTTTTCCCAACCCCGGTGGCCCTACAAACAAAACGTGATCCAGCGCTTCTTGCCGCGTTTTTGCTGCTTCAATAAATATTTTTAAATTAGCCCGTGCCGCTTCTTGACCAATAAAGTCATCGAGAACTTGTGGTCTTAAGGAACGATCTGGATCGTTAGGAAGGGGGACGGAACCCAGAAGGCGTTTATCTTCATCTTTATGCATTGTTACCTTGATTTTAAGTAGGAGAAGAAAGCAATTTGAGACTATGCCGGATCAGCAGGGCAGAAGAAACAGTTTCGCCCTCAAGAGCGTTCATCGCAAGAGCAAGAGCACGGGATGCATGCTCCCGTTCAAACCCTAGCTTCATCAACGCGGAAAGCGCATCATGCGCAGGTTGATTGGTCATCTCACGCTGAGAAACCGAAACAGTCTTGACCGCTTGTTCAAAGGGGAGTGTTTTACTTTTCAGTTCACCCACAATTCTTTCACTGACTTTTTTACCAACGCCCGGCGCTCGACTAATCATCGCAACATCGTTTAAAGCAATAGCCTGTGCAAGTTCATCTGGCGATAAAGTACCCAAGATTGCCAAAGCAACCTTTGCCCCTACTCCAGGAACATTTTGTAGAAGACAAAACCACTCCTGTTCCGCTCTTGTAGCAAAACCAAAAAGGCGAATTGCGTCTTCCCGAACATGCGTTTCAATAAAAAGGCTTAACGCCTCCCCAACAGAAGGTAAAGAAGGACGCAGCCGATTTGACACAAAAACAACATACCCCACACCGTGCACATCAAGAAGGATATGATCATCAAAGATATGTTCAAGGGTGCCCTTTAATTTGCCAATCATGTTGCCCCCCCAATCATATCGCCTTCCTTGCCTGATAAGATCGGTCAATACTGTTACGGTGCATACTATGACAAAGAGCAAGAGCAAGAGCATCAGCCGCATCACTGCTATCAAATTCAGCCCGTGGGAGGAGAACTTTGACCATCATATGGATTTGTTCTTTAGCCCCATGTCCAACCCCAATAACTGATTTTTTCACTTTGTTGGGCGCATATTCAAAAACAGGAAGATTTGCTTGCGCAGGAACCAGCAGTGCAATTGCACGCGCTTGCCCAAGTTTTAAAGTTGCTGTAGCATCTTTGTTGACAAACACATGTTCTACAGCAGCTTCATGAGGCATAAATTGATGCACAACCTCTGAAAGACCTTTGTGGATCTGACATAGTCTAGAAGCCAGCTCACACTTTACATCAGAAGAAACCGTCCCTGCTGCAATAAACTGAAGACGATTACCCACAACATCGATAACGCCCCACCCTGTACGCCGTAATCCGGGATCAATGCCTATAATACGAATCGTCTCTGCCATAAACTACAGTCTATACACTTTTCCCTCTCTTGAATAAAGATGTGAATAAAGACAAGACCACAAAGAAAACAGCAACCCAAGACAAAACCAGTAAAAAGATAATCATCCCCCCAAATTTATACAATTATAACACGCAACGAACAGCATCTTTATGAAACATACTTTATGAAGCGTAACTGAAATCAGTCAAAACAATTCACACATCACAAGCAAGCACCCTCTAAAGCATAAAAATTCCCTTTCTATATCATATCCAATGCCATAACGGTTAAACATCGCAAGCGAGCAAATAGATCAGTGCTGGATTGCACATTCATAATGTGTAAAGAGGCTATGCAATGGATGGTACACACTTTGCGAAAACTTTTTACATTATAGCATGACGCTATCATAACAAGGCAACACGTTGATTTATAAAGATAATTAATTATTTTGTATGTTGCATAAGAATCCCGAATATCCTAAGATTTTCTCATTACAAATCTGTTTATATTGAAGCAATCAAAACCATTCTCTTACATATTAAACGTGGGATTGCCGTATAGAGTGAAACTGTACAAGAAAGGACTAAAAATGCCTCTAATGAATTGTCTCAAGTTCCAAAGGCTGTTGCAACATTGGGGACTGGCAAAGATGATGATAGTGCCGGCGTGCTCTGTTGCAAACGTAAAAATGAGAGAGGCTCAACGAATGTGAATAAGAACTGAGAGGTGTTTTTGAATATACTCATCACACCACAATGACATTGCGTAGAGGGGGACATTGCATAGGGGCACAGGGAACCCATGGGACATTCATTATATGGCACTTTATTTTGGATATTTTATTTTACGCGAGGAAAAATAACTTCCATTCAAAACAAAAGAAGCCCCAAAACTGCAACAATGTGTATCATCCTCATTAACACACACTTTACAGCAGCTTTATAGGCATAAATTATAGAGCACAAATAAATTGATGTACAAGCCCCTACTCTATCTTAAAGCCAGATCATTATCAGAGCCAAAACAAAATCACACGATAGATCAACAGAAAGTGTTCCAGCTGCAATCAACCAAAGTCGATTTCCATAAGACCAACCATACTCCATCCCATGCCATATTCGAAATCAATACTTATACACCCCCTCTAAGCTATAAGCTCAAGATATTTCTACGCCAAATAGAAATTAGGCAGAAAAAAACACTCTAGATTAGTTTTAATTGTGAAATTTCGGTTGTAAAAAAAATGGGTATACTGCTCTAAATATCGTAAGAAAGAAGCAAGGAGCTATTCTTCTCAGAACGCCCAAAAGCTGTTTTCAGTAATTCAATTTATTTTCCCACTAGATTATCATCGTTCAAGATAAAGCCGCCGCTTATTGACCAAAGCGCTTAAACTACAGCAGCATCTCTAAATGAAAAAAATGCACGCTTCTAAACGTAATGAATGAGAACAAATTGACGGAAAGTTTCTGGCAATTCATGCCAATGAGGGGTTTCAAGTTCCAATGTCGGTGTATGAAGTGACACTTTTACAATTTCTTTTTTTTATTTGTTCTGATGATATTTCTCCTTCGCACAAAGCAAGGGGAGTCCCTCTAAGAACGCCCAAAGGCTGTTTTGAGCAATTCGATTTGTTTTCCCACTGGATTATCATCTTCTAGAGCACAGGAGGCCGCAGTTTCCCACCCAGCACGCATATAGGTTATGCGCACTTCTAAACGCAATGAATGAGAAACAAATTGGCGAAAAATTTCTGGCAATTCATGCCAATGAGGGGTTTCAAGTTCCAATGTCGGTGTATGAAGTGACACTTTTACAATTTCTTTTTTTATTTGTTCTGATGACATTTCCCCTTCACGCTCTGCGCGAAGAAGAAGGAGTTGAGAAGCGATTTGCATAAGTCGTGTACTTAAATACATAGCCTCTTTCGCATAGACTGCAGAAACCTCTGCCGAAAGAGAGCGTGCTACTAATTTCCCTTCTGAGTCAATATACGCTGCGGTTTTTTCAATCAGCGCCATTGTTTCTTCATAGAGACGATTAAAAGCATTTTCAAAAGCATTATGCTCAATCATGATAATAGGTTCATCATATGGACGTTTATGTACACTCACGCTTTTATACTCCAAGTATCAGCACAAAATCATACCCCTTAACGAATAGAGTATTAAAAAGTTTCTTTTGTTGCTGTATAGAACGCTTTTTTTTAAAACTGCTACCTCTTTTAATTTTTTTGCGCAACGCACTTTTTATACTAAGGTTAACGTGCCCAACAAACACTACAGGAATATTTTTTATAAACGGATCATTTTCCTTGAAAATGACCACTGCCAAGATTGCCGTTTTTCACAATAATAAGCGACTCCAAATTGCAAAGCAATACCCGTTATTATTAAGAGGGTATCGGAAAAAAACGTTTCTGTCATCACTGTTTTTATAATTTGTCCAAACATCGCAAAAATGGTTCCCGTTACAAAGACCGGTAAACTATGTTTTCCTAAAATTGCTAAAGGATGTTTCTGAGAGACATAAAACCATTTATTGATGCGCGGCAAAGAAAGAATGAGAAAGGCTAATGCAAGAACATGGAGTAAACGTGGCAAGCTTAAAAAGGTTTTATTAAAATTCAACAATGGGGAAGACCAGCCAAGCCACCCCAAAATGCCCCACCAATTTAAGCGAACCCATAACAGCGCCAACAAGAGATACGCTGCCGCACAAACAATCCAAAAAGACTGAAAAGCGATTTTTTTTCCTTGTTTAAGCGCTAAAGTACTGGTCAATCCTATGACAAATAAGAATTGCCAAGACAAAGGATTTAAAAACCACTTTCCCTTTAAAGGATAAGAAGGAGGAGCAATTTTATAAAATCCGCAGATAAGATACAGTGTAAAGGAGCCCAAAAGCAGCCATTTTGTCTGCTTACAACTCAAATAAAGGATAAAAGGCGCAAAAAACATCAAAACGATATAAAGAGGAAGAATATTATTATATCCCAATTGATGTCCAAAGCTTAAGGTACTCAAAAATGCGATACCAGGCTCTTTAAAAAAGAGTCCCACATTGTTCATCGATAAAAGTTTTTCTGTTCGCCATAATAAAAAGGCAGCAAAAAAAAGACTTAACGTGACAAAAGTCGTAAAAAGATATGCCCCATAGAGCTGCAGAGCTCTGTACCAAAGTTTTCGGATAATAAAAGCAAAGGATTTTTGCTGTAACCGTCCATGAAAGCTTAACCCAAGAGCAATCCCTGAAAGCAAAACAAACACTTCTGCACAATCAGAAAAACCGAAATTTCTATGAGTAAAAGACTCATAGATCGTTCTGGGAATATGGTTGATGAAAATCGTCAATAAGGCCAAAGAACGAAAAACGTCAATGCGTGTATCACGATGAGAAGGTTGAGTATTATGCTCAAGAATACCTTGGTACTTCATCAGTGGACTCCCACACGTTGCACCCCCCTTGAAGTCCCATAAAAATGGTGCTTACCCTTATTGCCAACAAGCATGAACAGGATGAAATTTTAATTTTTAAGAGTCAAGTTTCATTTTAAGCGTTTATTTTTTTAAAAGCAAAAGTTTTTTAAAGGCAAAAGAACGAAAAACGTCCATACGTGTATCACAGCGAAAAGGTAACATATTATGCTTAAAAACACTCTCATTTCTCATAAACAGGCTTCCACACACCCACAAATCCTTTAAATTACGTGAAAATGGTGGTCACTTTCATTGCAAATAAGCATAATAGAATGAAACTTTAATTTTTAAGCGTTATTTTTTCTAAGAAACAGGGATTTGACATGACACAACAAAAAAATAAACCAATTGATCCACCTCTTTTCCCTCAGTTGATTTTAACACTTGATGTTCGGCGCAACACCCCACACACATTTTTGCAGCAAATTTTACAAACAAAGTCTTTTGCATGCGTCATCCTCTATGATTCTGAAAAATTGAAAGATGATAGCTCTTTTTTACAACAACAAGCGCAAACTTACGCAGAAGATATTCAACATCATGACGCAGCCCTTCTCATTGCTGATGACAGCCGCATTGCTGGGCGCATAAAGGCTGATGGATTGCACATAGAAAATGATCTTAACGCTCTTGAAAGCTTCAAAAATCAGCAAAAGGAACAAAAAATCATAGGCTTTGGCAATCTACGCAATCGCCATAGTGCTATGCTTGCAGCGGAAACAGGTGTTGATTACCTGTTCTTTGGAAAACTCGGGGCTGATAAAAAACCCCAAGCGCACCCCCGCAATCTCCAGTTAGCAACATGGTGGGCAGAGATTATGCAAACCCCCGCCATTATCCAAGCAGGGAGCGATTTTTCAACCTTTGATGAAGTCTTAAAGACTGGATGTGAATTCATTGCTGTAGAAGAAGTCATTTTGGGGAACGACAACCCCTTAATACTGCTTAAAACAATGCAAGAAAAATGTGAAAACACCCCCTTGTAATATAGGAGGAGAATTTATAAATAAAGCGTTAATAAAAATCCAAACACTCACCACTATATTACTTATATAGAACACACAATAACAGATAAAGAGGATACCTCGAAACTCAATAAAATTGCTTAATAATTCAATCAAATTGATGAAAAAACTAGCGTCTTTTTTTCATATAATATATAGAGAAAAGGATCATAAAAATTTTCTAGTTCAAAATCTTATAAAGACGAAGCATTATGATTGCGGGGGAATTTGTCATTGTTAATGTTGATCACTAATACCAACAACGAATGATAGAGATATGAAGGGGACATAAAAAATGGAATACAAATACAGAGGGCCGTTTGAATACAATGGAACACTTGAAGATCTTAAAAACATAATTCGCAAAACTGGATATCAAATCACAGATGTTAAAGCCATACAAAAAAGTCCCTATGGTTTTACGTATAAGATTGAAGCCTCTGAAAGAAGAAGCATTCTTTGGGATGATACCACAGGAAAAACAGTCATTCTAGGTGAAAAAATTTTCTGCCATGAGCTAGAAAAAGCTTTTGCAAAGCATCTAGAAGAAACATCAACGATTCCTTCCTCAAAAACTGCCTCCAATACATCAAATAAAAAAATTTTTATTGTTCATGGTCATGATTGTTATGCCTTAACGGAGCTTGAAAATGCTCTTCTCAAGCTTGGTCTCGAACCATACATCTTACAAAATACGAGTGGCAATGGTTTACCCATCATTCAAACTTTGAAAAAAGAAATTTGTGACAGTTCTATAAGTTTTGGTATTGTACTCCTCACGCATGATGACATGGGTTATGCTATATCTCAAGGTGCAGAAAAAATTCAACCCCGTGCACGACAAAACGTTATTTTCGAAATGGGCATGTTAGCTGCCACACTTCCTCTTGAGAGGATTGCTATTCTACAAAAAGAAGGCATTGAAATGCTTTCAGATGTTGGTGGAGTTTACTACCTTTCTTTTAAAGAACACGTAAACGAAACATTTCCCAAACTTATTAAGCGCTTACAAAAAGCTGATTTCTCTTTTAATACAGATACAATTCATGCATTAAAGTAAATTTGAATAATGCTTATGTTTATTTTTTAAAGCGCACGCCCAAAACCACAAGGCACCTCACCACATGCCACAGACACACACATCCTATAGCACAGAGAAACGATCACCCCCCCCTTCTTCAAACAGCAAGCGATTGTGCAAATTTTAATGAAGAGACCGCGTGTAAATTCATTACCATAGAAGAAATCATTTTAATCCCTTTGATAAACACGGAGGCTGTTGTCATGATTTTGGTAATTGTTCCAGAGAGATTTAAGAAGCAGATAGCCTCTCATTAGATTAAAGAAAAATAGGAAATTCACGTCGGGCATGTACTACAGCTACAATTTCGATTTGATGTGCAGCTACTCGATACAATATAAGGTAATTTGGATGCGCTACAATTTCTCGTAATCCTAATACCTTCTCACTCTGTCTGTATAAATATGGATGTTCTGCCAATGGCAGTACGGATGCTTCCAAAAACCTTTTCATTCGGCGCGCAGCAGATGGATTCTCGCGAGCAATATAAGTTAAAATCTGACGCAAATCGTCGCGCGCCGAAGACAACCAAAACCGGAAGCATCACTTGTCCTGTTCAGCTTCAAGCTGACTGATTATAACTTCCATTTCAGCCATAACCTCATCATGCGGAATAGGAGGATATGGATTTGCAAGACTGCTCGCTACCTTATCGCGCAGCCATGCAGTGTAGCTGCTTTCCTGTTCAACGGTTTCGAACTCTGAAATTAGCGGAGAAAGGGTGGGCTTCATAATATATGTCCTTTCTATTCCTGAATATTGGAGATAATTACTCTTGTCTATGTTGTCAATACTAGCGAATTGAAAATGTTTAACTTTTAAGCGTCCAAAGTTCTTTTGATCTTAAACCTTAAGGCTCTTTAACCCTCTCAAAAAACACGGGGGCTAATATCATGATTTTGACAATCATTCCAGAGAGATTTAAGAGGCAGATAGCCTCTCATTAAAAAACAAATTTTGTAAGTAAAAAACTATTTTTATTGTAAATTTCCTGAAATTACTTTATGAATTAAAAGATGTTTTGGTCGCATACGCAACGACCAAAAGGGGCCTTGAAAACCCTAAGTTCTAGCGTAAAGATGAACCCACTTTGTGGGTATCCCGGAATTCCGGGAGTTTTTGCTATGTCCAGGTGCTTTAAGCACTAAAAGCAAAAAGGCTGACTAGAACTCAGTATTTTCAAGCTCCCGGAATACTCATGCGAGGGCGCTCGCGACCGGCGGGGGCTTTAAAATGCGAACCAAAGATCTTGATAATGATATTTTCATTGGCAAAAAAATTCGTTTGAGACGAAAAATGCTAAAAATGTCTCAAACAACTTTAGGGCACGCTTTAGGCGTAAGCTTCCAACAAATTCAAAAATATGAAAATGGCTTAAATCGTGTCAGCGCAGGGCGTTTAAAGAAAATTTCCGATATCTTGAATGTTCCACTTTCCTTTTTTTATGCCGATATCATTACAAAACAGCAGTCACCATACCATCATGATGAAATCGCATCAAGCACAGAGGAATACCTGCTGCTCAAAAGATTTAGAATTCTAACAACGGTAAAAAAGAAAGCCTTTTTACAGCTGATCTCTGATGAGAATGCAAGCTAACATAACGCGATAGTGTGTGCTATTCAAAGTCCCCTTTGTGAACACTTTATTGCTTGAATGCAAAACATGCCACCCCTCCATTTTAAGAAACGACACGTTAAGAGACACTATTTTAATTTTTATTGTAAATTTCCTAAAATTACTTTATGAATTAAAAGATGTTTTGGTCGCATACGCAACGACCAAGAGGGTCTTGAAAGCCCGAAAATCTAAACATGAATTTACCCCACTTTGTGGGTATCCCGGAATTCCGGGAGTTTTTGCTATGTCCAGGTGCTTTAAGCACTAAAAGCAAAAAAAGCTGATTAGATTTCAGTACTTTCAAGCTCCCGGAATACTCATGCGAGGGCGCTCGCAACCGGCGGGGAAAAATGCAATCTCAAAATCTTAATATTGATCTTTTTATTGGCAAAAAAATTCGTTTGAGACGAAAAATGCTAAAAATGTCTCAAACAACTTTAGGACACGCTTTAGGTGTAAGCTTCCAACAAATTCAAAAATATGAAAAAGGCTTAAATCGTGTCAGCGCAGGGCGTTTAATGGAAATTTCTGATATTTTGAATGTTCCTATTGCCTTTTTTTACGCGGATATCATTACAAAACAACAGCCCCCATACCACCATGATGAAATCGCATCAAACACAGAGGAATACCTGCTGCTCAAAAGATTTAGAGTTCTAACAACGGTAAAAAAGAAAGCCTTTTTACAGCTGATCTCTGATGAGAATGCAAGCTAACATCACACGGATAGCGTGCGCTATTCATAAGCATTCATACGTATTTTTAAAAGCAACCTCCATTGTAAGCATTTTTTCATTTTAGGGGGGATAAGCCCTTGATATAATAGAAGATAAGCATCTTTACATACGATAACCCTTCATCATTATTATTTTTAACAGGACTGTATTATTTTTAACAGGACTGTTTTAAACAGTCTGTCTCTCGTCGACATTTATGCTACTTTTTTAACTTACCCAACCCTACCTTGAACCAAGACGAAAAACTGAGAGATAAAAAGTAATATAGAAATGAAATTCTTATACGGCTTGTAATGATGAAAAAAAAATGTGAAAATTCTGATCGGTAATGAGGAGAAAACACCATGATCAAGAGAAGCGTGAAGCTGCTTATCTTAGGCGTGATTGGGCTTGCAAGTTCTGCTGTAAGTTCAGCGGGAAACACTGAAGAAATCTCAAATTCTGAAAGCTCTTTCAATACGATTCAAGAAGCTTCAAACACTCAAGAACCCTTTCAGCCCTTAAAAGCTGGAGACTATGACCAAGCCTATGACTATTACATCCAAGGTTATTATTTAAAAGCTTTTCGTGAAGCACTCCGACGTGCTGAAAAAAATGATCCTTTTGCACAAACTCTTCTTGCCCGAATTTATATGGAAGGATGTGCTGTTCCTATTGACGGTGCGCGTGCTGCTTTATGGTTTGAACGCGCTGCAAAACAGGGGGAACCCCAAGCACAACTACGCTATGGACTTATGTTGTTCGATGGTAACTTTATAAAACAAAATCAAGAACTTGGTGCGCAATTCATTCAAAAAGCTGTCAAAGCAGGCGTCAAGGAAGCCTATTTTTATTATGGACAACTGCTTCTTTATAAAGCCTCACAGGAAAAACAAGCTCTCCCTGGTGTTTCTTCCCAAAGTCGTGAAAATGAAGCAATAGAGCAAGCCTTAAAATGGTACTTAAAAGGTGCTGCTCTTGGGGATGCTGAAGCGGCTTTTTCTGCTGCAAAAATTCTTTCCTTAGGCACGTTAAAGCGACCAAAAGATGATCGCAATGCCCGCAAGCTCATGGAGGTAGCGGCTCAAAACAACCACTTAAAAGCTCAACTTCATTTAGCACAATGGCTTGTACAGGGGCGTGGAGGAGAAACAGATTTTCAGCGTGCTTTTCATTTACTTCACAGAAATGCCGTCAACATGATTGCACCAGCACAGATTTCCCTTGCAAGGCTTTATCGAGATGGCACAGGAACAAAAGGCGATATAATAATGGCAGCGGCATGGTATATGCTCGCAAAGGAAGCAAAAATGCAAGCTCCTGATCTTGAAATAATGCTCCAAGGCATGGACAAGACACAACTAGAAAAAGCGCACAAAGAAGCAATAAAGCTCCTTCCTGTTTTTTAAATACTCCTCTCTGCTTCAAAAAGATAAAATTTATAGAAATTCCGGGAGATTTTGCTCTGTCCAGGTGCTTTAAGCACTAAAAGCAAAAAGGCTGATTCGAGGTCAGTGTTTTTAGACTCCCGGAATACCAACGCGAGGGCGCTCGCAACCGGCGGGGGCTTTAAAATGCGAGCCAAAAATCTTGATAATGACATTTTCATTGGTAAAGAAAACGCACTGGTATCATTTGCTTAACAAACAATATCCAATAAGCAAAAGAGCTAGACTATCCCGAAAATTCCGCAAGCTCTATTTTTTCATTCTTTTTGCTTGGACGAAAAACACGCCGTCTCTTATAAAAAAACTATTTTTTATTGCCAAGCCTCCGAAATTACTTTACATATTTAAAGGTATTTTTGATCGTATACGCAACGATCAACGGGGATTAAAAACCCTAAGGTCCGATACATAAAAATGAACCCACTCTGTGGGTATCCCGGAATTCCGGGAGATTTTGCTATGTCCAGGTGCTTTAAGCACTAAAAGCAAAATGCTGATTCGGACTCAGTGTTTTTAACTCCCGGAATACCAATGCGAGGGCGCTCGCACTCGGAGGGGGCTTTAAAATGCGAGCCAAAAATCTTGATAATGACATTTTCGTTGGCAAAAAAATTCGTTTGAGACGAAAAATGCTAAAAATGTCTCAAAAAACATTAGGTCAACATTTAGGTGTTACTTTCCAGCAAATCCAGAAATATGAAAACGGCTTAAATCGTGTCAGCGCAGGGCGTTTAAAAGAAATTGCCGATATCTTAAATGTTCCACTTGTCTTTTTCTATGCGGACACCTCAGCAAAACAACAGCCCCCATACCCTCATGATGAAATCGCATCAAGTACAGAAGAATACCTGCTGCTCAAAAGATTTAGAGTTCTAACAACGGTAAAAAAGAAAGCCTTTTTACAGCTGATCTCTGATGAGAATGCAAGCTAACATCACGCGATAGCGTACGCTATTCAAAGCCCCCCTTGTGAACACTTTATTGCTTAAATGCAAAACATGCCACCCCTCCATTTTAAGAAACGACACGTTAAGAGACGCTATTTTAATTTTTATTGTAAATTTCCTGAAATTACTTTATGAATTAAAAGATGTTTTGGTCGCATACGCAACGACCAAAAGGGGCCTTGAAAACCCTAAGTTCTAGCGTAAAGATGAACCCACTTTGTGGGTATCCCGGAATTCCGGGAGTTTTTGCTATGTCCAGGTGCTTTAAGCACTAAAAGCAAAAAGGCTGACTAGAACTCAGTATTTTCAAGCTCCCGGAATACCAACGCGAGGGCGCTCGCAACCGGCGGGGGCTTTAAAATGCGAGCCAAAAATCTTGATAATGACATTTTCGTTGGCAAAAAAATTCGTTTGAGACGAAAAATGCTAAAAATGTCTCAAAAAACATTAGGTCAACATTTAGGTGTTACTTTCCAGCAAATCCAGAAATATGAAAACGGCTTAAATCGTGTCAGCGCAGGGCGTTTAAAAGAAATTGCCGATATCTTAAATGTTCCACTTGTCTTTTTCTATGCGGACACCTCAGCAAAACAACAGCCCCCATACCCTCATGATGAAATCGCATCAAGTACAGAAGAATACCTGCTGCTCAAAAGATTTAGAGTTCTAACCTCGATAAAACAAAGAGCCATTTTACAATTACTCTCTGATCAAAATGAAAGCTTTTAACATCATGACATAGAGCACTACACTCTCTGTTCTTAACTTGCCTCCCACCCCTCAAAGGACAGAAGCCCCTTCCCTATCCGGTTGGGAAACAATCCGTCTTCTCAGAACAGAACTCTTTTAGCTTCCCATTTTATGTGGTTCATTTCACAAAATTATCCGGACAAGCTCCCCCTCAAATATTCACCACACACTCTCATAAAAACATCACATGTGCAAAGTTTTATGTCTTATAGCACCACACCTCAAACGATAGTATTTAAAAAAACAGAATAAACATTCATACGTATTTAAAAAAAGATAGCCCTTAAAAAGCAATGCTTGAAAATTTTTTTGATCAATCTGGAATAACACTTAACACATCATTTTATAATAGAGATGGAGGACATGATCTTAACATGCAAACGCAAAAAATTGCTTTTTTATCATAATCACTAAAAGCAGCAGTTTATTAAAATATACGCCACCAGAAGCACTTCAAGCAGCCTTTACAGCTGAAACCATTATTCATTGATTAATTAACCGATTGATTAGATACCGATATGTTGTTAATGTGCTATGCGTAAAGTTGCTCTTATTTCTGGAAGAGGAGCTTCGCAAATAAAGAGCAACAATAAGTAAGGGGAATTAAAGATGTTAAAATATTTATTGCTGTCACCGGTTGTGTTGGTGGCTGGTTGCGCATCTGTAGGCAGTTATTCATCAAATTATGTTGATCAAAGTCTTACAAAGCGTCAGGCACAATTAGTTGCTAACAAATTTATTAGCGGTAACAAAGGGTTTTTACCACCAGCTACAACCACACTTCTTATAAAGAAAAATAATACAGCAGACAACTTTACTCCTTTATTTATCAATCTGTTGCGACGGAATGGATATAATGTGATCTATACAGATCAACCTCAAAAGCAACAAAACATGGGTGTGAATTTGAGTTATAGAATAAGATTAAATAGTAGCACTATAGTGTCTCTTTTTCAGTATAACGTGAACGGAGAGCCGCGTTCTTATATAAATACTCAGCCCAGATGAACCCGCTATTTAATGTAAACATACTCTATATTTTACACGTAAAGACTTAAAAGCTCTTGCGAAAGGCAAAGAGATTTGCACCTCAATAAAAAACCTCATTTTTAGCCAGAGTGGATAAATTTTATTATAGATTGTGACAATACAAAATAATGTAAATTATAGCTTTGAGATTTAAGAAAAGAAGAATACTAAAAATAATGAAAATGCCCCACACCCTAGTGAATTGTTACGCGAAGATGTAAATGCAAAACTTGGACTATCTGTGATTGAAGCAGCTGAAGAGTTTTCTATATCCCGTGTAGCATTTTCTAGGGGCTTGGTAAAATCCTTATAACGACATTTTCAGTGGCAAATTCATTGGCAAAAAAATTCGTTTGAGACGAAAAATGCTTAAAATGTCTCAAAAAACATTAGGTTAACATTTAGGTGCCACTTTCCAACAAATCCAGAAATATGAAAACGGCTTAAATCGTGTCAGCGCAGGGCGCTTAAAATAAATTGCCGCTATCTCAAATGTTCCACTTTCCTTTTTCTATGCTGATATCTTAACAAAACAACAGCCCCCATACCACCATGATGAAATCGCATCAAGTACAGAAAAATACCTGCTTTTAAAAAAATTTAGAGTCCTAACCTCGATAAAACAAAGAGCCTTTTTACAATTACTCTCTGATCAAAATGAAAGCTAACACCCCGCGATAACACACACCACGCTCTATCCCATGAGACACTCATAATAAACTCCGTATTCACATATTCTTAATTAAAAACACCTCATGGTTTTAGGGAACTTATATCATTACCATCAATTATATCATTGCCATCAATGATGATATTTTACGACACAACGGGATAAATTTCCCCCAAAATTCTAAAAAATTTTTGTGCAAATTTTTAAAAAGCTTGCGTCTGAGCGCTTTTTATGGTCTTGCAAAGAGCTGAAAAGCAAAAATACATAAAGGTTCTTTTTTACTTAAGCTTTTCTCTTTGCAAAAAGCAGGAGAAAGCCCATAAAGAGCACACAGGACCATGAGAGAGCAGCAAGGTTAATCAAAGGGATTTTAGCCCGAAAATAACAAAAGAGCTTGACCGTTAAAGGCAGCAAAGAAAAGCGCCATAAAGACAACAAGAGAGTTCTTTTTGCAAGAATAGAATTGGATAGAAACGATGAAAATTAATGGCAATGAAATTCGCCCTGGTAATGTGATCGAACATCAAGGAAGCTTATGGGTTGCTGTTAAATGCAACGCTGTAAAACCAGGAAAAGGTGGTGCATTTAACCAAGTTGAAATGAAAAATTTGATTGATGGTACAAAACTTAATGAGCGATTTCGCGCTGCTGAGACAGTTGAACGCGTGCGCCTTGAACAAAAAGATTTCACCTTTCTTTATCAACAAGGGGATGCTTTGGTCTTTATGGATTCAGAATCTTATGAACAACTAGAACTTCAAAAGGATTTTGTTGGTGAACGTGCTGCTTTTCTCCAAGATGGGATGACTGTCACAGTTGAACTTTATCAAGAAAAGCCTATTGGCATCTCACTTCCTGATCAAGTTGCTGTCACGATTGCAGAAGCCGATCCTGCCATCAAAGGACAAACGGTTACCTCCTCTTATAAACCCGCCATTCTTGAAAACGGAATTCGTATTCTTGTTCCCCCCTTTATGAATGCTGGTGAACGTATCATTGTAGACACCAATGAGTTGATTTATTTGCGTCGTGCAAATGAAAAAGATAAATAAAGGAATAAAAAATGGCCCATTCTGCAGTCATGAATGTCATGGTGCAAGCTGCAATGAAAGCAGGACGCTCGTTGGTACGTGATTACGGTGAAGTGCAAAATTTGCAAGTGTCTTTGAAAGGACCAGCAGATTATGTCAGCCAAGCAGATCGCAAAGCGGAAAAAATTATTTTCAATGAACTAAGCAAGGCGCGCCCCAAATTTGGTTTTCTGATGGAAGAGTCAGAAGAAATCATTGGAGAAGATTCACAACACCGTTTTATTGTTGACCCTTTAGATGGCACCACAAATTTTCTCCATGGCATTCCTTTTTTTGCTGTTTCCATTGCCTTAGAAAGCCAAGGAAAAATCGTTGGTGGTGTCATTTACAATCCCGTGAATGATGAACTCTTCACCGCAGAACGCGGGTGTGGTGCTTTTTTCAATGACCGCCGCTGTCGCGTTTCTGCTCGACGCAGACTAGAAGATTGTGTCATTGCCACAGGAATGCCTCATTTTGGTCGCCCAAATCATGGAACCTACCTTATTGAATTACGTAATGTGATGGCAGAGGTTGCCGGACTTCGCCGTTTTGGGGCTGCTGCTCTTGATTTAGCTTATGTGGCTGCTGGAAGAACCGATGGCTTTTGGGAAGATAACCTGCAAATTTGGGATATGGCTGCTGGAATACTGATGGTTCGTGAAGCCGGTGGTTTTGTCACCGATAAAGAAGGCGGCAACAATATATTTCGCAAAAAAAATATCATTGCCGGCAATGAACACATTCGCCTAAAATTAGAAAAAACCCTCAAAAAAGGCATTTAGACCTCAGAAAAGATCTAGCAGATGACCTCAGCCAAGCAGATCGCAAAGCGGAAAAAATTATTTTCAATGAATTAAGCAAAGCGCGCCCCAAATTTGGTTATCTGATGGAAGAGTCAGAAGAAATCATTGGAGAAGATTCACAACACCGTTTTATTGTTGACCCTTTGAGATGGCACCACAAATTTTCTCCATGGCATTCCTTTTTTTGCTGTTTCCATTGCTTTAGAAAGCCAAGGGAAAGTCGTTGCTGGTGTCATTTACAATCCCGTGAGTGATGAACTCTTCACCGCAGAACGCAGGTATGGTGCTTTTTTCAATAACCGACGCTGTCGCGTTTCTGCTCGACGCAGACTGGAAGATTGTGTCATTGCTACAAGCATGCCTCATTTTGGTCGCCTAGGTCATGGAACCTATCTTATTGAATTACGCAATATAATGATGGAAGTTGCCGGACTTCACCGTTTTGGTGCTGCTGCTCTTGATTTAGCTTATGTTGCTTCTGGCAGAACCGATGGCTTTTGGGAAGATAACCTGCAAATTTGGGATATGGCTGCTGGAATACTGATGGTTCGTGAAGCCGGTGGTTTTGTCACCGATAAAGAAGGCGGCAGCGATATATTTCGCAAAAAAAATATCATCACAACAAAACGCCCCAAGAAGCAACAACGACATCAGAAGCCAACATTCTCCCCTACTTCTCTTAAGAAATCACCGCCTACACAGCAAAAAAGATTGACTATAATTTAAAATATCCCCTCTCTGCTAAGGGCTATCACATATGCCTCTCATAGTTTTCACCTCTACATGACAACAGAAATTTTAGCAAATCCATTGATTTATACAGCCATTCCCCCCCCTTCATTTAACCATTATCTCAGATAGTCTATGAAATACTCTCGAGATTTATAGTAACAAAAATCTTTGTTTTCCAAAATTGCTTTCTGCATTTCACTTGCAAGCTGCTCTTTATCTTTTTCAATAGCCTCTTTCAGCGCCTTTACCTTCTTATCCCCAAAGATAACTTTTAATTTTTCTTTTAACTTTTTTTCCTCAACAAGCTTCTCCCAAAAGATCAATCGGTTATCGCATTTCTCATTTGATGATTTCATCCACTCTTTAACGCCTAATTTGTAAGCTTCTTCAAATGTTGGATTCCCTTCAACAATGGAAAGATTTTTTGCTCTATTTGTGTCATTCTCTTGACAAGTATTGATTACTTCTCTAACTGTGACAGAATGGCAACCATTATCAAAGGCAACATAGCCTTTTTTCACTGTTTTAATAAGCTTCTTATAGTAAATGAAAGTTTCTCTTGCCTCCTTATAATCACTGGAAATATCACACAACAACAACAACACATTCTTTTTACAATATAATAATAAAGTACACTCACCAGACCAAGATTCCGAAAGCTTTAGCATTTTCTCTATCTCTTTGTGTTCTATACTTATAGATATGTTGTCCCACAAAGTATCTGTAAATTTTTTCTTTTCATCCTCCCCTGTAAAGTTTTCCTTTTGGTGCTGTTTGCATTCAGCTGTAATCATATCATCAAGAACATATAACCACCAATGAAGTAATAACATCGTAGGTTGACTCCGTTTTTTGTTCGTAAGAGGATCTACAAACTTTTGCAGAGTTATTCCATTCCTTCTCATTAATCGCACTGCTTTTATAAAAAATTTCCTAAAATACGAGGTATCCAAGAGACTACATATTTTTTTGTAATGTTCATAAGTAAGTTTTTTTCCAAGTGCTTGCTTGTACAATAAACGCACTTTGTGATCCCCTCGAACACAAATATCCTTTACCAATGGAAGCCGATCTCCACTGAATTTCATATCTTCCCTAGGATTTTTTATCCCCAGTACGTCTCTTTCCCATAGCCTTACTCCCTCATCCCATTGTTTCAACCATTCCTGCGATACTTTTTGAGTTTTTTTAACAAGCCTTTGTTCCCCTTGTGCAATAATATCTTTATGTCCAGCGCATTCTTGCTCTTTTCGCTCAAGTTGTTCAGTCAATTGAAGACATTTCTGTTCCCATTGTGCAATAATATCTTGATGTCCAGC
>NZ_JBHIOU010000004.1:0-77307 GCF_042195705.1 Bartonella sp. AP72JLCBS | reverse complement strand
GCAATCTTGCTCTTTTCGCTCAAGTTGGTCAGTCAATTGAAGACACTTCTGTTCCCATTGTGCAATAATATCTTGATGTCCAGCGCAATCTTGCTCTTTTCGCTCAAGTTGGTCAGTCAATTGAAGACACTTCTGTTCCCATTGTGCAATAATATCTTGATATCCAGCGCACTCTTGCGCTTTTTGCTCAAGTTGATCAGTCAATTGAAGACACTTATATGCCCCTTGTGCAATAATATCTTGATATCCAACGCACTCTTGCTTTTTTTTCTCAAGTTGTTCAGTCAATTGAAGACATTTCTGTTCCCCTTGAGCAATAATATCTTGATATCCAGCGCACTCTTGCTCTTTTTGCTCAAGTTGTTTAGTTAAATGCTTGTTCTGATAAATTGCCAATGCAAGCATTAAGCTTCCCCCACAACACACTATCATTGCCAAACCGAACAAAAAATCCACTGAGTATCCCGAATACCACGACTTCCCCATCCATATGATGCAGAAAATCATAACGCCGCATCTTACACTCCCACATTTTTTCCCCCATTTCCAAATGACCTTAATTATAGCTATTATGAAAGCTATTGCCAATTTTATGTCTTCTTCCATTCTTGCTCTCTTTTATTCCCACCAATATTTAACGCAGCTCTTTTATCGATCTCTCGATATTGTATCATTGTGTGTACATCTGATTTGAAAATAACTACATATTATATTTTAATAAAAACAATACACAAAATATAGATATTTTTTCTGGTAAAATAAAACAATTTGTATTTAATTGTACTGCTCTAATGATTTATGTACTTTAAAGAAAAGCCTTATAAGCCCTCAAAATGCATGATCCATGAAATATTGATTTTCAAAGTAATAAAAACCTTAACTCAACCAAACAGCAAAACAAACTGCGTGCTTTGTTCGCACTGTTTTATAACATCAATAAAAAGCGCCTCTGCCTATTTAGCAGTTCTTCTTTAAGTAGCCCAGCACCATCATACTCTTATGCCAGCGCCCCCCGTTGTGATAGCCCCTAAAACTTGGGACGCTTCATGAAGAGGACTTATTCTTTCTTTAAGTGTTTTTACTTCACGCGAGCTCTCTCTGCTTGCAGCATGCAAGAGACATGGTTTTGACTAATGCAACATAACCAAATTTGAAACGAGAAATTCCATGTAAGACCTCTCATGAAAAACAATGAGTTATCCTTATAAATCAACGTGAAGATACTGTTATAAAGAGAGCTCTCCCCTTAATTATTCATAGAGATTAACGTGGCATCGTTTTACATTCTATACACAGAAGTGTCTTTATAAAAATGTCAGGCAGAAAAAAGAACAGCCCGTTAAAAAAGAAAAACACCTCAATGCTTGCCTTTCTTTTTTCCATGAGAGTTTCAAATTGATAAGCCTGTCTGAAAAGAATACTGTTTATGCCCTTAAAGATACTGCTCTTGTATCAAGATCACTTACTCAGATGAAAATTGCAGTTGAGCCAAATGCGCATAAACATTATTTTTTATAATGAGTTGTGTGTTCCTTCTTCCACAAAAGCGCCTTTATCCATCACGAGAATACGATTAGCTTTTAAAATTGTTGCCAAACGATGTGCAATGACCAGGATTTAGGATTTTGTATCAATCCTTCTAAGGTATCTTGCACCAACTTTTCAGTGTTTGCATCTAAAGAAAATGTTGCTTCATCAAGTGGCAACATTTTGATTTATAATAATAATTCATTGTTTTGTATGTTGAATGAGAATCCCGAATACCGTAGGATTCTCTCATTTCAAACCATGTTTCATGGTGAACCAACCAAAACCATGCCTTTTGCACGTACCAGGCGGGGAAAGCCCGCGTGAATAAAAAACTATTAAGAAAGAACTTAAAATGCCTATAATAAATTATCTCAAGTGCCAAGGGCTGTAGCAACATCCACGAGTTGGCAAATATAATGACGGTGCCGGCTTGCAACAAGAGGGCTGCATTTCTTAAAATCGCCAGTGCAATACCAATGCGTTGTTTTTGCCCCCCAGAAAGCATAGTACCACGTTCTTCTACTTGCGTATCCAAGCCATCTGGTAAAGCTTGAATAAATTCAAATGCATTGGCAGCTTTAGAAGCGGAAAATACTTCCTCTCCATGGATATGTTCAGTTCCAAAAAAAGAAGAAAAGTTTGCAATTATTTTATTTCAAGTCTTTATACTCTAGGGAAGAAAGGATTTATGCGTATATTTCAAAATGATTTTTGAATTTAAAAAACGCAACCACAATGATTTATAAGTGTTTAAGACCCATCTGTTTATGTCGGATGCGTTTTTGAATTAATATTTAAAGTGCACTCTTTGATAGGATAAAAAATCCATCCATTTGCAATCGATTTGTTTAAAACCTTTGTACCCCATAAAAGGAGGCTTTTACATGCCAATATTACCAAAACGATTTTTGAATTTAGAAAGACGACCACCACGATCTACGAGTGTTTGGGAGCCACCTGTCCATGCCGGATGCGTTCTTGGATCAATATCTAGATTAAGAGTATCGCCTTCTTTTCCCCAAGTAGAGCGCGTCGTATATTGGGTTCCATCCGTCATAACAACGGTAATTTTATGATAATTGGGGTGAATATTCGCTTTCATGCGTCGAACCTTTTGCGTTTATAGAATGAAATAGCACTTATTTGTTTTTTTAAGTGCACTTCCTTTGTCTTTTTGATACATTGATTTAAAGTATTTATTCCTATAACTGAGCACGCATCAAAAAACAAGTGTTCAAGATACATCATTGTATCAAGTGTTACAAATCCAATACAGTGAGCAAAATTTTATGACATTACGTTCTCGTTCAGAAAAATCGACAAAGTCTTCCCCTAAAAAATCTTCATTCTCTTCGCTTGCAATTTTTGTTCCTTATCTTTTGCGCTATCGTTGGTTGTTTATCTTTGCTTTTCTAGCGTTATCTGTTGCTGCTCTAGTCACATTAGCTTTGCCTGTGGCTATCCGCCAAATGTTTGATCATGGGTTTTCTACTTCAAGCCATGGACATATCAATTTTTACTTTGGAATTTTGTTTATCTTAGCCTTGTTTCTCGCATTTGCTTCAGCAGCCCGTTATTACTGTGTTATCACCTTAGGAGAACGGATTGTTGCCGATTTACGGCGTGATGTGTTTGTCCATATTATGAAACTTTCTCCTGCTTTTTTTGATCGGTCACATTCAGGAGAGATTGTTTCAAGGCTTCTAACAGATACCACACAAATAAAATTAGCTGTGGGCTCTACCGCCTCTACCGCATTGCGTCAGCTGATTATCGTGATCGGAGCCGTCGTGATGATGGTGATCACCAATGCTAAATTGTCTTTGTTGGTTTTAGCTGCTATTCCTGTTGTGGCCATTCCCTTAGTAGTCTTTGGACGTAAAGTTCGCTCTCGTACCCGCGCGGCGCAAGATCGTCTCGCAGATGCCAATGCTGTTGCTACAGAGCAGGTAAGTGCTATTCGCACTGTGCAAGCTTTTACCGCTGAAAAACTCGTTACAATACGTTTTTCACAATTGATAGAACGTGCTTTTCAAACAGCACGTGCTTCTGTAATCTTGCGCTCCTTTTTTACGGGGTTTGCAATTTTTTTGGTTTTTAGCAGTGTGGTTGCTGTTTTATGGATTGGATCGCGTGATGTTTTGAATGGAACGATGACAGGAGGGACATTAGGGCAATTTGTCCTTTATGCGGTTTTTGGAGCTTCTACTTTTGCGCAATTATCGGAACTGGGAGCAGAATTAATCCAAGCAGCCGGCGCTGCTGAACGGCTTGCCGAATTGTTACAAGAACAACCTACTATTGTAGCTCCTAAAAATGCTTTATCATTAGAGCAACCTGTTCGAGGTGAACTTGTTTTTGATCAGGTTGATTTTACCTATCCTTCTAGACCACAAGAGAAGGTTTTACGCTCGCTTTCATTTTCTGTAAAAGCAGGCGAAACGGTTGCTTTTGTTGGGGCTTCCGGAGCAGGAAAAAGCAGCATTTTTTCTTTGATCCTTCGTTTTTATGACCCGACAAATGGAACAATTCGGTTGGATGGCATAGAAATTAATCGCCTTTCTTTACAAGATTTACGCAGTGCAATTTCCTATGTTCCACAAGATGTTGCTATTTTTGATGGAACATTGCGTGATAATATTATTTTTGGAACTGAAAATACCCATGAAGAGGAAATCCTTGCTGCCGCTAAAGCGGCTAATGCACTTGAATTTATTCACGCTTTACCAGATGGCTTGGATACGCAAGTAGGAGAACGCGGTACCATGCTTTCTGGGGGACAAAAACAACGCATTGGTATTGCGCGGGCAATTTTAAGAAATGCACCCCTGTTACTACTTGACGAAGCAACATCTGCTTTAGATGCAAACAGTGAAAAGTTGGTGCAAGACGCTTTAGAAGGGTTGATGCAAAATCGAACAACATTGGTCATTGCGCATCGTTTGGCAACAATTTTAAAAGCAGATCGCATTCTTGTGATGGATAAAGGCGCCCTTGTGGAAGAAGGAACCCATGCCGAACTTGTGGCAAAAAATGGCGTTTATGCTTACCTCGCAAAACTCCAATTTTCGCCTGAGTAAGTGATCTTGATACAAGAGCAGTATCTTTAAGGGCATAAACAGCACTCTTTTCAGACAGGCTTATCAATTTAAATCTCTCATGGAAAAAAGAAAAGCAAGCATTGAGATGTTTTTCTTTTTTCTGCGCAAGATGGAGTATTTTTATAAAGACACTTCTGTGTACAGAATATAAAATGATACCAAGTTAATCGCTATGGGCTATTAAGATGTGCAAGGAGTTCTCTTCATAACAGCACTGTCACGTTGATTTATAAGGATAATTCATTGTTTTCCATGAAAGATCATGAATACCATAGGATTTTCTCATGTCAAACCCTCATAGTGAGTCAAACAAAATCTCTTGGCTTGCTCATCACAAGCAGAGTTGGTGTGTGGAGTAAAACGGTACAAGAAAGAGGTAAAATACCTCCCTTGCCCCTTTACGTTCTAAGGGCTGTCAAAACATTGGGGCGCTGACAAAAGAGTATACGCTGGCAAAAAGTATAATAGGTGCTCGCTTGCTGAAACCCTTATGCGGCTCACTTGATAGGCTCTAGGGACACAAGCACTACCCTAAAGACTGACCACACTCTTTAAAAAACTGAATATGAAAAACTTTTCATACCCTCTCTCACCGCTATAAATAATAGTGTTTACCGAAAATCATGACAAATTGTAATTCACAAATACGCTTCTCTCTATTGCAAGAATATCCTTTTCTTCTCTTTCAAAAAAACGAACACTGTTTGCAGATCCATATTATTGAAAAAGAGCAAAGACTCTTTTAGCACTTTTGAGCTTCTTATAACTTTGTGAGAGCACATGAGCAACAGCTTTTATAATAAACTGGCTTTTGGCAAAATTGTAAAATTTTATCAAATTTATTGTTTGTAAATATCACCACGATCACTGTTCTGCTCTTGCAGACACCGCAACCTCAAAACACCGTTCTCTTTGCTCATAAATTGTCTCTCCAGCTCTCTCTTTCAGGCATAGCCCATAAAAATAAGGATAGAGTACTTCGATTGAACACCATCTTCTCACCCCCTCCAAGCCCCATATATTTTACAGCCCTCAACTTTATAGCACCCCCTATCATGCTTTAAGAAGGCACATTAACGATGATAAGAACATATACAAAGAAGATATATCTTTAGGGTATTTATGTTTAAAAGCTTGCACTAAATCATAATTTTTTTGTATAGCGAGCCAAGCATATGCAGAACTGACACCCTAACCATTTCAAACCATTCAACTGTTTCAGGAACAGATAAGCCAAGTTTTACGATTATATCTTCAACCACGAATTCACCAAAATGCAGCGGTTTTTCCATCATTTTTTAGCGCTCCCTCTTCAGTGATCCTCTAGATAATTAACTCATTCAGCATCTATACCAGAAAAGCGAAATATTACATGCTAATTTTCCTTTACATTCATTAGCCAAGCCCCCTCAAAATGACCTTTTAGTGAATAGAGCTAAAAGGATAAGTCTTCAAAACCATTTGGTGAGATAGCTATATCAAGAGCACCTAAAATACGCCTTAGTTTCTAAGATAGGCAACTTCCCCCCTTTATCGTATCAGTCTTGTAGAACTTTAAACCCTTTATCTTCAAATCAAAAAATCATAATTGGATTATATTGCATAAAGATGCTTTTTCTCATTTTTCCATTTAACACACGATAAGTTACCATTTAGGCACGATGAGAAGCTTTCCCCTTATATCATACATGAGAAAAACAAAATAAGCCGTTTGAGTGTCTTAAGGTCAAGGATGCCGTTAGGCGCACCGCCCTTGTAAAGGGTTGCCTTGAGGCTTAAGGACCCAAGGCTTGTTAGTCCATTCATTAAACGCGGGTTTGATGTTATGATTTTGGAGAGCGATTATTAAGAATTTGAGAGGCAGACAGCCTCTCATTTTTATTTGTATGCAAACGAATTGCACTCTATTTATTCAGGGAGAATAAGAACATACCCAGGAGGTGCTAAACGGAACAAGAGAGCGTCGTAACCCCACATAGCATACAGGGAGCAAATAGAAAAAATGCCTTCACCAATTGCTAAGATTAATGTGAGCGATATACCGGCTTCATCTGCTGTTGCTTCGCGGCGTTGTAAGTAGTATCCGACAAAAAAGAAAAAGCACGCTAATCCACTCGCACCCGAAAAGAAGCTTAATATGGCATGAACCGGTCCACGTATGTTGAACAGGATAAGAAAAATTGTGAAAGTAAATACTGTAAAGATCCCTTCGAATACCCCACGCACCATATTGCACAATTTTCGCATCATAATTGCAGAAAAGCTCTGTTCTGCGTATCGATTTTTTCTTTTGATGCTTGTATTCTTAGAAGATATACTGTTATTTTTAGAAGATATACCGTCCACAACTCCCCCCGTTTTAAGCCAAGATGCTATGAAGTTAGACATTTGTAATTATATCATCAAAAAATACAAGAAAAATTTATCCATTTTAATGAAAAAATAGGTGTTTTATTGAGGTGCAAATCTATTTTCTTTCGCAAGAGTTATTCAATTCGCTCGTTAATAGAAAAACTACCCCCATTGAAGAGGAAGCTATCCTGACGTAGAAAAGCTTCATAAGCTGTATTCCAATCCGCTCAGAAATCGCAACTTTCTAATCTACCCGCTTAATCCACCTTTGAAACTGCAATCAAATGAATTCTGCCGATGACAAGTAATGATAACATGAAAAAGAAAAAATATCACAATATCAAACTCTTCAATACAGTATGAGCTTTATGATTTTCACGCAAAAAGTAAGTACCACCTCATGAACGACACCATACTAAAGTGCTGTGCATTCACAAATTTCCTAGCATTGTCTCCCCTTCTCGAAATTGCACCTCTCCCGCAATCTTATCTCTCGATAGCACCCATTAAAGACTTTTAAAAGGTCCAAGGAAAAAACTCTCTGAGAAAGCTTTCAAGCCTAAAATGCCCCCGCCATTCTTATCATGATGAGGGCACAAAAAATCACGCAGAAACATGCAAAATCTCTCCGCATTTAAGAACAGGGCTTGTGCTTCAATCGCACACTTTTTCTTGTTCTTTTGTCCATTGTCCCAAAGCCGCAAGATGGTTCATCCGAGCCCGATGACGAAAGGCCTTCTGTGCAACAGCAATATTTTCATCTTTTCCCGCCCATGCTTTTAAGGCAGCTGCTTGCAGTGCTCGTCCATAGGAAAAGGTCAATTTCCAAGGCAATACGCCCAAAGAATTCATAGCAGATAAATGCGCCGTTGCTTCCTGATCAGACTGCCCTCCAGAAAGAAAAGCAATTCCTGGAACAGCAGCAGGAACAGTTTGTTTAAGCACTTGGACGGTCTTTTCAGCAACTTCTTCAACAGAAGCCTTGCGAGCATCCTTTCCATCAATCACCATATTGGGCTTTAAAATCATCCCCTCCAAAAGAACACGAGCTTCAAACAATTCTTTAAAGACAGCCTGCAAAACAGTGCGTGTCACCTCAAAGCAGCGTGTAATTGAATGCCCACACGATGATCCATCCATCAACACTTCCGGCTCAACAATGGGCACAATATTGAACTCCTGACATAAGGCAGCATAGCGTGCAAGAGCTTGTGCATTTTGTCTTATGGCGCCTCTTGTTGGCAAAGTGTATTCATCAATAGCAATTACCGCACGCCATTTAGCAAAACGTGCTCCCAAAGCATAATAATCTTTTAGCCGCTCACGAAGACCATCCAACCCTTCGGTAATTGTTTCTTGGGGAAAAGCAGCCAAGGGTTTTGCACCGGTATCAACTTTAATCCCTGGCAAAGCGCCTGAATCCCGAATAAGATCCGTCAACATTTTCCCAGTTGATGCTTTTTGCCGAATGGTTTCATCAAATAAAATAACCCCAGAGATGGCGTTTTCCATCGCTTCTTTTGTACTAAAAAGCATTTCACGATAAGCACGGCGCTTATCTTCATTGGATTCAACACCAATGCTTTCAAAACGCTTTCCAATGGTCGCCGTACTTTCATCTGCCGCCAAAATACCTTTACCCGCATGCACCAAAGCAAGTGCAATATCTTCAAGCCGTTCATTCATAAAAAATTCCTCTTATTTTGTCTTAATTTCTAAAAATGCGCAACACTATCAAAACACTCTACACGACCGTATAGTTTTTCTTTAACCTTCCCCTTCAAAGAAGCCCTTTAAGCCTGCATAAGGGCAAGAATACCAGGAAGAACCTTACCTTCCATCCATTCCAAAAAAGCTCCTCCAGCAGTCGAAAGATAAGTAAAATCATTGGCAACACCGGCATGATTAAGGGCAAAAACCGTATCGCCCCCTCCCGCAATTGAAACCAACTTTCCCGTCAAACTACGTTCTGCTGCATGGCGTGCAACGGCAATGGTTCCCTTATCAAAGGGAGGCATCTCAAAAACACCAAGGGGTCCATTCCACACAAGAGTAGCAGCTTCATCTATCGCAGCATTGATATGCGCAATAGAGCGCGTCCCAATATCCAATATCATGCCATCTTGTGGAATATCTTCAATGTCATAAAGACGATGCGGTGCATCTTTTTCAAAACGAAATCCCACAACAGCATCCTGAGGGAGCAGAAGCGTACAGTGACACTCTCGCGCTTTTTTAATAATTTTTTTTATCGTTTCCATCAATGCATGTTCACACAGTGATTTCCCTACATGGATACCTTGCGCTGCTAAAAAACTGTTAGCCATCCCCCCACCAATAATTAAGGAGTCAACTTTTTCCACCAAATGATTGAGCACAAAAAGCTTACTAGAAACCTTTGCTCCTCCCACAAGGGCAACCACAGGACGTGCTGGATTGCCAAGTCCTTTTTCTAATGCCTGCAATTCACCTTGCAAAGAGCGTCCTGCATAAGAAGGCAACAAATGCGTTATTCCCTCCACCGAAGCATGGGCACGATGAGAAACTGAAAAAGCATCATTAACATAGAGATCTCCATTATGAGCCAAAGCTTCTGCAAAAGAACAATCATTCTTTTCTTCACCAGCATAAAAACGAACATTTTCAAGCAGTAAAACACCACCATTTTGTAATGACTCAACTGCAACCTGCACCGCCGAACCGATACAGTCAGGAGCAAAAGCAACCGGCTGATTAATGATCTTTTCCAGCACTTGCACAACAGGACGGAGTGAAAACTCTTGCTCTACCTTTCCTTTGGGGCGACCACAATGAGAAAGCAGAATAAGTTTAGCACCACGCTTTTGTAGCTCAACGAGTGTCTCTTTATGTCGTACAAGACGCGTCTCATCGCATACCTTACCTTGCGCCATAGGAACATTAAAATCTACGCGCACCAGAACACGTTTACCCAAAACATCAACATCATCAAGTGTACGAAACCCCATCACTGCTTCCTCTTCACTTTCCATTGTTTCAAATAAAAACGCATCCAACAACCCTGCCCACTTTTCTTTCCACTTATCCCCCCCTCTTTGCTTTTACAAGAGATCCACGACAGCCCATCTCTCACCCTCTGTTTGAAAAGCCAAAGCTTTTATCGTCAAATGTACAAAAGCCCACCATTGCTCTTAATCTTCATATTCCATTGTGGCAAACAAATGCATTGGCTCAACTTGATCTCTATTAAAGCTTCCTTTTACTTCTAGGAAAAAGAGTTTACATCTCCTGTTTTCTAACGTTTTCTCAAAGGGTATCTCGTTCAGATCTTACTTTTTAAAGTTTACTCTTTCATTCATCTTTTAAAAGCACGTATTGACACAGTATTAAAACAAAATACATCATCAATGTTTCAATAGCCTCTTCTCTCTAGCGCATGAGAACAACAGCCTCTATCTGTTTTTCTCAAAATTGCACAAAAATGAGACTTTTCCCTATAAAAAGAGGACCCTGAGGTCCTCTTATATTGTCTTAGCAAAAGCCACTGCCGTATCACTCATACGGTTAGAAAAGCCCCATTCATTATCATACCAAACCAGAACGCGACAGAGCTTACCATCAATCACTTTGGTTTGATCATTGTGGAAAATAGCTGAATGAGGATTATGATTAAAATCACAACTCACGAGTTTCTCTTCTGTAGTGTCCAAAACGCCCTTCAAAGAACCTTGTGCAGCAGTAGCAATAGCTGTATTAATTTCTTCGATTGTTGTGGAACGCTTAGCGATAAATGTCAAATCAACGACAGAAACATTAGGGGTCGGAACACGAATCGATACACCATCAAGCAACCCCTTTAATTCTGGCAAGACCAGTCCCACAGCTTTTGCTGCTCCTGTTGATGTAGGAATCATAGAAAGAGCTGCCGCACGTGCACGATAAAGATCCTGATGCATTGTATCCAATACAGGTTGATCACCCGTATAAGAATGGATTGTTGTCATAAAGCCCTTTTCAATGCCGACCGTGTTATGCAAAACTTGTGCAACAGGCGCCAAACAATTGGTTGTACAAGAAGCATTTGAAACAACGCGATGCTCGCTGCTTAAAGATTGATGATTAACCCCATAGACGACCGTAAGATCTGCTCCTTCAGAAGGCGCAGAAATAAGAACACGCTTTGCCCCCGCATCTAAATGAGCACTTGCTTTATCACGCGCAGTAAAAATACCCGTACATTCCAAAGCAATATCGATATCCAAATCTTTCCAAGGCAATTGAGCAGGATCACGCTCTGCGCATACCTTTATTAAACCACCCCCTACATCAATAGCATCCCCTACCACCTTAACGATCCCAGGGAAACGCCCATGAACTGAATCATAGCGTAATAAATGGGCATTTGTTTCCACCGATCCCAAATCATTAATTGCAACCACTTCAATATCTTGTCGTCCACTTTCCACAAGCGCACGTAAAATATTGCGACCAATACGACCAAACCCATTAATTGCAACACGAACTGTCATTTCACATGTTTCCTCATCAATTTTTAAAAGCACAACATTTAAAACACAATAAATGGGTATTTCACCAATCCAAAATCATTAATTCCTATAACGTCAATATCTTGATCACTCACTCACTTATCCACAGTAATGCACAAGATCATCCACAACACTGTACAAAATAGATGCCTACGACCAAACCCACTCATGACAACACAAAGCTGTCATTTTGTACTTTGCTCTTTGATCTTTTCCAGCTCTTTTTCAACGGTGGCAACGACATTTTCCCAAGTAATATTAAAATGCGCATAAAGGGCATCAATCGTTCCACTTGCTCCAAAGCCATCCATGCCAATAAAGATACCATCACAGCCAATAAAACGGTCCCATCCTTGCCGAACAGCGGCCTCAATGGCAACTTTAATCGGCGCCTCTCCAATAAGAGCACGCTGATAGGAGAGAGATTGTTGAGAAAAAAGTTCAAAACAAGGCACAGAAACCACACGCGTTGGGATGCCTTTTTCTTCTAACACCGCATGTGCCTCCACTGCAATTTGCAATTCTGAACCAGAAGCAAACAGCGTCACTTGTGCATCATCGCTAGCTGTTAGGAATTCATAAGCACCAAGCATACAGAGATTTTCTTCTTCATACTCTTGACGCAAAAGCGGTAGATTTTGTCGACTTAAAGCCAAGGTAGAAGGCGTCCCGCATGCTTTCAAAGCCAATTGCCAACACTCGACTGTCTCCATAGCATCTGCAGGACGGAACACAAAATGATTAGGCATTGCACGCAGGCAAGCCAAATGCTCTACGGGTTGATGGGTCGGACCATCCTCACCAAGACCAATAGAATCATGAGTCATGACATAAATCACCCGCAACCCCATGAGAGAAGACAAACGCATAGCAGGACGCATATAGTCAGAAAAGCATAAAAAGGTTCCCCCATAAGGAATAAAGCCGCCATAAAGGGCAAGACCATTCATCACAGCTCCCATTGCATGTTCGCGAATTCCATAATGCAGATAGCGCCCTGAAAAATCTTCAGCAGAGATACTTTTCATCTGGCTGCTTTTTGTATTATTAGATCCGGTTAGATCAGCCGAACCACCAATAGTCTCAACAACGACTTCATTGATCACTTCAAGAGCCATTTCCGAAGCTTTACGCGTAGCAACAACGGGGCGCTCTTCAACCAATTTCTGTTTATAAGTATCAATAGCGCCATCAAATCCGCCCACGAGATCGCCCCGCATCAATCTTTCAAACTCCACACGCTCTGAGACAGGAAGATCAGCAAATTTTTCTTCCCATTTTTGGCGTTTTTTAGCAGCATTGAGACTAGCCAAGCGCCAATTATCGAGAATATCGGCTGGAATAACGAAAGGCTCAGCATCCCACCCTAACGCGATACGGGTTTCAGTGATTTCTCGTGCGCCCAAAGGGGCTCCATGAATTTTATTGGTACCCGCTTTATTGGGTGCTCCAAAGCCAATTGTTGTTTTACAAGCGATCAAAGTTGGTTTATCGGAATTTTGTGCCGCCTCAATAGCTCGCGCAATTGCTGCTTGATCATGCCCATTGACTTTATGTGTCTCCCAACCAGATGCCTTAAAACGCGCAATCTGATCTGTACTATCAGCAAGGGAAATCTCTCCATCGATAGAAATATTATTATCGTCCCACAACACAATAAGCTTATTGAGTTTCAAATGACCGGCAAGGGAAAGTGCTTCTTGAGATATCCCTTCCATAAGGCATCCATCGCCCACCAACGCATAAGTGTAATGGTTGATAAGATCACCAAAACGGGCATTTTGCAAACGCTCTCCAAGAGCCATCCCCACGGCATTAGCCAATCCTTGTCCGAGAGGACCAGTCGTTGTTTCGATTCCTGCCACATGCCCATATTCTGGATGCCCAGCAAGCTTTGCTCCTAATTGGCGAAAATTTTTGAGATCTTCAATGCCAATATCTTCATAACCAGAAAGATACAAGAGAGCATAAAGCAACATAGACCCATGTCCTGCTGATAACACAAAACGATCACGGTTAGGCCAGCGAGGTTTTTTGGGGTCATGAGCAAGGAATCTTGTATAAAGAACCGTAGCAATATCGGCTGCTCCCATTGGCAAGCCCGGATGACCAGAATTTGCTTTTTCAATCGCATCAATAGCAAGAAAACGGATAGCATTGGCCATCTGATTCTGTTGGTGGGTGTTTGTCATGAATAATCGACCATTTCGTTAAATACGTTATTCTGTTGCTTTTTCCGTATTCTCTTAAAATTCTCAAGAAATACTATTTTCTAACCATTAGCGTGAGACTTTTTGCCACCACTTCAATAATATTAATAACATTCCCCTCACGCGTTCTGTATATCCATGTCATTTATGCCAATACGCGCAAAAAATCCAGCTTTTAATTTATATCTATCCCCTGCTTTGCTTGCTAAAATATCCTACATACTTAAAAATAAAATGCACACAATACAAGAGTGAAAGTGATTCGTTTTTGCATAACACATTGATAAAGGATACAATTACCCAAAGGATAAAAGCAATGAACCAAGAGACTACAGTTCTACAAGATGCTTTAGAGCACCTAGAAAAGGCACTTAGAACTTTAGAGATCACCATAATAAACCGCAATGCCGTTATTGATAAAAATAACGAATGGGAAGAAGAAATCCAACGAATGAATGCTGACCGCAGCCATCTTGCCCAAGCGCTTGACAAAGCTGAAGCCCAAATTGAACGCTTAGAGTCCGTAAACAAAGAAGTTTCCAAACGTCTTATTAAAGCAATGGAAACAATTCGTGTTGTCATTGATAGATAAAGGTTTGAATGTATGGAAACTGTTTCCGTTACCATTGATGGTAAAGTTTATCGCATGGCTTGTGACAAAGGACAAGAACGTCGTCTTATTGCGCTTGCTGCTCAATTGGATCAATATATCACACATTTAAAGAACAATTTTGGTGAAATTGGCGACCATCGTTTATCGGTTATGGCTGGCATAATGATTATTGATGAAATGGAAGAAATAAAACGAGAAAATAAAAAATTACAAGAAGACTACAATACTCTTTTACGACTCCACAACGAAAGAGACCGTACCATGGGGAAAATTATGCGTGACACCACACAACGCATTGAAAATCTCACCAACCAATTGCTCAAAGATGATCAAAACCGCACAAACCTTCAAGAACAAGAACAGGAACAGGAAGATTTCTAAAAATTACATCAGCGCGTAATAAACCAGAGATTTGACTTGTCCGCCACATCTCACAGGATAAAAATTCTTAAACCCACACCAGTGTGTAAACAGTCTGGTTTTTTATAGGAAGGATTCCAGCTACTCACGACTTATGGGATTAACTTAAACCTCAACAAGAAAGCCCTACCCTGAATATTTCACCTCCGCACAAACGCTTCCTATATCAAGGAGGCTGCCTTATATCACCACATTTCAAATGAGATGTCTTTTAACCGCGCAATAAGATAACAAAATCAACATCATTGTAAAAAAATCATATAAATGACAACAGCAACAAACAAATAAAGCACCCTTCGAAAAAAAGAGCTATATTCATGTTCCCTATGAATGCATGCCCAAAAATCCTTGCCCCTTAGATAATATTAAGCAGATTCAATATATATTAAAAAAATAACCTTATCTATTATATCGTAAAACACCGCTATTTGATACTATAAGCACCATGGAGTCTTTGCACCTGAGATATCCATCCGATGAAACCCACCGAAAAGAACCGTATCATTTATAAACCAGCGTGAACTTTAGTATTTTCATCCTTTAGAGCAGGAAAAAAGTCAAACCCGAAGAGTATGTTAATCTCATACAACCTCAAACATCATAAACAACAATAATAGCTCTTGAAAACATCCTCTACCGCTATTTTTATCCTTATAACAAACAAACAATTCATCCATACCTCTCTCCCCACCCCTCAAAATCTCCAAGCTTAATAAAAGAAAGAGCAAGTCGGCATCATCATTATAGTCAGCCCTCAGTATTGCGATAGCCCCCTTGGCTCGTAAAACGATTCATAAGAGGGACGCCTTTCTTGTACAGCTTTTTCCCATAAAACCCACCCGCTTGTGATGTACAAACAAAGAGTTATGATTAACAAAACATAAATAAATTTAAGAGAATCTTACGGAATTCGGAGTTCTAATTCAAGTTTAATAACGATAAATTATCATTATAAATCAATATGTTGTAAATGATTCGACAAGGCATATTTTAAAAACACATTCACCCATCACTTTTTCTCATAACATACCAGTACGATTTTTTAAGCACATAATTTTAACTTTATTCAATTCTGTTTGCAAAAGTTTAAAATGGGAAAAATTTCAAGGCTCTTATCCAAAAAGCGAAAGAATGAACTCTCATTATCAATAAACATCTCGCTCGTATAAACATCAATAAAGCAATCCCCAATCTGTCTCAATGAAATAAAAGGGGGGCTCCCATTAAATGCCTACCGTAAAAGCAGCTTCCTCAGAACTAAAACAAAATCAACAGACAACATCACCGCATCTGCTCCCATCCCCAAACTGGACAACCTAACGCAATACCTTTCTATCTTACGATAGAAGATAAAAGAATAATGGGTCTATGGAGGCATTCACAAGAGGCGCACACCCGTTGTTTTTAAAGCCTGTTCAAAGGCGCATGAAAAAACACCATGCGCAAACGGCTCAAATCCCTTTCGTTCCATCTTGGGAGACAGAAGCAATACGCAAGAGATTTGTCGCACCAGGCGTTCCAAGGGGAACACCAGCTGTCACAAGGAAGCGATCTCCCCCTTTGCAAAAGCCTTCCTGAAATGCAATAGCTGCTGCTCGATCAACCATATCTTCTAAATTGCGAGCATCTTCGCTCACCACACAATGAAGCCCCCAAACGAGAGCCAAACGCCGTGCTGTTTCCACAATGGGCGATAAAGCAATAATGGGTCTATTAGGGCGTTCACGAGAGGCGCGCACCCCCGTTGTTCCTGAAGCCGTATAGGCAACGATAGCGGATAGTGCAAGTGTTTCAGCAATCTGACGCGCAGCAAGAGAAATCGCATCCGTTCCTGTTGATTCTGGTGCTGGATGTTGTGCCCCAACCTGAGCGGCATAAGTATGATCTTGTTCGATTTGCCGCGCGATTCGGTCCATCATAAGCACAGCTTCTTCAGGATAGCGACCAGAAGCAGATTCAGCAGACAACATCACCGCATCTGTTCCTGCATAAACTGCTGTAGCAACATCCGACACTTCTGCGCGTGTCGGAACAGGAGATGTAATCATTGATTCAAGCATCTGTGTTGCCACCACAACAGGCTTTCCTGCTAAACGACAAGCTTTTATGAGCTCCATCTGAAGTGCAGGGACCTTTTCCAAAGGCATTTCCACTCCGAGATCACCCCGTGCAATCATAATACCATCGGATACCTCAATAATTTTCTCTATATGCTCCAAGGCTTGAGGCTTTTCGATTTTAGCCATCAAAGACACTTTGCTTTTCGTCAACTGACGCACCGCCATAATATCTTCTGGACGTTGAATAAAAGAAAGAGCAACCCAATCAACAGGCTGCTGTAAAAGAGCCTGAAGATCCTCCTTATCTTTTGACGTCATCGAATCAAAAGGCAAAATTGTATCGGGAAAACTGACACCCTTTCGATCAGAAATACGGCTACCAGCAACCACGCGACACTGTACAAAGTGATCATCACAAACTTGCGCACGCAGTTCCACCCTTCCATCATCAATCAACAACCGGTCCCCTGGTTTAACAGCCGAAAATACATCCTCATGAGGGAAAAAAACACGCTGCGCATCGCCAAGAACATCGCGATTATCTAATGTAAAGCTTTGCCCAACACGCAAATCTTCTTGCCCCTTAGCAAAACGCCCCACACGCAGTTTTGGCCCCTGAAGATCCACCAAAATACCAATGGGGCGTCGAACTGTTTTTTCAACTTCTCGTATAGACTCGACCAAATCACCCAGCATATCACGATCAGTATGGCTCATATTAAGACGAAAAACGTCTGCTCCTGCCCTAAAAAGCTTCTCAATCATCAAACGAGAAAAAGAAGAAGGACCAAGAGTCGCAATAATTTTTACTTTACGTGCACGTTTCACGGTGGAGAATTTCCTGAAAGAGAAGGTATAACTGAATTGTTTAACAAAGACTCATCCGTCAACTGTACCATCCAACTGGTTTGATTTCCGGTATCGATCTCTTTAAATTCAGCCTTTTGATATCCTCGAGGGAAACAATCATGAACCCCTTGAATAGTAAATTGGCTATCTTGCACACACATGGTCACAGAGCCTGCCCAGTTCCCTTTTTTTTGTGCCCCTTCCGCATAAAAATAATAAAACCGTGAAGCAAGGGGCCCCTCAATTAAAGTTTTACATTCCGTCACTGGTACCGTCCACCAGCCTTCGCTCACCCACCCTGAAAATGTACGATATCCAAGAGCAACCCCTACAGACTGTTGGGTTGTATTACAAACTCTAAAGTCAGCTTTTGCAAAAACAACAAGGGGAAACAAGAGCAAAATGCTCAAGAGAAAAACTTTTAATCCTTTCTGAAACACCCAATATCGCTTTTTTAAAATCACAAAACTTCCTCTATAATGCCAAATTCTCAAAACAAATTACACATTTCTTTTTTTAAAGCTTTTCAAATCTAAAACGTATATTTTTATATTTTTCTTTTTATAGCCCTTTTATCAATGCATATATCTTAAAAATTTTACAAAATATTTAAAGTCAATTTGTAAAAAAGCTGTGTAGCTTGATTTACTTTTTGTTTTCAAGCTTTTTTAACATAAATTCGTCGTCGAAAAACAACTTAAAATATATAACTTGGAGAAAAATACAATGAACGATACAGTAACCGATCAAACACACGCTATATCCGTAAACCAATTACGCTCTTTTATCGAACGTATTGAACGACTAGAAGAAGAGAAAAAAACCATTTCTGATGATATTAAAGACGTTTACACTGAACTTAAAGGCTCTGGTTTTGATAGTAAAGCTGTTCGAAGCATTATACGGCTGCGTAAAAAAGAAGAGCATGAAAGAATGGAAGAAGAAGCAATCATTGAACTTTATAAAAATGCGCTTGGTATGAATTAAAACCATTGATAACATTGGAAATTTTCTTAAGAAAAGAAAATACAAATGGCAAAAAATAAATGAATGTATAAAAATTTCACCCAACAATAAGCCGTTTGTGTAACTTGTAACGAGACTATCGGTCACAGAATACACAATATTGCAACAGCCCTCACATTTAAAAGGATTTATACAGAGAATTTTTATTCTTGTTCTTCAATAATTTTTATCCACATAAACCCTCACTTGTATGCCAACCTATGCCAACTCAGTTTGTGATGTGCAAGAGAGGTGTTTTTATGATTAAACATCAATAAATTTGAAATGAGAAAGTCTTCCGATATTGAGGACTCTCTTCAAATTGAAAAAAATGAATTATGATGATAAATCAATTTATTATCTACGCAAAGAAACATATGAAAGCGGTCAGCCGTTGAAATCCGCTAAACGAGAGTCTGAACTGTTTACAAAAGAAGAGGTGGTTAAGGATCTTCGTCTTTTAGGATAGGGAAAAGTGCAGCATATTTACACATTTGATAAAAAGACCCTTAACAAAACTTTATTCGAATCTATTAACGGACTCATAAAGATCATTGATTCGAGAGGTTAGAATGTGATCTCTCCATTTTCCAGAAATCATCAAATAGTCTTTGGCATAGCCTTCTTTTTCAAAATGAAGGCGTTTTAATAAACGTTCGCTTTTTATGTTCTCAGGTCTATAATTTGCCATCACTCTATGCAGATGATAAACATGAAAGATATGGCGTATTAGAGCCGATAAACTCTCACACATGAGACCTTTGCCTTGTTGTTTTTCATCAAGAGAAAAACCAAGATGACAGGCTTGAAAAACACCCCGAACCACATTTGTAAAATTCACAACACCGATGACTGTATTTTCATTTTTTAATCGTACAGCATATCGGTATGCTTGTCCCTGTGCGCTTTCATAAGCAAATGCATTGGCTCGTGTTTCCCAAGCTGTTAGGCTGTGGTAACCATCAGATCTAACAGGTTCAAAAGGACGCAGATGATTCGCATTACGGAGGAAATAAGAAGACAGTTCAGCTGCATCTTCTAAACCGATCAATGTGGAAATTGTTCGCTTTGTTTTAATTGCCATCATTTTCTCCTCCTAGACAATGTCACAATAACACGTTGATTTATCTTAACAAATCATCATTTTTAAACTCAAATCATAACATCGAATACAGACAGCTTTTCTCATCACAACACTTCTTACGTTAGAATCAATGAGCATCTTTTGCTTTTCCGTCATAAGTGGGGTTGGTGTATTTAGGATATAAGGTAAAGACAAGGGCATGTTTCTTACGAATGCTCTCAAATTCCAAAGGAGCTGCAAGCAACATTGGGGACTGGCAAGGTATGCAAGGGAATTCGCGTACTTCCATATACGAAATTTTGAAAAAACTCACGGCAAAGGTAGTTTTGTTTCTTTGCCTTGTAAGCTCAGAGCATGCTTGTTTTGCGCTATCATATCACTGTCCCCCCATATACAAATCCCAATGACCATCGCCTTAAGGTGCTATATGTTACAGTGCGATCTAAAAAGTCTCTGTCATAACTCGTCAACAACACTATTCCCGCTAAATCAGCCAAAAACTCTTGTAACAAATCAAAGAAAAGCGATGATGCAATACAAATTAAAATGCTTAGATATTAATATCTAAAACATTACCGTGAACACGCTTCCATTTCTTCGCGTAAAATTTCAAGTTCTAACCACTCTTCTTCTTTTTGTGTGCAAGTATTTCTCTTTTTTTCCAACGCTGTTGATAAACGTTCAAAACGCTCTTTATCACTGCGATAAAGGGCTGGATCAGAGAGTTCTTGCTCAATTTTTTTGATTTCGTCCTGTAAAACAGCAATTTCTTCAGGCAATTTTTCCAATGCATAAACCTGCTTATAAGACAATTTACTTCGTGTTTTTTTCTCTCGCCCTATCAAGCTATGATCTATTGATGTATCCTGTTTTGAAAGCTCTCCCGCATGAGATTTTGAAGGTGCTTTACGCTGCGATAATTCTGTTCTTTTGCGTTGTAAGCGAAGAGCATGCTGGTTTTGCGCCATCATATCACTATAGCCGCCCGCATACAAAACCCAATGACCATCACCTTGAGGTGCCAACATATGCGTTACAGTACGATCTAAAAAGTCTCTGTCATGGCTGACCAACAATACTGTCCCCGCAAAATCAGCAATAAATTCTTGCAACAAATCCAAAGTTTCCATATCCAAATCATTGGTCGGTTCATCAAGAATCAAAAAGTTTGCAGGACGAGAAAGAAGTCGTGCAAGCATGAGGCGTGCTCTTTCTCCCCCTGAAAATTCTTTAAGGGGAGTGCGAGCTTGTTCCGGTAAAAATAAAAAGTCTTTCATATAAGAAACCACATGCCGCTCCAACCCATTGATCACAAGAGTATCACCTCTTCCCCCCGTTAAATAATGCGCTAAAGTTTCTTCTTCATTTAAAATACGTTGCTGATCAAGCAATGCCATAGAGAGGTTATAGCCATGCCTCACCGTTCCACTATCCACGGCTTCTTGCCCAATTAATGCAGAAAGGAGCGTTGTCTTTCCGATTCCATTGGGTCCTACCAAACCGATTCGATCACCCCGCTGAATGCGCAAAGAGAAATCTTTCACGATAATGCGATCACCATAGGATTTTGAAATTTTCTTTGCTTCAAGCACCAATTGCCCAGAATCATGACTTTTTGCTGCTGTCAAAAGTGCATTTCCTGGCTGCCCTTTATAGGTTTGATGACGCTGTCTTAAGTCTTTTAATTCGCCTAAGCGCCGTACATTACGCTTACGCCGTGCGCTCACGCCATAACGCAACCATTGCTCTTCACGAGCAATTTGGCGCCCCAATTTATGCTGTTCGATGGCTTCTTCTTCCAGTGCTTTATCACGCCAATTTTCAAACTCAGAAAAACGCTTTTCCAGTCTTTTGGTTGTGCCACGATCAAGCCATACCGTTGACCGTGTAACATTTTCTAAAAATCGTCGATCATGGGAAATCACCACAATCGCTGAACGCAAAGAAGCCAAAACAGCTTCCAGCCATTCAATAGTTGGTAAATCAAGATGATTGGTTGGTTCATCTAAGAACAAAATATCGGGTTTTGCAGCAATGGCCCGTAACAATGAAACACGCCGCTTTTCGCCTCCCGAAAGCGTTTCCAATTTTTCCGTCCCAGAAAACCCTAAATTTGTGCGAAGCGTATTAATCCACTGAACATCAGATGTATCGTCCAGCCCCGCTTCCATATAAGCATTAATATCTTCAAATCCTGAACAATCCGGATTTTGTGAGACATAACGGAGCGTTACTCGCGGGTGGCGAAAAATTTCGCCACCATGAGGTTCTAATATTCCTGCGGCAATTTTTAATAAGGTCGATTTTCCACAACCATTACGGCCAACCAACGCAATACGCGCCCCCTGCTCAACCGATAAAGAAGCTTGATTGAGCAAAGGCGTTTTTCCAAAATTTAAGAAAATGCGGTCAAGCCGCAAAAGCGGCACCGCCATTAACGAACGCGGCGCGGACAAGGTGCTTTATACATCACCCCTCTTGCATCACGGTAAGCACACAATTGCCGTACAGGGACTCTCTGTCCACAAGGTGCTTGGTAAACATGCCCTCTACGACCACGATACGTGCACAATTGTGATGCCTGTCTTTGTTGTTTTCTTTGATTTGCAGCTGCACCTGTTACTGTTCCAGCCAAAGCACCAAATGCTGCACCGGTAAGTGCTGCTCCAGGCGTACTTCCAGCAATAGCAGTTCCAGCCAAAGCACCGATTGCTGCTCCTCCTACGCCGTAACGTGCAACGCGTTCATCGTTTGTAGTACAAGCGACTGAACTGAAACCAATGGCTGAAACAACGGCCACTTTAAAAATTGATTTTAACATATCAAAACCTTTCCTTCTCAAGATCAATACATATATCGTTTATGTCGGCACTTCATCACTAGGCCCCCCCCTGCCTTATTCAAAATATATTGGAAGAGCTTTATGGAATAGGTACAGACGCTAACAATATAGCTTTTCCAGAACCTAAATGGCAAGAAAAGGTTCCACAAATACGGTTAGAAAGTGTTAAAGAAGAGCCAAATGACACATTTTTGTCACAAATTGGCCATTTTACCCCTTTAAGAGTTAAACTTTTTAAATCAGAAAAACCGATAATACTAAACAAACATCCCTTAGGCAAATCATACGAACAAGGTTTTGACAAAACCGGCCAACCTTCTTCCAAACCGCTTGTCAACAACACTGAAATACCCCTTTCAGCCATCATCAACGCTTGCGTCATATGAGAAAGGCTATGATCACTTCGCTCCCCTCCCAAAGCACCGCACAAAATAAGCTTTTTAGCGCCATTTTGCAGCGCTCTTTCACATGCCAGAGCACTATCTGTCATATCTTTATCAGAGGGAAAAACTTCACGCGGAACATGATTATATTGGCGGATTAAATTCTCATCTGATGAATCAAAATCTCCTAACCACAACTCAGGCGTTACATTAAGCGTTGCCGCATGACGCATACCACCATCCGCAGCAATCACCCGACTGTTTTGAATTTGATTAAGCAAACGATCAGTGATATGAACATCCCCATTTAATAATATCGTAAATGTTGTCATGCCATACTTTGCCTTTCACAAAATTTTCTTTACAGTGCATCTTTTTATAAGTGAGAGTCATTTTTTATAAACAAAAAGCATGATATAGCCAAACGAATCCTTATCCCTAATGCCTTTCTTAAAGAAACATACGATACAAAGATACAAATGCAATTTGCCAAATTACTCCGCAGAAATAATGTGCACCATGGTCCAACGCACCCCATTTTTCACCGCAATTTTCTTTTTCGCTCTTGCCTGTATAAAGCAACTTTCATAAGTCTAACGTTTCTCCTTTCGGCTTGTCATACACCACTTTCTCAAAATGATAGGCTTTCTTCCACTTCTTCTAAAACGATCAAACGTACCAACAACCACAATATCTATGTCACATTAAGCGCTCTGCAACACCCACGTATTTTGCAAATGTATGGTGGCGCTTATCATGATGCAAAACTTGAACACCTTTTAGCAAAGATTGTCCGTAAACTAGCAGTTGCATCCCATAGTTCTCATCAAAACTATTCTGTAACAATTTTAAACTCAGAAACTATCAATGCTTTTGCGCTCCCCAACGGCTCGATCTACATCACTCGTGGTATGCTGGCATTAGCCAATAATTCTTCAGAAGTTGCAGCCATTTTAGCCCATGAGATAGCACATATCAGAGCCAATCATGGCATTTTACGCCTGCAAAAAGAAGCCCAATTAAAGATGACCAATCACATGTCTTCACGTCTTCTTTCTTCTATTGGCAAAAAACTTCATAACCCTATGCAAAACAAGCAACAACTCGCGCAATTTTCCCGCAATCAAGAGCTGGAAGCTGACTCCCTTGCGCTCGAAATGCTCCAACAATCAGGATATGATCCTTTTGCTTCACCACGCTTTCTTCAAACAATGGAAGCCTATAGTGCTTTTCGTAATATCTCTGGCACCCAAAATGCCTCTCTAGATTTTTTAGCCTCCCACCCAACTACCCCTCAACGCATTCGGCTTGCGATAGAAAAAGCGCGTAAAATCAGTAAAGGGAATAGTAAAATATCCGATCATGATTCTTTTCTCAAAAGCATTGATGGCATAATTTTTGGAGGAGGCTTTTATACAGGTTTTGTACGAGGCAACCAATTTATTCACCCACAATTGCGCATAGCTTTTTCTGTTCCAAACAATTTTACAATAGAACATTCAGCACACACTGTTTGGGCCAGTGGACCAGATAAAATTGCGATTCGTTTTGATGCTATTCCACATCCTGCTGAAATATCTGCGAGTGATTATTTGAAAAGCGGCTGGATTATCGGTCTAGATCAATCATCTATCCGCCCCATCACAATTCAAGGGCTCCTCAATCAAGAATTTATGCGCCAAGAATCCCAAAGCCAAAGTTTACTTGGAGCGCGGGCCTATGCTACCAATGATCAATGGCAATTTGATGTGGTTGTCATTCCATTCAACAACCACATCTTTCGTTTTTTGACGGCCGCTCCATATAATTCTCGAAATTTTGCAGAGGTTGCCCAAAAAACGCTACAAAGCTTTCATTCTCTTTCATCTTCACAGTTAAAAAAATTGCAGCCCTTAAAAATCCGTGTTGTCCGTGTTAAACAAGGAGAAACCGTTGCCAATCTTGCAGATAAAATGCAATACACACCATATAAAGAAAAACTCTTTCGCATCCTCAACGCCCTCTCACCAACGCAAACTTTACCCGCAGGTACAAAAGTGAAAATTATTACAGAATAAGCCTTTCTTCTCATCCGTTACAGTTTTGATTCTTTTCTGCCTGTATCACGCCCTCCCTCTTAAAGCATATTCGAAAATAAAGAGGAACACTTTAAAATCCAACTTCATCATGTCTTTATAGGTCTCCGTTTGATATATATATATTTCCTCCAACTAACAGCCCCCTATCTTCCTCTGTTTATCAGTAGCGCCCCCAAGGAGGCATATTCCTAAACAAATATGAACACCCCCTAAAACTGACTTTATCATATTCTCATATGCCCCCACTTAATACATTCTCTTTCCTCCCCCCCCAAAGCCTTTCACTGCTTATATATCGTAAGCGTCTTCTGAATGAACCGTAAGGAGAGCAGAACGCAATTTTTGCAAAGCCCTAGCTTCAATTTGACGCACGCGCTCTTTCGAGATTCCTAACTTTTCACCTAAAACTTCGAGAGTCGCCCCCTCTTCATTTAAGCGGCGAAAGCGAATAATTTCCAACTCCCGTTCGTTGAGAATTTGCAACGCATCGTAAAGCCATTGTGTACGCCGTTGACCATCAATGACTTGCTCAATTAAAGCATCAGGAAGAGGACTATCATCCACCAAAACATCCATCTTAGCAATGGGATTATCACTGTTCTCAGAAACAGAAACACTCAAGGAATTATCAGAACTGGAAAAACGAAAATCCATCGTTTCAACATCGCGCACGGAAACACCGAGTTTTTCAGCGATTGTGCGAAAAATATCCTGTTTTGACAAAGCACTATCATCTTGTATCAGTTTTGCACGCAAACGCCGAAGATTAAAGAAAAGTGCTTTTTGCGAAGAACTCGTTCCCCCTCGAACGATTGACCAATTTCGCAAAATATAATCTTGAATAGAAGCGCGTATCCACCACGTTGCATATGTTGAAAAACGCACTTCCCGATCAGGTTCAAAACGTGCAGCTGCTTCCAATAGTCCCACATACCCTTCTTGTACCAAATCCCCCAATGGCATTTTGAAACGTTTAAAGCGATTAGCAATAGCAATCACTAAACGCATATGAGCCGCTGCAATTTGATGCATGGCATCATCATCACGTTTGTCTTTCCACCGCAGAGCCAAATCATGCTCTTTTTGTCGTTCAAGATAAGGTGCTTGCATAGCAGAACGCATCATATTACGTCCTAAGCTTTTGTCTGCATCGCTATAATTTTTGCTGCTTTTATAAACAGCATTTGAAAGATTACCCATAATAACCCCTTGCGATTAAAATTATCAAAATTGATTTGGCAACGACATCATTGTTCTTCGCTTAAAAAGAACGCAAAAGTTGTTAACTTCTGTGACCACTACTTTAACGTGTAATTTTATAATCGCAATTGTTTTTTTTACTGTCATGGTAAAACTTCTTGACATAAGACACAATTTCACCTGCAAAATGCCTTTACAATATGCCTTTTAGCCTATGAAATATTTGAAAAAACTTTCTCTTCACTTTTCATGACAAAACAGCAAAAAAATAAAGTGATCATGCAAAAGAAATGCCGTTTTTTGATAACCGGTTCCGTTTCCTTTTAAATTGAAGAATTTATTTATGCTTTTAGCTTTACAATACAACTAATAAGTGTAATTTGCAAATATAAAGCATCCAAACTGAATGAAAACTGAATGAAAAAAGAATCATTCAAGTTTTAAAGGCGCAAAGAAACAGCAAAAAATGACAAGAGTGATTGAAGCAAACGCAACAAACGTGTTAAAGAAAGAGCACCATTATGAAATTGTCGCAAAAAGCTTTTGACCAGTGTCACACTGAGAAAGAAAATGATCATGGATAGCAAGATTGTTCAACAGAATGAGATTCTTCAAGATGATATTCTCATTGAAAAACACGGAAGGGGTAAATTTGAAGGTTTTCGTTTTTATGCCAACAAAAACAGTACCGATCAAATAGCTGAGAAGAAAATTTCAACAGAGAATGAGAATTTGATTCTTGCTTTTTCCAAACGCGCGACACGTTTTTGTGCTTCTGCAAATGGAGATTTTACCCTCAGTTCTGATGGAATTGTGCGCTGGATTGGTCAACCCGTAGGACAACTTGTAGCAACAGAAGATTTTTTTAAACCAAAACTGATTGTTTTAGCAGATGAACAACTCACGGGAGAATCCCGCAATAACGTTGTGAAACGATTAGAACGCTTTGTCACCTTTCATTTTGAAACGACTTTAAAACCCCTGTTTGATTTGCGCAATGCTGATAATTTAACGGATTCAACAAACAGTCTTGCTTTACAACTTTTTAACTCTTTAGGGATTTTACCACGCCGCGAAGTCTTAGACATTGTCAAAAACCTTGCGCAAGAATCACGTGCCGTTCTTCGGCGTCTAGGCGTGCGTTTTGGCGCTTTTCATATCTATGTTGCCGGAATGCTTAAACCTGCTCCGGTTCAAGCCATTACTCTCCTGTGGAATCTTCAAAATGCGGGACAAGATCAAACTGGTTTGGGTGAAGTTTTTTCAGCATTATCTGCTGGTCGAACCTCTTTAATTGTTGACCCTACCTATAACCGCCAATTTTATCAATTAGCCGGCTACCGAATCTTAGGACAACGTGCTGTACGGATTGATATTTTAGAACGTCTTGCCAATCTCATCCGTCCCGCACTTCATTGGAAACAAGGAAGTGATCCTAAACCCGATGGAGCCTATGATGGCAAAAGTTTTTTTGTTACACCAGCCATGATGTCCATTCTTGGGGCCAATGGAAACGATATGGAAGAAATCCTCAAAGGACTTGGTTATCAATCGTACAGCATAAGCAATACTGTTTTTGAACAAAATCTCTTTGCACACCAAGCCTCTTCCCCTGTCAATAGGGCAATGCAAGATGTTCCTGCAGCAGAATGCGTTGGAAGTCAATGGCAAACAGTAAGCGATTTAGAAACAACACGAGAAGAAAAAAATACCTCATTCCCAAACACTTCATCCTCTGGTATTGAAAAACATCTCCATAAAACCAATCGTTTACCAGCAGCTGAACCTGTTGGGAATTTTGCCAAATCCCCGCGCTCTACAGAAGAAGATAAAGTTATTTTGTTATGGCATTATAAGCATCAATTCCCCCACCATGCACAAAAAAAACGTGATAAATTAGGAAATAAGTGGCAAAATAAATCGAAGAACGCTGTAAAAAAAGCGGAATACAAAAATGAAAATTCCCCTCAAGAAGCACCATCACAAGCAAAACGCTCTCATAAGTTCCACAAATCCCAAGGAAAACATGCAAATCATAAGCCCTTTCAAAAAGAAAAGCGCCTTAATCCTGATTCACCTTTTGCGAAACTAGCTGTACTACGCGATCAACTCACCAATCATAAAAACACGCACACACTTTCCTCTAAAGAGAATTAAAGTAACAAATGGAGTTTGATCTTGACCCACGTAGTAACCGACAACTGCATTCACTGCAAATATACGGATTGCGTTGAAGTCTGCCCAGTTGATTGTTTTTATGAAGGGGAAAATATGCTTGTTATTCACCCCGATGAATGCATCGATTGTGGTGTTTGCGTGCCAGAATGCCCAGCAGAAGCGATTTTACCTGATACAGAACCAGGATTAGAAAAGTGGTTAGAACTCAATCTTCATTATGCAAACAAATGGCCTAATCTAACCACCAAAAAAGATCCTCTTCCTCAAGCAAAAGAAATGGATGGTGTTCCAAATAAATTAGAAAAGTATTTTTCAGAAAATCCAGGAAGTGGCGAAGAGTAATGATAAAGTGTACACTCTCCTCCTTCAACGATTGAAAGACTTCTCTTGTAAAAATAAAAAATCCTTAAGCGAAATGATTGATTCTTTTAAATTTTGATGTTAGTGTTATTTTAACATGATCATCTTTCTAAGTATTTTTCTTTGCTTGTTATAGTAAAGCGGTGTATTTTTTTTTGATTTAAAAGTACTCGGCTTTTATGCTCACTTAATTGGTACAATATACTTGGTTAAAGAAAACTCAACCCTCAGGTTTATAACCTGTTTTCCGATACATTTGTTGATCATAAGGGAGTAAACTAAAATATGGCATCCCAACATGGAACGTCTTCCAAGACCAAAGAATTTGCAACCTCTGAATATATCGTCTACCCTACGCATGGAGTAGGACAAATTATAGCGATTGAAGATCAAGAAGTTGCAGGACATAAATTAAAACTTTTTGTCATTCATTTCGCGAAAGATAAGATGGATGTCAAAGTCCCCATTGCAAAAGCCCTTTCCGTTGGAATGCGTAAATTATCTGCTAGTGATTCTGTCGAACGTGCCTTAAAAGTTTTACGCGGAAAAGCACGCGTTAAACGGACCATGTGGTCACGTCGTGCACAAGAATATGATGCTAAAATCAACTCAGGAGATCTTATTTGTATCGCCGAAGTGGTCCGTGATCTTTTCCGCTCTAATCTACAGCCTGAACAATCTTACTCTGAGCGCCAACTTTATACAGCTGCTCTTGAAAGAATGGCCCGTGAAATTGCGGTTATCAATAGTCTTTCTGAAACAGAAGCTATCAATCTCATAGAGATGCATCTCTCCAACAAGCCGGAACGCGAGTTTAAAACTGAGAGAGAAGAAACAGATGAAAACAGTAAAGCTGTCTACGCTGCATAATACACTCTTTCATCATAATGATGATATTTCGATAAAACCAGCGAAAAGCTGGTTTTATTTTTTAACATCCTCTCTGCCCTTAAGGACAAAGTTTCTTAACCAGCGCCAATCTATAAACAATCTAACTTTTCGACAAATTCCTCCTCCTTATTTTCTTTCTTCATAGATAACAAACTGATTAATCATCATAATCTAGCATTATTCATATTAAATTAGAATCTTGAATATGGTAAGATTACTCATTTCAAATTGCTCTCATGTTGAATTAATCAAATCACTTGCTTGTCAATCACAAGCGGAGCTGATCTGTGGGTAAAAACTGTACAAAAAGAGCGAGACACTGTCTCAAGCACCAAAGGATATACCAACATTGGAATCTGGCAAGATGTGTAAGGGCAGGGCTTGCTTTTTTATTAAGCGTAAAGATCATAGTGCCGTTTATACACTACACCGAAACTTTACCATTTACCCCCTTCTACAAAACCATTGGAACATTCAAAAACACCGTCATAAAATGGATGCCATAAATATTGAAAAATATTCCTTTTAAAAAAAGCGTGACAGTACAACATAAGCATATTTTGTCTTGGGCACTCTATTTTGCATGAGAAGCATTCCCCCCATTAAAAAACGCGATAAAAAAAGCATGAACTAAAACCATCATCTCCATTCTGTAAAAGGCATTCCAAATACTTTTGAAAGCTGTAAAATTAACTTAAAAAATAACAATAAAAATGAACGTTAGCATTGCCCCTTTCAATTTCATATTTTTCCCAAATGAGGTTTCTCATTTCAGAGATTACGAGATATACGCAATATTCTTACTCCAATCGGACACATAAAATCTAGAATGATTCATAGAACTCTTAAAAGTCTCAATCTCTGTTTCAAACAAACCGCTAAAGATTGGATATTCTCAGCAGGAATTGTCCAGATATCATCTTCAATCTGATCTTCACGAATATGACGCAAAGGATTAGTATGAACGCCTGTCAGGATAAGCAAACGCAAAGCCAGTCGTGTTATGTTTTGTGTTTTACAGAGTAACTGATAAAAGGCAGGAACATCTTTCCAATCCATGGCTAGTCTATTAATAGTTTTATAGCGTTGCTTACCTTAAGAGTGCGCGTGCTTTTTTTTGCTTGTAAATCAACATCCAAACCCAAAGCAACCGCATGCTTAAGACAACGATTAAGACGCTTCAGTGCTTTATCTGCTGTTGCAGCTTTTGCATGCCAAATAGAGGCAAGGGTATTGCGTATCTCTGTTTGCGTAATCTCTGAAACGGGTAGACAGCCTAATTTAGGGAGAATATAAAGGCGTAAGGGTGAAAACCAATCACAAGCTTTACCATCTCTTTTTAATTCAGCTTTACGACTTTCAAATGCATCTAAAGCAATGTTTTTTAAATAATGAAGATTACGCATTGCCTCACGCTTTTGTTTATCGCGTTCTTTAATGGAGTCACGCCCCTCACGTAAAACAGCACCCCACCCAATTGCCAATTCACGGGCTTGTTTTAAAGAAACATCTCGCAACGCTCCCAAGCCCATTTCGCGGCCCCCGTGAAAAGTATAACGGTAAATCCATTGACCACCCCCATCTCTTACGTTTGTGAAGAAGCAAGCCGGTACCATCATTATATTTTCCAGCTCGTGGGTGTTACGACAGCCCTTGGCTCTTAAGACGATTCATAAGAACCATTTCTAGTCCTTTCTTATACAAATTTTATCCACACACTCATCCCACTTGTGACGTGCAAACGAGTGGTTTTGATTGATTCTAGATAGAGAGATTTGAAATAAGTGAATTATATATATAAATCAATATGTTGTCTAGTGATGAACAGATAACAAAAAAATCATAAACTTAGGTAAGCAACACTATAAAATCATTCATAAACCAGCTATGAACTGGAGAATCGTACCGGCTTTGATAAAATACTTTGCTCACCCCCACACATAACATATCTGGTTTTAAGTTTACTTATTTTTACAAGCTGTTCGCAACAAATCCCTTATATTCACAAAAATAAGAAAAATATATAGACAATTCTTAGTTCAAAAACATGAAAATACAGCGTGATATTCATAGAAAAGTCTCATATACCTTTATCATAAAAAGCACTAAAGGTTATTGAATGTATACACCTTCTGTCTTGTAACGGTTTTCTCTTTTCTGCTCATAAGAAAGCACGCTGGCATCAGCATACACTTAACCCAATGTTACAACAATCCTTACATTGGAAAATATTCATTATAAACATTTTTCCTTTTTTATAGAGTTTTCACCCACATGCCAGCCCCACTTGTGACCGAAAAGCAAGTGATTGTCATTGATTCAACATGGGGAAAAATTTGAAATGAGAAAATCCTACGATAGAGCTTCCATTCAAGGCGCAAAACAACAAATGATCTTTATAAATCAATGTGATGTCGATCTCTATTTTTTTAAGGAGAATCACATGTCACAATATAAGCCTATAGACAACCATTGCCTTAAATATTCTCATAAAAAACACCGATATGCTTAAAGCCTTACATAGATCAACTGCCTTAAACGATGATATTTTACGGTCTAATAGGATTCTCTCTATAATCAATAAAGATTAAGTGCGATACAAAATGATTCTATTACTGAGCTAACTTATATCAATACCCAAGCTCTTAACGAAGTCATCATAAAAGACACTGATACAAGTAGCCCTTTATAGCCTCTCAAGAAAACAAGAAAATCATCTCCCACAATAGAATCATTTCTCTACGGCAAAACTTTATCCCACATATGTTCCCAAGAAAAAGCGAAAAACGCATCTTACCCAATGCATTCACTAATGAATCAAGAGAAACTTACCACTGAAAGAGATAAAACGCTAAAGTTTTAACCACTAAAACAGAACGTCCACGATACATTCCCTGTTCCACATCGATAGAAGACGATACAAGGGAACCTCAACATTCATCTTAAAGCGAAAATGCACGCCCCAAGCGTGCATTGATCGATGAAATAAAAGAAGTTTACCACTGGAAAAGAAAGAAAACGCTAAAGTTTTAACCACTAAAACAGAACGTCCACGATACATCCCCTGTTCCACATCGATAGAAGACGATGCAAGAGAACCTCAACATTCACCTTAAAGCGAAAATGCACGCCCCAAGCGTGCATTGATCGATGAAATAAAAGAAGTTGACCTCTGGAAAAGAAAGAAAACGCTAAAGTTTTAACCACTAAAACAGAACGCCCACGATATATTCCCTGTTCCACATCGATAGAAGACGATACAAGGGAACCTCAACATTCATCTTAAAGCGAAAATGCACGCCCCAAGCGTGCATTGATCGATGAAATAAAAGAAGTTCACCACTGGAAAAAAAAGAAAACGCTCAGTCTTTAACCACTAAAACGGAACGTCCGCGATACATTCCCGTTTTCAAATCAATGTGATGAGGACGACGTAATTCACCAGAATTTTTATCTTCGATATAAGTCGGCGCCTTCAGAGCATCAGCCGAACGGCGCATGCCCCTCTTCGCTGGAGAGGTTTTTCGTTTAGGTACAGCCATAAAAAGACACTCCAAATCCATTAAAACAGAAAAAGCAATGTCAAAAATGACAATGCTTCATTTAAAATACCATAAAATTTGAGTATATTATACACTGATAAAAAAGAAGAGGCAATGTCAAAATGATCCTCCTCTTACCAAAAATGACCTTCCTGTTATCAAAAATGGTGTCACAATAATCAAATGAATATCAAAAACATTGCAAAATTTAAGAATTTTATACACCAATGAAAGCTTTTTTATAAGCCCTTCATTCAATTTTTATTTGGTTTAAAAAGGGATTTGCGCATACAGTAGAGATACAGATAAAAAGAGAAGTTGATTTTTAATAAAAAACGACGCCAATTTATGAAAACAAGAAAAAGCAACAACCTTTCTCTTTAAACTTCATAATTTCATTTTTGTAAAAACAAAGGAAGCAAGAATGCACGAATTTACCACCCTTCTTGCAAAACATGGAAATACCGTTGAAAAGCGGCTTGATACCCTGTTAAGTGATCAAATCCAAACTGGTGAAATTTCACGCCCTAAAAATTTAATCAAAGCCATGCGCTATGGTGTGCTGAACGGTGGAAAACGCTTGCGTCCTTTTCTTGTAATTCAAAGTGCTGCACTTTTTGATGTCCCTGTAGAACATTCTCTTGATGTTGCGTGTGCCTTAGAATGTATCCATTGTTATTCGCTCATTCATGATGATCTTCCCGCTATGGATAACGATATACTCCGGCGTGGAAAACCCACTGTCCATGTAGCATTTGATGAAGCAACAGCAATTCTAGCAGGCAATGCCCTCTTAACATTTGCCTTTGAAATCATTGCCCATAAAGCTAGTAATCTATCTACAGATATTAGAATCAAGCTGATCACGTCTCTTGCACAATCGGCAGGACTTGGCGGTATGTTAGGTGGACAAATGCTGGACCTTGAAGCTGAAAAAAGACCGCAAGAAAGTACTGACATCATCACTCTACAACACATGAAAACAGCAGCCCTGATAAGCTTTGCTTGCCAAGCAGGTGCCATCATTGGCAATGCATCTAAAGAATTAACTGAAAAACTTACTGATTTTGGGACCTATCTTGGTTTAGCCTTTCAATTAACCGATGACCTTCTTGATGTCACCGCCAACACGCAAACCCTAGGAAAAACGGCTGGGAAAGATGAAACGGCACAAAAAGCCACTTTTGTTCATCTTTACGGCATTAAAGAAACCCAAAAAAAGCGTGATACACTCATCAGTAAAGCAGAAGCATTCTTACATCCTTTTGGCGCTAAAGCACTCCCCCTCCAACAAGCAGCACACTTTAGTGCAATACGCCAAAATTAAACTTCATCTACCCTATTGTACATAGTGTACACCGTCATATTTATTAAATGCATAATAGACTTTTCAAAGAAACATTACCATTAATCTCCATTATACTCCTTATCATGAAATGGGTGCGACAAATCTTGAGAGGAATTTCATTAAAACAAGCCGCGTGAATTTATAACACAAATGCATTCTGGGTATCCTATTTTGCATGAAAAATGCCTTCCATTAAAGACTGAAAGAAACAAAATGTGAAAATGCGTAATCACCATGTTTTAAAAGATATTACAGTGGGTGGTGGGTGCTTTAAAGCCGAATAAAAAACAACCGGAAAGAGGAAAACTCGTTTTCTCCTTTATATCTTTAATCTTCTAACGATAAGGCAAAAAATAAACAGAATAAGTATAAAACCAGGCATTTTATAAATCCGCAAAAAACAATAAAAATGCCGATTGGCTTTGTAGCCTTATCAAAGTCATCTGTTGTTTATTGCCAACCCTAGGAGTACAATGCCCTCAGTAGAGAGTCGTAATTTTTATGCCTTTCCACGCTATCTTGTTGTAGAAGATCAAATATGCTTACATTCTGTAAATTCACTCGTGTATTGCTTGCTCTCTAAAAACACTTTTACAAAAGTGCTCGTTGTTTAGTTTAAGCATCATTTTTTTGAAGCTCGTATTTAAAATATCAGAAAAAAATGAACATAATGGCTATTTTGATTTTTATGCCACCCTCAAAGAACAAAGTCTTTTAACCTAATCTACTCTGTAAACAGTCTAGTTTCCTACCGAGTAGGTTTCTCTCGCTTTCCACGCATGCGATTCACTTAAACTAAAGACTCGATAAACAGACTTAAGAATATTCACCATGCACTTCTTAAAATACTTAATGTATCAAACAGGCTACCTTCACCACCCCTCAAATGACAGTATGTTACGGCATAACAGGATAAATAAAACCACTAATTTCAATAGAACGAAAGACCAAAGCAGTATTATTACCGATCTCTCTTTTCTTAGCAAGAATAATACAACACATTGATTTATAATCATAATTTGTGGTTTTTCAACTTGAATAAGAACCCTGAATATCATAAGATTTTCTCATTTCAAATCTGTGTATGTTAAATCAATCAAAATCATTTGCTTGCACGTCACAAGCGGGAAAAGCCGTGTGGGGCAAAACATCAAAGAAAAAACTAAAAAAATGCCTCTTATGAACCGTCTTAAAAGCCAAGGGCTATCCGCAACATTAGGGGCGAGAAAAGTGAATGATTGTGTCGGCATGCTCCTTCAAAAGCAGAAACATTTTTATTTACAAAATTGTGTAATAACTTCAATTTAATAATAATCTTGATCACTGTACAACTTTAATTCATCACGCTCTTTATCTCGTTTATTCAATTCATCACATAAAAAGAGAATTGATAAGCTTAAACAGAGAATGATCATTGCAACAGAAAGATAAAAAAAGTCCTTATTATTATATATAATAGCGCAATCTAATTTGTGATAAGTAGTTTTTTCAATCCAAGTGCAAATTTCCTCCTTTAAGTGCAATTTTCTTATTAAGATGAAAAGCATCATTGTAAGTGAACCTATTCCTGTTGTAAAAGCTGGAAAATATGTCCACCTTTTGAAGCCATAATAAAAAAACATGCAACATGGCCAAGAAAATGCCGCGATTATCAAGAGTATTATAGCCATTTAATATCCTTCGAGAGAATTTTTCTCATTATCCATTCAATGTCATTTGTAAATTCTTCTTGGTTTCATCATGTCATATATCGTGTTTAGCTCTATGCAAAAACGCGCTATTTGTTTAGTGTTGTCACCATGACCAGCTCTCATACTAGACACAAGGTCAATAATTTGTGTTGTTGGGCTGATGCCATTTCCGCTGGAAGAATTAAGAAATTTTTTCGCGTAATCAATCATGGGGTCGGTAGCATTCATAGACATATTATATGCCCAAATAAAATCGCTTTCTCTCCAGTTATAGTCATTACGCAAACTGCTTATGACATTGAGTAACATATCTGCTGATATCCATTCATTATAATCACCACGCAATAAATTAACAAAGCGTCCACATAAAACAATAAGTCTGTGATGATGCCATATAATATCAAATTTGGGCGCTATATTCTGATAACCACGGCTATATACGAAGTTTCTTGCTTGCTCTTGTTTTTGAAAATGTTCAAAAGCCTCGTATTTTCCATTTATCTATTCTTCGTAAAGTTTATTGTACTGCTCTAGACTATCCACGCGAGTACATCCCAACAATACCAATACAGAGACCACAACCAAAGAGAAAATACTCAAAAATGAGAATGAAAGATGCCGTTATCTCAACAAGATCATTCATATTTTAAAGGAAACAAGAATAAAACGCGTTAGATATATCAACAATAAAATCGGTCATGAGGAAAGCCTTTTTGAACAGGCTAAAATTGCCCAACTGCTTAATGAGCTCTAATGAGATAAAGTATTACCAGCAAGTAACCAATGAAAATGGGAAAACTGCTCCATCACCATTCCTTAATAAGCATATAATCCGGTACAATCATTTTCTTTATCAGCGTCCAATCTTGTCAGCAACTCTTGGTGCAATATTCATGAGAAGCATTTTTATTTCTTTTTTAATGATTGTGATGCCACGCCCACTTATAACGTACAAGCAGATGACTTTGATTGCTTCAACATACATAGATTTGAAATAAGAATAACGGATAACATTCTGCTTTCCCATTCAACATGCAAAAACAATGATGCGCCTTAATAAATAAAAGCCTTGATCCACTATAAACCCCATGAAACACACGTGAAATACGTTACTATTTTCACTGAGATTTCTTTAGGGCTCCTTCTAAAAAAAACATTGCCAACAGATAAACCAATAAATAGATACCAAAAACATAAACGAGAGAGAAAAAGCCGAATATATCAACCATATACGCACTCATGTAAAAAAATACCAATAAGCTAAATCTCCCAACAGTTGACAAGAAAGATTCATATGTAGCCCTGAAATGATCACTAATACTATCGTGCAAAACAACTTCTACACGCAGATATGTATACTTAATTAAGTAAAAAATCATACAGACTAAAATAACAGCAATTTCTTTTTTCGGCTCAAAGAAAACCATTGTAAAAATCAGTGAAACCAAAAGAAACAGCAATAAAATAAAATTCACTCTTTCACTTAGTTTTGTAAAGAGAAAACTAGCCAAAAGCTGAGAAAGCAATATCAATGAAAATGTCACACCAAGATCAAAATAAGTGACATTAATATGATGATCTTTAAATATCCACTGCCAATACTGCGAGAATATATTGAAAAAGATCAGTGAAAAATAAAAGCATAAAGAGATATAAGGAACTCTAATAAAAATAGACAACATCTCCTTAGCTTCACAAATGAGAGAATTCGCTTTATTTGGTTTTTTCTCCCCCTTCAAGTCATCAAGAAAAAACAAACCAAATAGTGTCGTCATCAACATTAAAAACGCCGCGATATACCATATATATTGGCTAGAATAATCAGCAAAATATGCCCCGATTAAACTGAATATAAACATGCCGATGTAATTATATTGAGAGCTGGAACCAAGCACTTTTTTAGTGGATGTCAATTTTTCTTTTGCATATTGAACAAGTAAAGCATTATAGGCTCCAGCAATTAATGTCAGCGATAAGGCATTAAAAGTTTCTGCCAAAAGAAAACCATAAAAGCTTGTAGAAAATCCCATGAGAAAGAGCCATGTGGCAGCAAAAGCCGCTGCCAAAACGATCGATATTTTATAACTTTTTCGATCAGCAAAATATCCCAGAGGAATATCGGTAACCATCATAATAAAAGCCTGAAACGACTTAATGACACCAATATCAATAAGCGTTAAGCCTTTTTCAAGCATATAAAAGACAATAAAGGCGCCAGTTAAAATCCTTATACCGTTAAATAAAAAGCCAAACGCTAATATACTTGTCATGCATTCCCCCAATAACGCCCAAAAAGGCACCCGTATACATCATTTTATATCAATATAAAAGCTTACATTTTACGACAAATAGGACTATAATCGCTATAAGGATTTCCAATCCTATCAATTTGATACCCCAAAAAATGCTGGGAAAATGCCTGAAAAATCAATAAACAATGTTCTTTCTATAATTTGATATTTGAAGAATCCGTTAAATATTTTACTGTCTCAAGAGCAGCCAAAAACCAGCAACAACATTTACGGATCCATTTAAAGTATTCATATCGTTTTGCTTAATAGTCTTAACACACTCAAACTCATTAATATCCTTCATAAGCTTCTGATTCTAAAACAGGCATATCATCTGGTTTTACCTAAAATAATAAGCAACCAACAACAGTATTGACCATAGCTAAAGCAGCATACAACAGCACCCTCTTCACATTGAAGACAGCTTGTTTAAAAAAACGACACACCCTTTTTACTTCAACCTTATGCGATTTTTACCTCAACCTTGCCCAAAGCGTGTATGAATATAATCACTCAAAAGCGCTTCAAATTCTTCAGCAATGTGATCACCCCGCAAAGTTTTTACCTTTTGTCCCTCAATAAAAACAGGTGCCGCTGGACTTTCCCCCACTCCAGGCAAAGAGATTCCAATATCCGCATGTTTTGACTCCCCCGGTCCATTGACGATACATCCCATCACAGCCACCTTCAAACTTTCAACGCCAGGGTATTTTTCACGCCAAACAGGCATATTTTTGTATAAATCTGCTTCAATTTTTTGCGCCAATTGTTGAAAGACCGTAGAAGTTGTGCGCCCACAACCAGGACAAGCCGCAACAACAGGCAAAAATTGGCGAAACCCCATCACTTGCAAAAGTTCTTGCCCCACCTTTACTTCTCGTGTCCGATCACCACCAGGTTTTGGTGTTAAGGAAATTCGTATCGTATCGCCAATCCCTTGCTGTAATAAAATACCCAAAGCCACCGAAGAAGCAACAATGCCCTTTGTTCCCATCCCAGCTTCCGTTAATCCCAAATGAAGAGCATAATCACAACGCGCCGCCAAGGTGGTATAGACAGCAATAAGATCTTGGACATCACTCACTTTAGCAGAAAGAATAATTTTATCACGCCCCAACCCTAACTCTTCTGCTAAAGTAGCCGAAAGCAAAGCCGACTGCACAACAGTTTCCCGCATCACTTCAGCCACAGATAAGGGTTTTTCTTGCTGTGCATTTTCATCCATAAGCCGTGTTAACAACGCATTATCAAGAGAGCCCCAATTCACGCCAATGCGAATAGGTTTATGATACCGACAAGCAATCTCTATAATTTCTGCAAATTGACGATCTTTTTTTGCGCCAAAACCAACATTTCCAGGATTGATGCGATATTTTGCAAGCGCCTCAGCACACGCAGGATGCTCAGATAAAAGCTTATGACCAATATAATGAAAATCCCCAACCAATGGTACAAAAAATCCTAACCTCTCCAATCGCTCCCGTATTTTTGGTACAGCCGCCGCCGCTTCATCGCGATCAACAGTAATTCGAACCAATTGTGAACCAGCTTGCCAAAGAGCAGCTACTTGAGAAACAGTTGCATCAACATCAGCGGTATCTGTATTAGTCATTGACTGTACAACTATCGGGCTCTGCCCCCCAATAATCACATCACCAACAGCAACACCAACAGATCGACGACGCTCAAGTGGTTTAGATAAAAAATAGGTCGTACTCATCAAGTCCTCAAATTTTTAAAACCTGCGCTATCAATCATTATTTACATTGACTTCCTCCGCGCTTCAAAGGACGAAAATTACACCGCCCACCAATCTTAACAGATTGCTCTCAAAAGGTTCTACCTACTAACACTGATGCAATACAATTTCATAGGTGGATTCATTCTATAGACGCACCGGATAAGTTCTACTACTTCTGTTCAAGTTTATACTTCTACACTTGGTTGCTTCAAAAAGAAACTGAAACAAAACAGAGACAATACTGTATTTTTAAGTTGCCTGCCGATACCTTACATCAACGTCACCACAAAACAGTGTTTACAACACAACAGATAACGCCTAACAAAGCGCAATTTTTAAAAATGCATGAAAGACATCGCCAAATTAATCCAACATATTGATTTATAATAATCTATTTTTTACAAATTTGAATAGCAACCCCAAATATCGTAAGATTTCCTCATTTTAAATCTTCTTAATTGAATCAATCAATACCACTCCCTACAGCCACAAGAGAATAGATAGATAAAAACTCCTTATAAACTATTTCAAGTGCCAAAAGCTATCCCAACACTTTAAACAAACAAAAAAATGAAGACATCGCCCACCATCTTTATGAATGAATCTTACACCATTTTGTAAAAATTTTTACCTTACATCCTTAACAAACACCATCACGAAATGAACTCAAGCACATTAAGAAATGCCTCATTAAACCCAAACTCTTAACTCTCATCTCACCCACGCGCGGCATTATCAATGCAACCTTTCAATTTTCAAGCCGTTATAGCAAAACCCCAAACACAATTCCAACTGTCACGCAACAATTTAACACATGAAGGAGTCAATAAATGTGTCTATTTTCACCCCATAGAAAAAATGCTAAAATTAAAAAACGTATAGCACAATTAAAAAGAGAGCTGGTCCCCGTAAATCATTGGAGTTTTCAAAATGATAGCTTTGAAAACATTTCTGAGCTGTTTAACACATGGAAACAAAAAGGCCGTCACGCACTTTATCACCTCAACGAACATGCTACAGAATTAAAGAAAAAAGCGAAAGAAAATCCTAAAAAAACCCTCGCATTAGCAGCAGGAGTCGTTTTAGTAAGCTTCTTACTGATCCGTAAAAATTAATAACACAACCAATAACCTTCCCTTTTAATGCCCGCCTCAAAACGGGCATTTTTATGGTTTACAAAATATAAACTTTACGTCTTTCTCCTAACTTTACGCCCTCACCTAAAAGGATAAGTTTCCCATCCGACCCAGTCTATAATCCAATTTTTTATCTGGCTTCCCCCTACCCCCATCTTCCAAACATACGGTGACACCACACCTCAAAGGACAGTGTTGTGCAAAACCACAAGCAAAGCTTCCAATACTCCACCCCCCCTACTGAGTTAGTTCAAAAGAAATGGAAGTGAGTAAAGATGCATGCGCTTTAATATTCTAAGGAACATTATTTTACATCATGACATAAAAGTATAAGAAGCCTAAGAGCTTTAAAACATGTAGTATAGCAAACCAAACGAAATCTTCCAATGTAAACAACCACTTGCTATAAGTAAATGACGCAAAAATTAAACTGAAAAAACCCAAAATTTCATCCTCCAGAATCGACTCGCTGCGAAGTATCTACATAGGTAACTACGGACATGCCAGGAATGAGTTTTTCAATCCCTTCCTGCCCAGGATCTAAAGCAATCCGTACTGAAATACGTTGCGCAATTTTGATAAAATTACCAATTGTCGTATCCGTTTTTAACAATGAAAATTCTGAGCCTGTAGCAGGTGCAAAACGAACCACACGCCCTGTTAACTTTTTGTTGTTCAATGCATCAACAGAAAAAACAACCGGTTGTCCCACACGCATCTGAGAAAGTTGCGTTTCCTTATAATTAGCAATAATCCAAATATCATCAGAAATAACAGAGACCAATTGTGTCCCTGGCATAACATATTGCCCTACCCGCGCTCCAACTAATCCAATATAGCCTGTTCGAGGAGATAAAATCTTTGTGTGATCGAGATTAAGTTTTGCCAACTCAACACTCACCTTCGCTCCCGCAATTTCTGACTGTAAACTTTGCCGTTCAAGATCCAATTGTTTTTGCAATTGGCGTTTTGTTTCGAGAGCTGTCAAGAGTTGTGAAAGAGGACGAGAAACAGAACTTGCCGCATCACCAAAACCTAACTTTTTACTATCTGGAACAACATTGGAAAATGCTCGTGAACGCGCCAATTCCACCTCTGCTGTATTAATTTCGCCCTGCAAAAGCTGTGCTTGTAATTCAATACTTGCCAGTTTTGCATTTTTTGAATCGAGAACAGCCTGTGCCCGTGCAAGCTGCTGCCGAAAAAGAGAATCATCGAGCTCAAAAAGCAGCATTCCCTTTTCAACGCGTTGATAATCTTGCACATAAATCCGTGCGATTACCCCAGAGATCTGTGAACTAACCAGAGTAACATTGCCCTTAATAGAAGCATTATCCGTTATTTGAATGTTACTCACAAAAGGAGGAAGCCTCCAAGCCCACAAAATCAGCAAAACACCCGTAATGCCCGATAGGAATGCAACAATCGTAGCTTTTGACCGTAATTTTTTTATCATTTTTTTTGCACCCCTCTTTTTATGACATTACTCTACTTTTCTAATGCACGCAAAGAGCATGACTTAACAATCATTGTGGCAAGAAAAATAACGAATACAACCATTGAAATATAAAAATAAAGCCGAAAAACGTCATCATAAGCAAAAATATTTGCTGTTAACTTAAATTTCTCTATCAACATAGAAGTACCCTGCTCACTTCTCAAGCCATTGGGAACAGAAACACCATAAGAAGGCGAAAATAAAGTATTCATCTCACCAGAAATAAGCGGATCAGTAATAATAATATTTTGTGTTAAGGACTCAAAGTTCTTATGGGCAAAATAAAACTGAAGGCTGCCAAAAAAAGCCGACCCCATCAATCCCCCTGTCACTTGCGTTAGCAAAAAAACAGCAATAAAACTTAAAACGTAACGCGGTCCTCGCTCACCAGCGATCACAAACCCTTTGAAAAGAGCAGGAGGCAAAAAAAGTGCATAACTAAAACTCACCAACCCTTGGCTCAACATCATATCTTGTGGGCGCGTTAAATGGTTTACATGACTATCTAAATAAGCTCCTAACGCCAAACAACCCAAAGACAACAAATAAAAATAATCCTCACGCCCCGCCCGTAAAAAAAAGACACAAACAGCCCCCCCTAACAGAATCCCTAATGTCACCGCAAGATACATGGGCGCCATCTCACGATTGAGCAAACCAAAAAGATTAAAAAACCCTACGGGCAAATTTGACCGCTCCAATAAAAAAACATGAAAAATAAATAAAATAAAAACAGATTGGACCATTTCTTTACTGAAAATCCAACGGAGATCAATCAACGGTTTTTCTCTATTAAGCTCAATAATAATAGCAATAGCCAACGATAAAATAGCAAGTGCGAGCCCCCAACCAATCCATGGTGCTTCATACCACCAATACAATATGCCAACAGACATGATCACAGCATTTAATCCAAGACCAAGAGCAATCAAACCATAGCTTATCCAATCTAATTTTTGAATAACCTTACTACGCACAACAGGAGTAAGAGGCAAAGTATAGATACAGACCAAGCTGATAAGAACCAACCCCATTTCCAGAGCGGAAAGACTGGAAAAACCACCATTTTCCAGCAAATCAGGAGAAATCAAACGTGATAAAGGTGCCGCTAAAGCCGCATTCATATAATTCAAACTAAGACCAACAGTAAACTTCTTTGCTGGAGCAAAAGCTTCCATCATATAAAGCAGCGCAAGCGAAGCCAAAGGAGCAGCAGCAATCCCAGCAAAAAAGCGAATAATCAATGCAGAACGCAAATCCGTAACAAAGAGCTGCAACACGCAAACCAAAACAAAGCCAAGAATTGATAATTCAGCAAAAGCGCGCAGCCCAAATTGATAGCGGATTTTGATCAACATAATCGCTACACTCACATTTGGCGCCATATAAGCCGCTACCAGCCATGTCGTCTCGGCCAAAGTTGCATGAAAATCACCCGTAAGATGGACAATGTTAGACTGAACAATATTAGCCCCTAAACCATAAGCCCATTGCAAAATAAGAGAAGCAAAAATATAAACAAAGCACTTTGGCAAAGGTCCTGCAAAGACACGACCAGGATGAGGAAAAGGTTTTGCACTCCTTTTAGCAGACACAACCGTACTCTTTTTTCCGCTCATGTCATCTTTTCCTGTAACTCTGCTACGCTTCTATCAACACAGCACCATCAGCTGACAACTGCTGGAAAAAAGCCTCTATTTTATGATTGTCCTCATCACTTGTCCCTCCTTCTAACGTCGCTTGAATCTGCAAAATCTGCTGTTCTAATACATCAAAAGAAAGATTCTCTACAGCCACAACGTGCTCTACCAATAAAGAGCAGCCTGAAAAGGTAATATTTGCAACGCCCCCGCATACAACAAATAATTTTTCACCCACAGAGGTGCGAACACGAACACTGCCCAACACAATACTTGCCACCAATGGCGCATGATGCGCCATAACTGTCAAATAACCTGAGGCTGAAGGAAGAACAACAGACACGACCTGCTCTGAAAACACAATTTTTTCAGGCGATACAAGCTCAAATAAAAAATGCTCTTCTCTATTGTTTTCCACAAAAGTCTCCACAATACCCGATATAAGGACTCTCCGTTTTCTCCAACGACTCGTCCTTTTTAACGAAAAATACCCATGACAGTTTTTTCTTGAATAAGAAGCTTCTTACTAAGAAGCCTCTGCCATGAGACGCTTTCCTTTTTCAAGTGCTTCATCAATCGAACCAACCATATAAAAAGCAGCTTCTGGCAAATCATCATAATCGCCAGCACAAAGCCCCTTAAAGCCTTTGATTGTCTCTTCCAAAGGAACGAGTTTCCCCGGTGAACCAGTAAAGGCTTCCGCAACATGGAAAGGTTGCGAAAGGAAACGTTCAATTTTACGCGCCCGCCCCACCAGCAATTTGTCATCTTCAGAAAGTTCATCCATTCCAAGAATAGCAATAATATCCTGAAGCGCTCTATAACGTTGTAAAATGGTTTGCACTTGACAAGCAACCGTGTAATGCTCTTCCCCCACAATCAATGGATCCAACATACGCGAGAAAGAGTCAAGCGGATCAACCGCTGGATAAATCCCCTTTTCCGCAATAGAGCGCGAAAGAACAGTTGTTGCATCCAAATGAGCAAAAGACGCTGCCGGCGCCGGATCCGTCAAGTCATCTGCCGGAACATAAATTGCCTGAACGGAAGTAATAGAGCCTGTTTTTGTACTGGTAATACGTTCTTGCAACGCCCCCATATCTGTTGCCAAAGTCGGCTGATACCCAACAGCAGAAGGAATACGCCCTAAAAGAGCAGATACCTCAGCTCCTGCTTGCGTGAAACGGAAAATATTATCCACAAAGAAGAGAACATCTTGTCCTTCATCACGGAAACTTTCTGCAATTGTCAATCCTGAAAGAGCCACACGCGCACGCGCTCCTGGTGGTTCATTCATTTGCCCGTAAACAAGGGCACACTTTGACCCTTCCGTTGAACCATTATTCTCTTTTGGATTCACATTCACGCGGCTTTCGATCATTTCATAATAAAGATCATTTCCTTCACGTGTACGTTCTCCCACACCAGCAAATACAGAATAGCCACCATGTGCCTTTGCAATATTGTTTATAAGCTCCATAATGAGAACGGTTTTTCCAACACCAGCACCACCAAACAAGCCAATTTTACCTCCTTTAGAATAAGGGGCTAACAAATCCACGACTTTAATACCGGTGACAAGAATTTCCGAAACAGTCGATTGTTCAACATATTCAGGTGCCTCTTGGTGAATAGAACGTGTTTTGGTTGAAGCGATTGGTCCCACATTATCCACCGGTTCCCCAATCACATTCATAATACGTCCCAACGTTGCTTCTCCTACAGGAACGCTAATTTGTGTGCCTGTATCCACAACCTTTTGGCCCCGCATCAAACCATCAGTCGTATCCATAGCAATCGTACGTACGGTATTTTCACCCAAATGCTGCGCAACTTCTAATACCAAGCGATTGCCTAAATTCTCTGTTTCCAAAGCGTTGAGAATTTTTGGCAATTCACCTTCAAATTGCACATCAACGACAGCACCAATAATCTGCTTGATTTCACCAATAGCGCCTTTTGCATGCTCTTCTTTTTTTGCGGATGTATCTTTTTTTACAGGTGTATCTTTAGCTGCATCACGCGCAGGTACAGAGGAAGCCTTTACATCCACTTGAGATTTCGAAGCGGCTTTTTTCACGCTGGAACGAGCAGCTGGTTTCTTTTTTTCACCTTTTTCTGTTCCTTTGCTTGAGGTTACTGCTTTTACCATCAATCCTTACCTTCTCCATTTAAAGCGCTTCAGCGCCCGCAATAATTTCGATCAATTCTGTCGTAATCTGTGCTTGACGTTGACGATTATAAGCCACCGTCAATTTACTAATCATTTCACCCGCATTGCGCGATGCATTATCCATAGCTGTCATCTTGGCGCCCATTTCACCAGCAACATTTTCTAGCAAAGCCCGAAAGATTTGCACCGAAAGATTACGTGGTACAAGGGTCTCTAAAAGAGACGCAGCATCAGGTTCATATTCATAAACAATCGATTGTGAACCTTTGTTATGATCGGTTTGCTCCACAACATCTATTGCCCCAACAGTTGCTTTTGGAGCAACCATTGGAATCAAATCCAAAGCTGTTGGACGCTGATTAATTACGGAAACAAATTCAGAATAAAACAGCGTACAAACATCGAAAGCGCCTTCATTGAATAAATCAACAATCCGTTGACTAATCATCACTGCCTCTGCAAAACCAATTCGCTTTACAGCATGCAAATCGATATGATCAATTATCAAGCCTTTGTAATCACGCGATAAAATATCCGCGCCTTTTTTACCCACAGTGATAATTTTTACTATTTTATCAGCCGCCAACAATGCCTTAATCTGTTCACGTGCACGACGAGCAATTTGCACGTTAAAAGCACCACACAAACCGCGCTCAGCAGTACACACCACCAAAAGATGTACATCATCGCGCCCCGTACCACGCATAAGAGTAGGCGCATCAACACCATCTACATCAGCAGCAACACTGGTCAAAATATCAGCCATTCTCTTCGCATAAGGACGTGCAGACTGCGCTGCCTCTTGAGCACGATGCAACCTTGCCGCTGCAACCATTTGCATAGCTTTGGTAATCTTTTGTGTTGCTTTAACCGAAGCGATACGGTCTCTAAGATCTTTTAGTGAAGCCATTCAAGCATTCCATCAATTCATCACGAGAAATTTTTCGCATAAGTATCAAGAACAGTTATCAACTTATCTTTCAGCTCATCTGTTATTTGCTTTTGCTCAGCAATTGCCTTTAAGAGATCTTGATAATCACTACGCAACAGCACTAAAAGTCCCTGCTCAAACCGCGCAACATCAGAAACCGCCAAAGCATCAAGATAGCCATTCACACCCGCGAAAATAACCACCACCTGTTCTTCTGTTTTGAGTGGAGAAAATTGCGGCTGCTTCAACAGCTCTGTCAAACGCGCACCCCGATTTAACAGACGCTGGGTTGACGCATCCAAATCAGAGCCAAACTGCGCAAAAGCTGCCATTTCACGATATTGCGCCAATTCACCTTTAATCGAGCCAGCAACTTGCTTCATTGCCTTAATTTGTGCAGCAGAACCAACACGCGATACAGAAAGACCAACATTTACAGCAGGACGAATTCCTTGATAAAACAAATTAGTCTCTAGAAAAATTTGCCCATCAGTAATCGAAATCACATTTGTAGGAATATAGGCAGAAACATCATTTGCTTGCGTTTCAATAACTGGCAAAGCTGTCAACGACCCAGATCCATTTTCCGCATTCAACTTCGCAGCCCGCTCTAAAAGACGCGAATGCAGATAGAAAACATCTCCCGGATAAGCTTCACGACCTGGAGGACGACGCAATAAAAGAGACATTTGACGATACGCCACCGCCTGTTTTGACAAGTCATCATAACCAATCAAAGCATGTTGCCCATTATCACGGAAATACTCACCCATAGCACACCCAGCAAGAGGTGCAATAAATTGCAGTGGTGCTGGATCAGAAGCAGTCGCTGCAACAATAATAGAATATTCCAGCGCTCCACGTTCTTCTAAAACTTTAACGAACTGTGCCACCGTCGAACGTTTTTGACCGATAGCCACATAAATACAATAAACTTTGTCTTGCTCTCGTCCAGCCCCTTTTTCATGAAAAGGTTTTTGGTTTAAAAATGTATCGAGCAAAATTGCTGTTTTTCCTGTTTGGCGATCACCAATCACCAATTCACGCTGCCCCCGTCCAATAGGGATGAGTGCGTCAATCGCTTTCAATCCGGTCGACATCGGTTCATGGACAGACTGACGCGGAATAATTCCAGGAGCCTTAACATCGACACGACGACGCTCTGTTGCTTTAATGGGACCCTTCCCATCGATAGGGTTTCCCAACGCATCAACCACACGCCCCAACAAAGCGGGACCCACAGGAACATCGACGATAGCGCCTAGCCGCTTTACACAATCACCTTCACGAATATCACGATCTGAGCCAAAAATGACCACACCAACATTATCAACTTCCAAATTGAGTGCCATACCACGCACACCGTTTGGAAAGGCGACCATTTCCCCTGCTTGGACATTATCCAAACCATAAACGCGAGCAATACCATCCCCTACAGAGAGAACCCAACCAATTTCTGAAACCTCAGCCTTTTGGTCAAAGTTTTTGATTTGCTCTTTTAGAATTTTTGAAATTTCAGATGGTCTAATATCCATCAGCTGACCTCTTTTTTCAATGCAAGCTTAAGTGAAGACAATTTTGTGAGAAGAGACGTATCAATTTGAGACGACCCCACACGAACGATTAATCCACCAAGAATTGTTGGATCCACAATGATGTGCAGCAAGACTTTTCCTCCAACAACACCTTCCAAAGCCTCACACAACTCTTGTCTTTGTTGAGAACTTAAAGGGCACGCAGAAACAATTTGCGCAGTAACCTGCCTACGAGCGCGTGCAACACAATGCTGAAAAGCACGTAAAATACCAAATACGGCACTAAGCCTACGATTTGTTGCAATAACACGTAAAAAATTACCAATGACCTGCCCTGCGTTTTTATCAGCAAATTTGATGTTTGCACAAACAGATTGCATTACCTTAATTTGCTCTTTAACTGAAAAGAATGGACTAAGCACAAAGCGTTTTAAATCCTTATGCTCCAAAACAAGCAAAAGATCCTCTACTGCCTTTTCAACCTTTTCAACGTTTCCGGCTTCTTGAACGCAATCAAAAAGCGCTTGCGCATAGCGTTGATCTACCAACGGCAGCGGTATGAGAGAAAATGAATCCGACACGAAATACCGCCTCTTTCCCTTGAGCGACTCTCTGATAGTTATCAGATGAAATGAAACAGACATTCTCAATCTTAAGAATCTTTTTCTTAAAACCTAGAACAAAAATCACTTGGTTTCTAGCATAGACATAGCCGACTCGCAACACCACAAATCGCTGCTTTTTAAAAATTTTAATAAAATATTCAAAATATTTTTGAAAAGCATTTTTTTTAGATATACAGGATGGCATCACAGTTTTTTTATGCCTCTTTTTGACATTCTCTGAGCGATTTTTTCACTCTCTTTGATTTTTCTTCAAATGCCCTTGCCACCATAATAAAACACTTCTTCTCCAAAAAACACTCCCTTTATCACCACAAGACCTTTAATGAGATGCAGCTGCGATTGAAAAAGTCTATTATTTCAAACTGATAAGAAAGAAAAAACAATGAATATCCTCCTAAAAATTAAAGAAAACATTGATCTTTTTTCTTCAAATACCCACTCCTTTTAAAAAATTTCACCAAGTAATATTTTCTTGTAAGCACACTCTTTAAATATACAAAACATTGATTTATAATGACAATATATCATTTTTCATACCGGATAAGCTTCAAATATCGACAAATTCTCTCTTTTCAAATTTTTTTATCAAAAACATGACCTTCATTAAGCCCACATAGCTTCACTTTATATATCACTATATTGCACTGATTTTAGAAAAAGCATAGATCGCTATCAATTTGAACTCGAATAGAATTGGATACTTTTGGTGTACAGCTAAGCATTTTCAGCCCTTATAAAAAGAATCCGCCTATCAAAAAGATACTGTCCCTCGTACAAAAAAGGAGTAAAAGCCGAAATGATAGTGCCCTCGAAGAAGAGAAGCGCTTCTGCTGGTTCTATAACAAAGATATTTTTTCCCGTGGCTCTACTTAATGCAATGGACATGTATCATATTTTGCTGCCTGGATGCTTATTCTGAATAATATAAGAATTCAAGTAAAGCACCTTAAGCAAAGAGACCTTCACTTTATGCGATACTGGTTTTAGAAAAAACTTTGCGGATCAATATCAATTTGAACCCGAACGGAACTGGGCATTTTGGGTGTACCGCTAAGCATTGCACGTATAAACCCTTGTATATCAAAAGAACGCTGTCCTTGCAGCAAAAGCCGAAAACGATAACGCCCCCGAACCAAAGCCAAAGGCGCTTCTGCTGGTCCCATAACCGAGATATTTTTTTCCCGTGGCGCTGCCTGACGCAATGCGCGCGCATAATGTTCTGCTGCTTGGCGCTGTTGTGCAGACACGATCAAAGAGGCAAGCCGCCCATAGGGAGGCAAATGATAATGCTGACGCGCTGCAATCTCACGTGTGTAAAAATCTTCTGGCTGGCATGCAAGTAAGGCTTTGATAACCGGATGATCTGGTTGATAAGTTTGCAATAATCCTAAACTTTTCAATCCCACACGCCCTGCTCTTCCGGTAACTTGAGAAAGCAGCTGATAGGTACGTTCACTTGCGCGTAAATCGCCATTGGCAAGACCAAGATCAGCATCAATAACACCAACCAGAGAGAGCTTGGGAAAATGATGTCCTTTAGCGACCAACTGTGTTCCAATAATAATGTCCACATCGCCATTTGCAATGGCTTGTAATTCGCTTCGCAACTTCCCAATCCCTCCTTTGAGATCTGTTGAAAGGATCAATGATCGCGCTTGAGGAAAAAGCATTTGTGTTTCTTCGGCAATTCTTTCCACACCCGGTCCACAAGCCACGAGATGATCTAATGTCCCGCATTCAGGACAGGCTTGAGGAAGTGGTTCATGATATCCACAATGATGACATTTCAGTTGCCCTTGCGCACGATGTTCGACCAACCAACTTGAACAATCGGTACAATGAAAACGATGTCCGCAAATTCGGCATAAAGTTAAAGGTGCATAACCACGACGATTAAGAAAAAGAAGAGCTTGTTCGCCCTTATCAAGCGTTTGTTTTAAAGCCCTTTCAAGAGCAAAGGAAATAAAGCGCCCCTTTTGCACCCCTCCTTGGCGCATATCAACCACGCGCAACTGTGGAAGTGCAGCTTCTTTAAAACGGGAAGGTAAATGCACCTTTTGATAACGCCCTTTTAAAACATTGGCTTGGCTTTCAATCGACGGTGTGGCTGAAGATAAAATAACAGGAAAATGCTCAAAAGAGCCCCGTGCAACAGCCATATCACGCGCATGATAAAAAATGCGCTCTTCTTGTTTATAAGCGCTATCGTGCTCTTCATCGACAACAATCAAGCCAAGCTCATGAAAGGGAAGAAAAAGTGCCGAACGAGCCCCCGCAACGACACGCACCCGCCCTTCTGCAACTTGTCGCCAGACGCGTTCTCTACGACGTGGCGTCAAATCAGAATGCCATTCCGCTGCCGCAGTTCCAAAGCGTGCATAAAAACGATCTAAAAACTGCTGTGTTAAAGCAATTTCCGGCAATAAAATTAAAACCTGCTTGCCCCCTTTGAAGGCTTGAGCGACCGCTTCAAAATAAACTTCTGTCTTTCCTGATCCCGTAACACCATCAAGCAAAAAAACTTGAAACTGAGAAGATAAAACACCTTCCCGCAATAATGTTGCTGCTTCACTTTGCGCTCCCTGCAACTGAGGGGGACAAAAATCAGGATCAGGCATTGCCACAAGATCAGGAGCAGGAACTATAACATCTTCAAAAACCCCTAACGCTTTTAAACCTTCAACAACAGAAACCGAAGTTCCAGCCGCATGTGCCAGACCAGAACGTGTCCATATCTTCTCATTACGCACCAATTCCAAAATCCGTGATCGCGCTGGTGTGAGACGTTCTACATTTCCACCACAATATCGCAAACCCAGCATCTGCGCTTCCGGCTCTAAAGCAGCCGGTACCGACAAAACCAATCGTGCTACAAGACCAAAAGGCGCCATTGTATAGCGACTAACAAAACGCAAAAATGTGATCATTTCTGCTTTTAATGGGGGACAATCAAAAACATGAAGAAGAAAGCGTAATTTTTCACGCGCCACCGAAGCAGACTTTTGCCCATCGGCTATCTTCTCTCCAACATCTACAACAAAACCGCAAAGCTCACGCCCCATCAACGGAACCCGAACAAAGGAACCAACGTTCACCTCCATAGAAGATGGAACTTTATAACTATAAGCGTGAGCAACAGGAAGAGGAACCAATACGGATACAATCTTTTCCTCTATCATGTTTGAATTCATCTTTTAAACCAATCTACGACCTATTGAGCACCAACAGGCCTAAACCTTAATCTTTAAACACTCTTATAAAATTCATTGCAGGATTCAATCCCCCCGATTACAACACTTTTCTAACAAAAATTCTTTTTAATACTCATTTCATCACCAAAGTGCCAGTAAAAGAACCAATCTCATCGTCTATAACAAAAAACTCTATAGCAAAAAAACCAGCGCCATTCTTCTGTGTAAATAAAGCGCATCACTATTAAGCATTCAACATGCTATCGGTTAAGTGCATCCTTCAACAAAGCGATCCCATAGTGTGACCTCTTCCCAACACACACGTTTATTTTTTACCGCCTCATATCTCAATTTATCTTCAACAAACTGATTTATAAAGATATAATCATCATTTTACCTATTGTAATAAAACCCTCAATACGATGAATTTTTCTCATTTCAACCCCATCGAGGAACATTTGTAAATCCTTATTGATGAAAGAGTATCCCATGATTTTAATTATAGGGAGAATAATATTGCAAATGGAGCCGTTACAATATTCACCTTGGCTTTGTGCCAAAACGTGAAAACACGTGTATACATCTTTCAGCTTGATTGAGAATCAAGCAACAATACAAGCAGCACAAAAGCGTATTGTTGAAGAATGGAGAACACAGAATAAATCAATGTAATTGACCATAAAAAAACCCTTCATGCGTAAAATTTTACAGGCGTTCTTCAACAGTGTTTTACGACAAAATAAATCCATCCGCTTTCATCAAAAACAAAGTTAAACATACCCCCTAAAAAAGGAAGGTATCTTATGATGCACTCTCAAATATCAAGAGCAATCGCAAATAGGAAATGAGCAAAGTGTTTGATAATGCTAGCTTATTTCCATAAATATAAAAACACCGCTACGCAAAGATGCCAATACGCAAAAATGTTGGTACGCAATGAATTCTATACCTTATCACGAGTAACACTATGAAATGGGTGTGGAAACGATAAATCATATTTCTTTACCGAAAACGGGTACATGATTAACACCATAGCATTCTTGTTCTTTACACAGATATTAATTCTTTCTCTTGCTTTTGCAGTCAACAATAGCGCATAACAAAAAATAGGATAAAGCTAAAAAGAAGAGGTTAGAGATGAAATTTTTTGTGGATAGCGCCAATATTGAAGAAATTCAAGAGTTACAGAATTTAAGCCTTGTTGATGGTGTTACCACCAATCCCTCTCTTATCCTAAAATCAGGACGCAATATTCTTGATGTTACAAAAGAAATTTGTGCTCTCGTTAGCGGACCTGTTTCTGCTGAAGTTGCAGCAACGGAATTTGAAAGCATCATGAAAGAAGCAGCTGTTTTAGCAAAGATTGCCGACAATATTTGTATCAAGCTTCCTTTAACACTCGATGGATTAAAAGCCTGTAAAGCCCTCACAGCAGCAGGACTAAAAACAAATCTCACACTTTGTTTTTCTGCCAATCAAGCCTTATTAGCCGCCAAAGCAGGTGCAACATTCGTTTCACCTTTTATTGGTAGACTTGATGATTGTGGAAATGATGGAAGTGAACTGCTTCATGAAATTCGCACAATTTATGATAACTATAACTTTGAAACACAAATCCTAGCCGCTTCAATCCGCACCGTTAATCATGTCAAAGAAGCAGCACTAAGCGGTGCTGACATTGCAACAGTTCCACCAGCAATCTTAAAAGCACTGGTCAAACACCCTCTCACCGACAAAGGGTTGCAAATATTCCTCGACGACTGGAAAAAAACAGGACAAAATATTGCTTAATATCTAGAATTTTTATTGGAAAGATCTTTTGAAAGTAACAAAAAGATCTGTTCAGCCAACTCTTCCGCAACACGTTTTTTTGCATCTTCTTCTGCTTGCAGCGTTGCATATTCTTGACGAAGTCGCTCAAAAGATGCATTCATCATTGCTGTTCCTTTTGCAATAAGAGTATTTTTCATATCCTGCAAAGTGTAAGAAGCTCTGCTCATAACAGTTCCAACAGAAGGTCGTCCCTTTCTCTTTTTCTCGAAATCAACCTCTATCTGCATAGATTCTCTTGTAAAGACGGATATCTGTAATGCCAATTGATAAGCAGGTAGAGAAGGTTTAGCACCATTTCCATACAAAAGAAAAAGCAGATGGTTGCGCACCATTTGACCAAAACGATCCGAAGGTTCTTCCACAACAATAGAAGCAAGCTTTTGCGCTAATCCCAAAGAAGCTTGTCCAGAAGGGTATCCAGAAGCAGAATTCCCATAAGAAGCAGAATCCATTGTCATTGCACTCTGCAACTCTTGACGGTAAAGCGGTTCAACTTTGCATCCACACAACAGTGTGAATACACCAGCTAAAATGACAAGAATAGAACTTCTAAAAAACGACATTCACAATCCTTTTTGGAACAACAATGATTTTTTTCACAGGCTTTTCAACCAGCTGCGCCTTTACAAAATCTAACGCCAAAACCGCTTCTTTAATCATCACCTCATCAGCAGTTGCTGCAACGCTCACCTCACCGCGTTTTTTACCATTAATTTGTACTGGCAAAGTATAGCATTCCGCAACGGTTAACGTAGGATCATAAATAGGCCAAGCAAGCGCAGATATTAAATTTTTTCCCCCTAAAGCAGCATGACATTCTTCTGCTAAATGGGGCATCATTGGTGCAATCATAGCAAGAAAAAAATCCATGGCTTGACGTAAAGAAGCTTTCATTTCATCGTCAACACTTTCTATCCTATTTAACAACGGTGCCATAATATTCAAGAATTCATAAAGGCGTGCAATAGCCCGATTAAAAGCGAATTTTTCTAAATCATCTTCTACAGCGCAAAGCGTGCGATGTGCGACCTTTGAGAGTTCCAAAGCCGCTCCCTGATGCCCTGCACAAGGCGCCACATCCTTTAAAATAGAAGCACTCACAGCCACATGGCGCCAAACACGCTGTACAAAGCGATGTGCACCTTCAACACCAGATTCTGTCCAAATGACATCCCGCTCGGGAGGAGAATCTGACAACACAAACCAACGCACAGTATCAGCGCCATAAGATGCAATAATATCATCAGGATCAACGACATTCTTTTTTGATTTTGACATTTTCTCAATCAAACCAATCGTCACTTCACTTTGATCGGTTAATTTATAAGCACACCGCTTTCCATCTTTTTCAACAATCGAAATTTCTGCTGGAGAAACCCACCCTTTATCATCTCGATAGGTTTCATGCACCACCATACCTTGGGTAAAAAGCCCCTTAAAAGGCTCATCTACCGTCACATGACCGACCAATTTCATAGCACGCATAAAAAAGCGTGCATAAAGAAGATGCAAAATGGCATGCTCAATTCCACCAATATATTGTTGCACAGGCAACCATTCAGCTGTTGCTTGTTTGTCAACAGGTTCCTGCGCAAAAGGAGCCGTAAAGCGTGCATAATACCAAGAAGAGTCAACAAATGTGTCCATAGTATCGGTTTCGCGTTTGGCAGGTTGACCACAGGAAGGACAAGTAACATTCTGCCACCTTTCATGTCGTGCAAGAGGATTTCCTGGTTGATCAAAAGTAACATCATCAGGCAACACAACCGGTAAATTGGCACGTGGAACAGGAACAACCCCACAAGTTGTACAATGGATCATCGGAATGGGACACCCCCAATAACGTTGACGTGAAATCCCCCAATCACGCAAACGAAATTGCACTGTTTTCTTCCCTTGCGGTTGCCCATTGAGCATTTGCTTTTCAAGCTTTTTAGCAGCTTCTTCAAAAGCTTGTCGGGGTGTCAAACCATCCAAAAAACTAGAATTGATCATCACCCCATCACCCGTATAAGGTGTTTCAGGTGTGACAAAATCTTCTGCTTGCTCTCCTTTTGGTAAAACCACCGGTTTTATTGGAAGATCATATTTACGCGCAAAATCGAAATCTCTCTGATCATGAGCTGGACAACCAAAAACAACCCCTGTTCCATAGTCCATAAGCACAAAATTCGCGATATAAACGGGAATATGTACTGTTGAATCGAAAGGATGAACAGCCAAAAGGGGCGTGAGAAACCCTTGTTTTTCAGCTGTTTCAAGTGCTGCCGTTGTCGTTCCACCACACCGACAATTTTCAATAAAAGCACTCAACGCTTTGTCTTTTTTTGCCAAAGCTTGTGCAATAGGATGATCAACAGACAGAGCCAAAAAGGAAGCGCCAAACAGTGTATCAGGACGCGTTGAATAACAAACAACCTCATCAAATTTCTCACAAACATCATCAGCATCACCCGCCGACTTTAAAGCCCAACGAATCAGCAAACCTTGTGATTTTCCAATCCAGTTTTTTTGCATGGTGCGAACTTTTTCCGGCCATTGGTTCAGCTCTTCAAGCCCAGCCAAGAGATCTTCACTAAAGTCGCTAATTTTGAAAAACCACTGCGTCAACTCACGTTGTTCCACCAACGCACCAGAACGCCATCCCCGCCCATCAACAACCTGTTCATTGGCCAAAACAGTATGATCAACAGGGTCCCAATTCACCTTAGCCACTTTACGTGCTACCAACCCCTTTTGATAGAAATCAAGGAACAACATTTGTTGGCGGTGGTAATATTCCACATCACAAGTTGCAAATTCACGCGCCCAATCGAGTGAGAGTCCTAATTGTTTTAATTGCCCGCGCATGACCGCAATATTTTGATAGGTCCAAGTTTTAGGATGCACTTTACTTTGCAGAGCGGCATTTTCAGCTGGCATACCAAAAGCATCCCACCCCATGGGATGAAGCACATTAAACCCCTTGGCGCGTTTATAGCGTGCAACCACATCCCCCATGGCATAATTGCGCACATGCCCCATGTGAATACGGCCAGAAGGATAAGGAAACATTTCTAAAACATAATATTTTTCACGAGCATCTTCTTGAAGAGTCTGAAAAATTTTCTTTTCATCCCAAATTTCTTGCCATTTTTTTTCTCTCGCACGTGGATTATAGCGTTCGCCTATATTATAATGTCCAATTATCATTCCCATTATACTCTTTTAATAAAACAGAACCAAAAACTTGTTTTATTATGCTTGACCATGGATTAACCTCATCGTCAACATTTTCGTGAAATATTTCCCTAAGTATTTTATAAAACTTTAAAAAAAACGACCAACTCTTGAACAAAAAAGGTAAAGCACAAAAACATGAATACACAAACGCCCCTCGATGCCCCTTCCGTTGAAGCATGGCAAAACCTTCAAAAAGACATTGCTGAAACATGCCAAGAGTTACAACGCCCTGTAGAAGAAATTGAACTTATCGCTGTTTCAAAAACTGTTTCTGCTGTTGATATACGCCCCATTTTACAAGCAGGCCAATTTTTGTTTGCAGAAAACCGCGTACAAGAAGCAGCACAAAAATGGCCTGCTTTACGTCAACAATTTGAAAATATTAAACTCCATCTCATCGGTCCCCTACAATCAAATAAAGCCGCTGAAGCTGTCAAAATTTTTGATGTCATTCAAACGGTTGATCGTGAAAAAATAGCCAAAATTTTGATGGAAGAAATGCAAAAACAAAAAAGGCATCTTCCTTGCTATGTTCAGGTTAACATTGGCTTAGAACCGCAAAAAAGTGGTATCGCACCACAAGAAGCTACATCTTTTGTTTCTCAATGCAAAAACAACTATGGACTCGATATCATCGGACTTATGGGCATCCCCCCTGTCGACGAAAACCCCGGCCCCTATTTCGCGCTCTTAGCAAAATTAGCAAAACAAGCAGGTCTTCCAAAGCTTTCCATGGGCATGTCCAGTGACTTCAAAACCGCTCTACAGTTTGGCTCTAATATCCTTCGCATTGGCTCCGCTTTATTTGGAAAACGCCCTGTGTAAAGCAATTTCCCCTCATATAAATCTATTCCCCCTTCAATAAATTCCCATTGAGGATTCTACGAACAAGCCAAAAACAGCAGAAATGAGAAAAATATTTCCTTCAATCTCAATAAAGGAGCAATTCTAGCAAAAAAGATTCCAGTCCCTCTTTCATCCTGTTAGCAAAATAAGTAAAAAAGCTGGTCTTCTCAAATTTCTCACCGGCACATCCACAACACATACAATAGCTTCAAAATAGCATTACAATTTTGCTCTCATATTCTCGCACATTGCTTCTACTTTACTCCCCTCTGACCGCCTCTCCAGCAAAAGCAACATAAAAAATAAATCCTTATATAAAGGCAAAATGGTAAAAATGGCGTTGAGCATGAATGAAAAAACTGTCGCAAAATCACTAATAGCAAAAGAATATTGAATACGATTATCGCAATGATTTTCATTGAAAATCACGCATTCTCTTAACTTCTCCAACACGCGTAAACAATTTCCCCGCATGCCAATGGCATAAAGCAGACAAAAAGAGGCTTATGGTTACATAATACAGTAACAAAACTCTTTCATGTAAGTCACTTGAGCAAAATAAACATCTCAAATACCCAATAGAGCACCAAGAACCGCACTAAACAACATGAATAGCAATCTATAAGGTCAACGATAGCACAGAGGCTTTCCATGCTCTACAAAGCATAACATACGGTCAATATCTGCTTGAAAAATAAAAGAACGAATCCCGTGCATATGCGCATAATACATGCAAGAAAAACAATGGCAATGAAACCGATTTCAATAACAATATTTCTTTATCATTATTCCTTTGTCGATCTCGTAAACAAAGAGAAAAACTTCAACTTTTCATATGCGCAATTTTTCTGATTTTAAACTTTAATTAAGAAAAATATGGTGTAATTTCTTATATTTTAAAATATTGAAAGTAATATTATTATATTTTTAAGAATAATAATTCCATATATACATAATATATATTATTTATACAGTATTTTTATTGCCATTTTTGAAGTTTATCTTTGACATTTTTCTAAAAATACATAATAGCCATTTGAAATGTATCATTATGATACTACTTTTAATATAGATAATTCAAGGAGGATTAAAATAAGAAATTTTGCTTCAGGTTTAACTTATACGATAAATGATTCAACACCTATCATTTATGGAAATGCATGTAGTACTAATGATTTTATGTATCACATAGGTGCAGGGGGGTTGCATGGAGCTTTTGATGGAGGAATAGGCGGGGCATTTGGCGGTATGTCTGGAGGACCAGCGGGGGCGCTTTCAGGTGGACTCTTAGGTGCCGCAGGTGGATTCTTAGCAGGTGGTCTTTGGGCTTTTGGAGAAAAAGTTTGGGAGTGTTGGTTCTAATTTATAGAGAATAGCGACAAAGATATCTCTGAAATTAGTATTTTTGTAAATATATTCGAAAGAATATACCAAATATCTATGGATAAAATATTTTTCAGAGATATCTACTATATAAAATATTATAATCAGGATTTTTCTATAATGGATATTCTTTATAAAGTTGCAAGATTGTTCTTAATACTTGTTGTATTTATCCCTATATATGCTACTTTTGTTAAAACATTCGGTGGTTGGAGTTGGAAACTATCTATAATAACAGGATTATTTGTGGGAATTCTATTTTTTATTTCTGATAGTTTATGTAGATATTTTGGGTTATATTAATCTTTATTGGATGAGTTCCGAGCACGCTGAATAAAGTAGCGACGATACTATTAATGAGTGGTTATGATTTATAATGACAGATTTTACTCATAAAATTATTGAATCGCTTATAGTAACATTTTTTTTGGTTTAATATATCTTTTTTATTATAAGTTTATTTATTATAGTTGGGAAGATTTTCTAAAAAAATCATTATTAATAAACTGTATATTCTTTCTTATGAGTCTTTTATTTAACGATGTTGGTTTATATCAAATTTTGAGAAATATTTTATAATAGACATTTTTAAAATGTCTTAGTGTGTTTATAAAAAGCTCTATACCGCAATAGGTTTTGCTATATTTGAGTATCCTAAAAACATAGAATACCTTCTTTAATATCATCACATCAGATTTAAAAATTGACTATTCTAATCTTTGTCATTTAGTCTAACCTCACAATGAAAAGCTTTTGGGAAAACTCTGCTACAAATATAACCATACAAAAATACAGCGGCAGATTTTCAAAACAATAAAAAGAGGGAAGCATGACTGAAAAAATCTATCCAGTATCAGAAGAGATCAAAAAAAATACTTTGCTCGACGAGGAAACTTATCAACAGTGGTATCGAGAAAGCATCGATGATCCAGAAAGCTTCTGGGCAAAACATGGTCAACGCATTGAATGGTTTAAACCTTTTACAAAAGTAAAAAACACTTCTTTTAACGGAGATGTCTCCATTCAATGGTACGAAGATGGGATAACAAATGTTACCTATAATTGCATTGATCGCCACCTGAAAACCCATGGAGACAAAATCGCGCTCATTTGGGAAGGAGATAATCCTTATCATGATAAAAAAATAACCTATAACGAGCTTTATGAACATGTTTGTCGTTTTGCTAATCTTTTGAAAAGTCGTGGCATTAAGAAAGGCGATAAAGTAACCATTTATCTTCCTATGATTCCCGAAGCAGCCTATGCTATGCTTGCTTGTGCTCGCATTGGAGCCATTCATTCGGTTATTTTTGCAGGCTTTTCTGCTGAAGCAATAGCAGGACGCCTTGTTGACTGTGAATCAACCTTTATGATTACCGCTGATCACGGCTTGCGTGGCGGCAAACGGATCAACTTAAAAGACAATGTTGATCATGCTATTGAGATAGCAGCACGCCAAAACGTGCATGTGGACCAAGTCATGGTTATACGGCGGACTTGTGGACCCATTCAATGGGTAGAGGGGCGTGATTTTTGGTACCACGAAGAGATAGCTCATGCCAAAACAGCTTGTCCAGCAGAACCCATGAATGCTGAAGATCCGCTTTTTATTCTTTATACTTCAGGCTCCACCGGCAAACCTAAAGGTGTTTTGCATACCACAGCAGGCTATCTTGTTTTTGCCTCGATGACTCACCAATATGTTTTTGATTACCACCCCGATGAAGTTTACTGGTGTACGGCTGATATTGGTTGGATAACCGGCCATTCTTACTTGGTTTATGGACCTTTATGTAATGGTGCGACCACTTTAATGTTTGAAGGCACACCAACCTTTCCTGACAAAGGCAGATTCTGGGAAATTGTCGACAAGCATCAAGTCAATACACTCTACACCGCACCAACAGCTATCCGCGCCTTAATGGGAGCAGGAAATTCGTTTGTTGAACACTCAGACAGAACATCGTTGCGTCTTTTAGGCACAGTAGGCGAACCTATTAACCCAGAAGCATGGGAATGGTTTTATCATACAGTTGGAAATGACCGTTGTCCGATTCTCGATACATGGTGGCAAACGGAAACAGGAGGGCATATGATCACACCCTTGCCCGGTGCAACCCCCCTCAAAGCAGGATCGGCCACACGTCCTTTCTTTGGTGTTCAACCCCAAATTGTTGATGCCCAAGGTAATGTTTTAGAAGGTGAAGCAGAAGGCAATCTTTGTATCAGTGATTCATGGCCCGGACAAATGCGCACACTTTATAAAGATCATGAACGCTTTATTCAAACTTATTTTTCCTCCTATAAAGGAAAATATTTTTCAGGCGATAGCTGTAGGCGCGATAGCGACGGTTATTATTGGATCACAGGACGGGTTGATGACATTCTCAATGTCTCGGGGCACAGGTTAGGAACCGCTGAAATTGAATCAGCTCTTGTTTCTCATCCCGCTGTATCAGAAGCAGCTATTGTGGGTTACCCGCATCCCATTAAAGGACAAGGAATTTATAGTTTTGTGACTCTCATGGAAGGAACAGCGCCAAGTGAAGAATTGCAAAAAGACCTTATCAAGCATGTGAGACAAGAAATAGGCTCTATTGCCATATTGGATAAAATTCAGTTTGCTCCGCAGCTTCCCAAAACGCGATCAGGGAAAATTATGAGACGTATTTTACGAAAAATCGCTGAAAACGATTTTGATACTCTCGGAGATATTTCAACTCTTGCCGAACCACAAGTTGTTGAAGATCTGATTGCCAACCGACAAAACTAAAAAACACGACGAAATACAACATACGGTGGTTTTTGTTTTTTGCTAAAATTATCTCAGCATTATTACGAAAACCACCGAGGATAATAAAAAACAAAACAATTCATGAAAAGCTCAATCATTCTAACAACAAACGCTTTTCTTCATGAGAGGTAAGAAATAATTTAAGCCAAAACCTCAGGATTGGGATACGAACAAGAATAAGAAAGTAAGATAAAAAGAGCAACATAGCTTTTTAAAATCACCCAATGTCCACTCAGTGCAAAAAAAGCTTCTGAGTAAGAAGGAAAAATAGTTCTGATGTTTATGCTAGAATCCCTTTGAAATTCCTGCTAAAATCATAAATAAGGCTAAAAAAAGAAAGTATAAGTGATAATATTCTTGAGCAAAAATATTTATCTATAACGAGGGTGTATAAAAAATATTGAAAACCATGAAATCTAAAATAAACAAGCTTACAACAAAAATCTAAAGCAATGAAAGTAAGAGTTTTTAGAATAAATGATGCAATATAAAATCAGGAGTAATAATAAAAAGTGATTCATTTTGAAAATGTCGGCCTACGCTATGGAATGGGCCCTGAGGTCCTTCGTGATATTAGCTTTCATATTCCTCCTGGATCATTTCAATTTCTCACAGGTGCCTCTGGAGCAGGGAAAACGTCGCTGATGCGTCTTATGTTTTTGGCACTCAAACCCACCCGCGGTCATATTGATCTCTTTGGAACAGACACAGCATTACTCAAACGACAAGAGCTCCCTGCGCTGCGACAACGTATCGGGGTGGTTTTTCAAGATTTTCGTTTACTCGACCACATGACCACTTATGAAAATGTCTCCTTACCTTTACGCATTAAAGGACAAGAAGAAGCAACCTATCGCAGTGAAGTGGAAGATCTTCTCTGTTGGGTAGGTCTTGGAGATCATATTCATGTTTTACCACCGGTTCTTTCCGGTGGGGAAAAACAAAGGGTAGCCATTGCACGCGCACTCATTGATCAACCTGAAATTCTACTTGCCGATGAACCCACCGGAAATGTCGATCCGCCCTTGGCAAAACGCCTCCTCCGTTTGTTTATTGAATTAAACCGTTTTGGAACGGCTGTTATCATTGCCACCCATGATATTGCCTTAATGGAACAAGTTGCAGCACGGCGTATGCTTCTCCATAACGGACGGATGACGATTCATGAATAAATCTTTCCCCATTTTTACAAGCAATAAAAAAAATACAACAGCGATTATTCCCAGTGGTAATATTTCTGGAAAAGCATTAGTTGCCGTGATTGCTATTATGACATTTCTTTCAAGCCTCACCTTAATCGGTGTTGATTTGGTCCAACGTGCCGCCCAAAATTGGAGTAATCAGATTAGCTATGAAGCAACAATACAAATACGCCCCATTGACAATGTTGATATCAACAAAGCACTCCGTGATGCCGTACAATTGGTTAAAACATTTTCTGGTGTACAAGATGCAAAAATTGTTGACCAAAAAGCTACAGAAAAGTTACTGGAGCCATGGCTTGGAACAGGCTTCAATGTCAATGAACTACCCCTTCCCCGCCTCATCATTGTGACCCTGAATGGGGATGAAAAAATCAATTTTGCAGCCATTAATCACGCCATTAAAACCCAAATTCCAGGAGGTCAATTTGATGATCACCGTGTTTGGGTTCATCGTTTTGCGACCATGGCACACACCACTGTTTTCATTGGTTTTTCAATTTTAGCATTGGTTTTAGGCTCTCTTATCCTCACCATCATTTTTGCCACCCGCAATGCATTGGCAGAAAATACACATATTATCAATGTCTTATATTTCCTTGGTACTGAAACTCTTTTCATTGCTCGCCAATTTGACTGGCATTTTTTTAAAACTGCGCTGCGTGGTGCTTTATATGGTGGTCTCACAAGCATATTTCTATTTTCAGCCTTTTGTCTCTGGACGAATTATAACTTGGGAAGAGTAGAAGCTAGCCAAGTAACAGCTTTGTTTGGACATCTTTCCATAAGTTCCATCCCCTACGGAAAAATCATTTTTCTTATTATTTTCGTTTCTTTTCTTACCACCCTTACAAACCGCATGACTATTTTAGCGCAACTGAAAAAAATTGATCAATGTGAAAACGGTTTATTTTAATTTTATGACTTACAATACTTTCAACTCATTGACGCAAAACAATTTAGAACGTCCTCTTCCAAAACGGACCCACTATAATAATTGGTCTCCCTGCTTTTTATTTCGCTATTTTCCACCGACAACCCTTACTCTTTCAATCATTGTTTTAATTTTCTGGGGCGGTTTTATTATTTTTTCTGAAAAAACTGAACGACTTTCTCCCCCAACACCTCTCCCCAAAGCGGATGCCATTATCGTGCTTACAGGCGGAGAAAACCGAATAGAGACAGGACTTAATCTCTTACAAAGGGGGTTTGGTTCACGTCTCCTCATCAGTGGCGTAAACACCACAACCAATCTGAAAAGTCTCATGCACAACATGCATATTACCCCACGGCTTATCTCCTGTTGTATTGACATCGGACATCAAGCGATTAACACCAGAGGAAATGCTAAAGAAAGCGCCGATTGGATCAAAAAACACCACTATAAAACCCTTTATATCGTCACCCATGATTACCATGTGTGGCGCTCAATGCGAGAACTTAAATATTTAATGCCTGATATCCATTTCATTGCCTATCCTGTTAAAAAGAACAATGCTGAAAGTGCAATACAACAGATCAATCAAATCCGCATTCTTATATTCCAATATATTAAAACGCTCCAAGTCTATATCAGAACCGCATTCTAATCTTTATCCTTCTGACTTTTTAAAAACCTTGCCATCTTCTGACCTCTTCATACCTTTCTTTCATACCCTTCCACACGAGTTGCCTCTATAAAAACTCGACAGAGCTTACCCTCATACAACGCAGAACATCCCAATGCACGTGTCACTGTATTTGCACGTTCACCCAAAACATCTCTTACATCCCAAACATATCTCACAGCGCGGATCTGTACATGCCATCCCAATATTATAAGCTCTTGTAAATAGAGTCCCCAGACAACTATAAGATCTCCCGACTTATTATAGGAGATCTATTGACACCACCCTCTTTACCCTTCATAAAAAATGCAAACCGCCTCACCCTATATTTTGCCACCTCCCAAGTATTACGATAGCTCTTAAACCTCTTGGGATGATTGGTAAGAGGCATGCATTACGCCTTTCTTAAACACGAACATACCAACCTCGTATGACATGCAAAGAAGTAATTTTAATAGATTTAAAATGAGAAAATTTATAATACTTAGATTTCTCATTCAACAGAGAGAATGTTAAACTATCATTATAAGTCAATATATTAGTAACAATCTCTTATTCTAAAAAGCATCTTCATAAGAGCATTTTAGATCACAGATAGAAATAAGCTCAAAACGCACACCGCGACAAATACCCTACGTTTTTTATCGCAATCTTTTTTGAAATCATTTCGCTCTCTAAGATCACCTTTTGTCTGGTTTCCTCTCCCAAAAAGAACGAAAACTTTTAAACTCTATTGATCTGTAAACAATAATAACTCAGCTTCTTGTCTAACGCGTTCCACCTGCTCACTTCAATATCAGAACACCTCAAAAGACAGATTTCATGAGAATTGTCATTTCCTCTCAACATCTCAAAAGGCGACGATTCTTATTAGCAACGATTTGTAAACAATCCACTTTCTCTGGACAGGTTCCACTCAGCTTCCCCATTTATATGGTTTACTCACATAAAGCTCGACAAGAAAACCCTGCCTGAGAATATTCATCACTACCGCTAAAGCTCATGCGTCATAATTTTAGCGACCTCACTGCCTAAGGTGCTTTATCACATACAATATATTGATTTATAATGAAATTTATTACGCTTCAACTTGAATGAGAGCTCTCAATATCATCAGATTCTCTCATTTCAAATCTGTTCTCTATTGAATCAATCAAAACCATTTTCTTGCACATCACAAAGGAAGAGAGCCTGCGCAGCGTAAAACTGTACAAGAAAGACATGCCTCTTATGGACGTGTCTCAAGTGCCAAGGGCTGTCGCAATACCCACGAGCTGACAAGGTGTGTGATAGTGCCAGTTTGTTACGACACAGCGCTATTTTACCGCACAATGGATAATTTAACCTTTTCAGTTTCTCTCACTTCCAATTTTGGCAGGTTGCGCACAATTTTCATTGTTTCCAAGCTTACAGTAATAACCCGCTGAAACAATTCCAATGGATAAGCTGGATTACCCACCGTTTCAACAGCATAGCGATTGGCATCATTCACAATCCCACTCGCTTTATCCGTTTTGACAACCTGCCGCTCCATAACCCATTCAAGAGCAGGCCTGCCATTGATCACATACTCATAAGCTTCAAGAGGAATATTCTGCATCGTGATATTCGCATTATAAATCACTGTGCTTTTATCAATAGCACCACGCTTACCAGCAAATTTCATCGCTTCAACACGATAGAAACTCTTCTCATCAGAAATCACCCAAGTTCTTGGATCTCCCTGTTTATAGGTAACGGGATAGGGTTCAATCTCTTCATAATTCATATGCAAATCACCAAGCTTGCGCCCCGCTGTAACAAAAGCCCAAAAATCCTCTACCTTTTTAACTGTTGGAATACGCGGCAATTGTTTAGATAAATTATGCGCATAACGAGCACGATAATCTTCAGAATGCAAAATCCCGTAAACATAATAAAACAAATCATCCTTTGTTATCATTTCACCAGGATAAGCTGCCTTAAAATAAGCCAACCCTTCATCCGTAAGAGCATCACGCCGCTCTAAACCAGTTTCTTTACTTTCCTCTGCAAAATTTGCAAACAAATGAACCTGATCCCCCTCCTTATTTTTCAAGGACACAGCATCTTCATAAACATACCGTGGAAAACATTGACCAGTATCCATTGCATGAAGATTAGATAAATTCTTAGTCATCAGAACAGAAAAGCCACTGCTTGCTCCAATTCCCGTAACTTGTATCACCTTATTTTCAGCCGCTTGTTCCAGAGGAAAAATACGTGGCATTTGTAAAACTCTATGGTTAAAAACACGATTGTAATAGAGCCACTGTTGTGTAAAAGGACGATAAAGGCTCTGGGTAATATACGTATCTTTAAATTTAAAAGCTTTCCCCCTTATTAATTCTTCTTTAAGGCTACTACTCCAACTAATCTTTCTAGAATCTGTATTGACAAAATCGTTCACAGCATTTGCACGTGCTTTGCGATCAGAATGTAGATACGCAGCATTAAAACGCTCTACTTCACTGTTATAAAAAGCAATCATATTGCTCATATTCTTTGCTAAAGCTTCACGACTTGAGTTATATGTCCAAGCATCACGACTAGTTTGTATACCGCCAGAAAAATTTTCAAAGAGCCTTTTATCACTGCCTTTCTTGTCACCTAAGGCTAGAAATTTTTCAAAATCATTATTGCGCTGATTCAGCCAATCGCCATGCTCATCAGGTGTAATCATCTGCCAGCTGTGTTCACGTGTGATACCACCAATACTCCCCAACCTCTGAAGTTCACGGAGCTTTTCTTTTGCTGTGAGATAATCTCCAATATCACGAAAATATATTTTCCCATGCTGTTGTGCATCCGGATTTTTAACCAAAATGGAAATCGCAATAGGTGCGCGAGACCCAGAACCAAAAATCTTTCCCCCCTCCTTTCGAGAGAGTTCTCCAGAAGTTCGTTGATTCCCCCGCAAATGGAAAATATAAAGGTTGCTAAATTCCTCGATTAAACATTTTCGTAAACCATCCGTAGAGTAACTACTGATAAAACCTGCATTTGTCACAAAACCAATAACACCACAGTCTTTTATACGGTCACTTGCCCAACGAATGGCACGAATATAACTGTCATAAAGTCCATTAACATTGCTTGCTTTAGATTGAGCGGCATAGGTTTCACGAATGCGACGATCCAATTTAGGATAGCCAATATTCTGCGCATTGTCGTTTTCACTTTTTTGTCCAGAAGAATAAGGGGGGTTGCCAACAATAACACGAATATCCAGTTCCTTCTGGTGCGCCCGACGTGTACTGTTATCCACCAGCAAATCACTGATCAGGTCTTTTTCTTGCTCATAAAGCTGGAATGTATCGGTTAAACAAATTCCCTCAAACGGAACATAATCGCCCCCCATCAGACCATGATAGGTCGTCTCAATATTAATGGCTGCAATATAATAGGCTAAAAGCACGATTTCATTGGCATGAATTTCACGACAAAATTTGTGTTTCACTTCTTCTGGCTTTATCAGACCCGATTGTAAAAGCCGCGTGATAAAAGTACCCGTTCCAGTAAAAGGATCCATGATGTGCACACCCGGTGAGCCAAGCGTTTGCCCAAATTCTTGCTCTAAGACATCATTGACAGAGTGCAAAATAAAATCCACAACCTCGACGGGGGTATAAACAATGCCTAGTTTTTCTACAGTGCGTGGAAAAGCATAACGAAAAAACTTATCATAAAGCTCTACAATCAACCTCTGTTTTGCTTTTGGATCCGTAATGCCACTGGCTCGTAATTTTACACTTGCGTAAAATTTTTCCAGATCTTTGGATTCCTTATCAAGATTTGCCTCATCAAGCACATCAAGCATACGCTGCATAGCACGCGAGACAGGATTCTCACGTGTGAACTGATAGCCTTCAAACAACACCTGAAAGACAGGACGCGTGATAATATGCTGTGCCAACATCTCAATCGCATCAGCTTCTGTAACAGCATCATTTAAGTCATCACGCAGTTCTGCCACAAACCTGTCAAAGGCTTGACGCGCCTCAGTATTTGGCTCTGCCAGAATGCCTGTTAAGCGCGTGATATGATTCTTAGCAATTTCAGCAATATTGCTCGCCCAATCCTCCCAATAATCACGTGTCCCACATTTCTTAACGATCTTTGCCAAAATCGCACGAGAAAGTTCATCTACGAAGAAAGAAAACTCCTCGTTTACCTGCTCTGTAAGAAAGCAATCATGCTCCAGACTTCCAATTCCCGCTCGTGCAGGCTGTGAGCGAACCGGAAGATTGTCTACAACAGCCGTAACAGCCTGTAACTCAGTGCTCTGCGTGACACCAATAATCTCAATCACATTGCTGATATCTTGCCCGAGGGATGCCTTATTAATCGTCGCATCAAAACGATCATCATGCGCACGCAAAGCATTTAAAATTTGCCAGATAACCCGATATTTATCATTGTTGTTCAAAGCCTGTTCCACTGGAGTATCAGGAGGAATACCAATTGGCAAAATGACATATCCCATCTTTTTACCTTCAGAGCGACGCATCACCCGCCCAACCGCTTGCACAACATCAATCTGGCTTTTGCGTGGATTTAAAAACATGATCGCATCAAGAGCCGGAACATCCACCCCCTCAGACAAACACCGAGCATTGGTCAAAATACGACAAACATCATCCCCACTATCAGCTTTCAACCAGTCAAGTAATGCACCACGATCCTTCGCATTGAAAGTGCCATCAACATGCTCAATTTCACACTTCAGAAAATGCTCATTTTCTGTATCCTCTTTTGTATAATCAAGATATTCTCTAACAACCGCAGAAAACTCATCACGCACAAGTTCAGAACTTTTAATAGTTTTACAAAACGCTAAAGCACGATGCATAGGATATAAATCCGTACCAACATCAGCCTTCATATTTTGTTTTGTCAAAGCCTTATAACAGCCAATAATCTTTGTTGCATCATCAAGAATAAGCTCAGAATCGCTATCACTAAGGCGCTTCTGAACAGCGGAACTGACCAATTTTTCGTCCATTGCTAAGACAATAACCTTATAATCTGTTAAAAGATCATTTTGTACTGCCCATGAAAAACCCCGATAAAAAAGTGTTTTACCAAAAAGCTTTTCATCATCCATAGAAGCAAGAACAGCATTAACTTCATTCGCGCGACTTTTTGCGTTATCACCAAAAATACGTGGTGTCGCTGTCATATAAAGGCGTTTCTTGGCGCAAATAACATCATTAGAATGCACCTTAACAAAATTGGATTCATCCTCGCCCACCAGCGTTGCCCCTGTTGTACGGTGCGCTTCATCACAAATGATAAGATCAAATGTTGGCAAACCATAGTTTTTCTGAGCATCAGCAATCACCTGAATAGATTGATAGGTTGCAAACACCACGGTCATCTTATCTGCAACACTCTTCGCCACCTGTTCTGCAAGTTTAGCAGCATCGGTTGTCGCCGGAAAAGCAAGATCAAACACATCAATTTCAGCAACATCATCACTATTTTTACGACGCTTTCCCACTTGTGTATCGGAACAAACAGCAAAAGATGTCAATCCGATTCCTGCATCCGTTGTCCATTCACGCACCGTCTGTGACATCAGTGCCAAGGAAGGAACAAGAAACAAAACAAACTTGCCTTCACCCGCCAAATCCTCAGCAATTTTAAGACTGGTAAATGTCTTACCAGTACCACAAGCCATAATAAGCTTCCCCCGATCTGCTTGAGCAAGCCCAGCACGCACATCACGCAATGCTTCCAATTGATGTGGACGCAACTTCTTTTTATCCTCCAAAACAACTTTGCCCTGGGCTGCAAAAGTTTCCCAACGGATCGGACTTTGTTGTATATCGGAAAGATTAATCCGTATAACAGGAATATCCTGCCCCCGTATCATTGTTTCAGCGTTATCACTCCAAGTACTTTCAGTACTATCTATAATAACACGCCGCTTGAATGGAGCTTTCCCTGATGCCGAAATAAAACTATCAATATCTGCTTTTTTAATTCGATAGGCTGCATCATAAAATTTACATTGTATTGCCGCAAAACCCCCTCCATCACGAATCTTTGCCACAAGATCGATACCAGTATCATGACCATTCCAAGCATTTTCATGAGCCCAATCTTTAAAGGTTTGAACCTTCTCATAACACCCAGACTGAAGAGGATCATGTGTCAGATAAGCAAGAGCAAAACGCTCAAAATATGTACCTTTATCTCGTTCGGTACGCGCTTCATCACGATAGCTCTGTAAAAGCGATTGCAGCGTCATGCTTTTCTCTCTATTAAAAACATCTTCAATTATCGAATCTAGACCTATTCATTAATGCCTCTTGTTCTACCCAAAAAACTTAAAAAAAGCTTAAAATTGCTTGATTTTAAGATATTTCTTCTATGCTTAATTAAATCAACAAGAGAGAATCTTTTGATCTTTTTGAGTATCCCCCAAATCATATGATGCATTTATTGATGTCTATATCCCTATGGAAATAAACGGTAAGGCGTGATGATTTTGAAAATATTTTTTGCCTTTTGTTAAGAATACACAATAAAGTGCGCAATAATTTTAGGATTTAGCTTAAGAATGAGAGGAGGAAATGGATAGGACACCTGCGAACACACAAGATACCAAGGAAGAAACTCCACACACAAAACAGCGCATTTTACGAACGATCATGCATATAATTTCACTATAAATACGCAAAATATTAGTTGTGATATTCAAAATATTGATTTTTGAATATTTTTTTGTCTTTTGTTCTTTCGTAGATTAATTATTCGCTTCTTATACTTTATAGCGGGTGGTTTTAGAATTCTTTTTTATATGTACAATATATTGATTTATAATGATAATATAGCGTCATTCATATTAAATTAGAACTCTGAATAACGTAAGATTTTCTCATTTCAAATCTGTTTATCTTGAATCAATCAAAACCACCCGCTTGCACATCACAAGCGGGATGAGTGTGTGGAGAAAAACTGTACAAGAAATGACTAAAAATGGCTCTTATGAACCGTCTTAATGCAAGGTCTATCAGCAACACCCACGAGCTGGCAAATATAATGATGGTGCCGGCTTATTACTTCATAAGCGTAAAGATGGAGGTGCTCAATAGATTTACCATGAACAGCGTCGCAAAATAGGCTTGGATACCTTGAGAAATGTTTCTTTAAAACAAGAGTGTTAATGTGCAACACAATGGCGCTCCGTATCGAACTTGTAGCAGGAGGAAGAATACCATACCAACTAGACATACCATTGCTCATCACTAGCGGCCATTATGTTCTTTAGCAGCATAATTGCAGCTTGGTATTACGATGTTCTCTTACTTCATCTCACATCTGCTGAATATGAGCTTATTCTTTTTCAATAAATGAAAGCCCCTTTCATTCATACATCATTCAAAATAAAAAGCTATCCGCCTCTCAAACTTTTTGTCTTCCTCACCAAACTCATGAAATCAAACCCGCATCTCATGATATTAGTTCTTAAGATCACGCCCCCTACCGAGTATCTGACGGCATCCTTACCCTAGAAACTCAAATGGCTTGTTTATCCTTCAGCTCCAAAATCATGAGATAAGGCAGAAAAAAGCGATGCCTTAAACAAAATATTCTAAAGAAAGCTAAGTTACTCGCATAAAGGAACAGAAAATGGCTGTGTCTTAGGTCACATTTTAAAACTTGAGCACGATCATAATTTATTTGCATAAACCTAAACACCTATAATTTGCACCACCTTCTGCAAAACTAAAAGTGAGAAATCCTCATAACCTCTTTTCCGAAAATCTTAAAAAGACTAAACGAAACCTCTTAAACTGCTCAACTATCTCGATACCAGTTCATTTTTTTGGAAGAACGGAGGTTTAAGCTGTTTTTGGCATCAACCTTCTTTTTTGTTCTTTTGTTTGTTAGCAGATATACTATTCACTTCCCCCGCCTCTTTTTAGGTTAAATCTTAAGAATCGTCGCGCAGTATATTTCATTTGTCCTCCTCTTCACATCTCAGAAGACGAGAATTTTTAACAAAATTCAGTCTGCAAGCAATCTCATTCTAACGGGTTCTATTTAATTTCTCCTTAATAGGATTTACTTCCATAAGACTCGACAAGAAAGATTTAAAATATTCATCATGCATTCTCAAAACATTTAATGCCTCAAGAAGGCTTATATGCCTACCATATCTCACATGATGGGGTGCCCTATAAAACGTTCACCTCTAGTGGTACACTCCACTTAATGAACAAAGCGTTTTCTAAAATAGAGCAGCAAATAATGCTAAACTTTTTCCATTCATGTTTCGCTTCATAAATGCTTCATCCAAGTGAATTCGGTATCATATCAAAAAATACAATAAAGTCAATAGTTTGTGTGCAATTATTTTATATGAATCCACTCAAGAATCCATCTTTTTATGCATGATTCATTTGACCATTTTTTATATAAGATTGCCATGTATGAATAGACCATAAAAAGCAAATCATAATGTAAATATTATAACGCATGTAAACGTTCATATGAAATGAAAAGCAGTTATCATTCATAACAGTTCATAAATTTTATGATACGTTTTTATCACAGCACAAATCGCATACGTTTAAAGATCCCATCTTGTTTTAAAGATTGGATTGTTAATCACATGATAAAAACATAAAATTACAGTTCTCAAAATTAGAAGCGTAAAATAGAGAGCTGTCATAACAGCATCATCATAACAGCGAACATTTTAAAGATTGCATAAAAGGATTAAGGACAAGATCGCTTTTAAAACGCTGTCTAAAAGTTTAAAAAACGGTAAAGAGGTCTTTTATATCTTATGAAATCAAAAGCCTTTTAATGAATAGATTGCAGGCTAGTTTTGAAGAACGGAACTATTCGCTTCCATAAAAAAATGGAGGCAAATAATGCCATGGCAGTAGAATAACTATCTACTTTAGATTTGGTACTAAAAACGTTTTAAAAGTTATAGTTTAAAAATACGAAACCAAATGAGCTCTTTCCAAATTTGGGGGCAGCTATTAAGACAAAGATAAGCAGGTAAAATTCAAAATTGTTATAACATCACAAGGCATGGGATTTTTCTAAATTTTTAGATAAGAGCTATAATGTTTAAAGTTTGCTAGCCAAATATAGAGCAATTAATTTGCAAAGAAGTTATGTTTGAGTACAAAATAAAAAGATGCTTATGAGAACCTCTCTAAATGAACATTTAAACGTTTGAAAATAAAATGAGATTTTTATAAGAAACGTTTGAAACTGATGTTTAATAACAGTTTTTAAAGCCTTTCGTTTGATAAAAGCGGTTATTTATTTGTCTTATGAGAGATTGTTTTGAAAACCAATACTCGTAAATGTAAAAAACGAGTTTTGTTAAAGCTAACAAGCGTTTTGATTTTATAGAATGCGTTATTTGAATTCACTCAGCTCGATTTTGAGCTTAGTATATTGAAACGTTTTAAAAGAAGCATTTTGATCATGGGCTTTGTTTTAAATAAATCTCTTTAAGATAAAGACATTATGATTGATATATTTAATGGCGACAAAAAGCATTTATAGGCTCTCCCATTCAAAAGAGTGATTAAAGATCATACGCATCATTTACATTCCTTTTGATAAGTTTTCATATCTCAATAGAGCGCTTGCAATATAATACGTTTTGTATATATGCATTCATTACTCCATTGTGGATGATTATTTTTCTATCATTATAATCGTTATTTGAAAGCCGCGTCATATCACTTGACACGGCTTTCTTTTATGAATGCTCTCTTTTATGATATGTATATTAAGCAATTATCTTATAATGCGTTTATAGCCATCAAGAAGGCACCCCCATGTCTCTTTTTATTCTGTTTTATCAGTTATATTGACAACATTATCCCTTTCATACACCTCACAATTTTTTGGAACCAACCTTACTTTGCTTTTTTTATTGATTTTTGCATTGCCATAAGCACGCCCCCAGATCGTTGCACAATATGAGATTTTAGCATTGCCATAAACAGAGCCATAAATCTCACAAGAGCCACTCACACAAGCATTCCCATAAACCTTGCCATAAATCTTTGCACGACCATTAATAACAGCATAATTATAAATTTTTGCATGGCTATAAATACAAGCCAAGCCAGAAACCTTGGCATGACCATAAACGCGTGCATAACTAAAAACCGTAGCATCATAAGAAACATGCGCATGATCATAAATATGAGCATCAGCAAGAATGCGGGCACTACCATTCACATGAGCATTACCATAAATATTGCCATAAACATGAGCATTGCCATAGACAAAAGCATGGTCATAAACTTTAGCATATTGAGAGATAAAAGCTTTTCCATAGACCTCAGCATTGCCATAAACTTGACCACAGACTTGCGAATAATGCCGTATTTTTGCATCATCATACACTCTTGCATGACCATAGACACAAGCCTCATCATAGACCCAGCAATTACCATCATGGGATAGGTTAACTTCCTTTTCAATAAAGCCGCCTAAAGACCCCGCCTGTACATCATCAAAATCTTTTAAAGCTTTAATGCGATAAAGATTTATAATATTTCGAGTAAGAGCATGTTTGATTTTTTTGATTTCACTGGTTAATTCGTATTTTTTGCACATAGAGATACCCTCACAATTTAATGTGATAAACATTTGATAAAATTTGGAATGGGAAAATTTGAAAGAGGGGCGCCCCCGCCGCGCCCGCGCGTCTTTACGCAGCGTTATTTTCAATAATCTTTACAACGGTATCGTTTTCATAAATTTCACAATCTTCAGGAATTCCATATGCATAATAAAAGTTTTGTTTGACATATGAATAACCATCTCTTTTTAACCTTGCATTGCCATGTACCAAACCTCTAATGGTGTGATAACCAGTCACTTTTGCATTCCCATAAACAGAACCATAGACCTTAACATACCCATCCACGCTAGCATTGCCATAAACCTTGCCATAAATTTTTGAAGAGCTACTTACAACAGCATGATCATAAACCTCAGCTTTGCTATAAATGCGTGCACTTCCTGTTAATTTTGCATTCCCATAAACCCTTGCATATTGATAAACCCACACCTTATCAGAAAGATGCGCATTATCATAAACATGAGCTCCAAAATACACGCGGGTTTTATCATATACATGCGCATTGCTATAAACAAAACCACCAATGGCAGCATTGCCATATACCCTTGCATTTTCATAAACACGACCAGATTTTACAACACAAGCATTATCATAAACCCAGCAATTGCCATCATGAGAAAGGTTATCTTCCTTTTCAATAAAGCCCCCTAAAGTACCTGCTTTAACATCAGCAAAGTCTTTTAATGCTTTAATGCGATAAAGGGTATGATTATTAATTACACGCGTTTCATTTGTGAG
>NZ_JBHIOU010000003.1:0-219101 GCF_042195705.1 Bartonella sp. AP72JLCBS | reverse complement strand
ATGTTCGGTGTCTGTCTGAAGGGATTGATGTCCCTGCTCTTGATGCCATCATGTTTTTACACCCGCGTAATAGCCAACAGGTGCAGGCGGCATCATAGGAGACGTAATAGGAGGTATTGCTGGTGCAGTTGGAGGTCTTTTTTCTGGACCGGGAGGTGTCGGTTCTGGCTTTGTCAATGGAGCAATAGGAGGTGGACTAGCAGGAGCTGGTGACGCTGTGGTAGATAAATACAATGCATGCTATACGGCACCAAGTTGTGAAACAAGCGATTATGTTGAAGCAGCTGCCATACACGGAGGCATAGGACTAGCATCTGGTGCATTATTTGGTCCGGAAGGGGCAGCAATAGGCGGATTAGGAGGAGCGGCTGACGGTTTTATAGATAAGTACAATGAATGCCATCCGAATCCAAGTTGTGAAGTAAGCGATTATGTCGAAACAGCGGCCATAAAGGGAGGCGCAGGAGCATTAATTGGTTTATTAGGTGGTCCGGAAACAGCAGTAGCAGGCGGATTAGGAGGAGCTATTAGTGGTTTTATAGATAAGTACAATCAATGTCATCCGTAAAGTGGAGGGACACTGTTTCTAATTTATTTAGAAAATAGCTAGTAAGATATTTCTGAGATCAGTGATATTGTAAACATACTTTAAAGCTACGGCTAAACTGATTTCAGGGATATTTTTGTGTGTGATAATAGATATTTTATTTTGGATTTTTTGTTATGAATACTTTTACTGGCTCCTTAGTAACAGCAATTGGATTTGGATTTTGCATGTTTTTTTACAATAGATTTAAAGGTAAGAACTGGAGTATAAAAAGGACAATATTATCAACAATTATGTTTTTTATATTATATTATGCTGGAAATTTATTAGTTAAATATATGGGAATTTTATAAAGATTGCTTATATATAAAATTATAATTATTTGAATTATAATCTATTGCTCTCTCTTAAATCATTCATAAAGTAGATGAAATTTCAGTCTGGATTTTTTGTTATGCATACTTTTACTGGCTCCTTATTGGCAACGTTTATATATGGATTTTTAATGTTTTCTTACAATAGATTTAAAGGTAAGAACTGGAGTATAAAAATGGAAATATTATCAACAATTAGGTTTTTTATACTATATTATGCTGCAAATTTATTAATTGAATATACGGGAATTTTAAAATAATATAGAATTACGTTATTATCAGCATTTTATTATTTATCATAATTTATACATTTTACAAATTATATTTGATTTTTTTGCTAAATAGCATGCATCATCAGATGATTAAAGTAGTAACTCACATCCCAAAAGTTGGCTTTTTCCAGAATAAGATGGTTGTAGCGCAGGCTCTTATGCTCAAACAGTAGGCACAGGCGGTCTCGTGGGAGCCTTATTAGGAGGGGGGGCTGGGTGCAGTAGCTGGTCTACCTAGAGTAGTAGGAGGCGGATTATTAGGAGCTGCTACAGGTTTAATAGATAAGTACAATGAATGCCATCCGTAAAGTGGAAGAACACTGTTTCTAATTTATTTAGAAAATAACAATAAAGATATTTCTGAGATCAGTGATATTATAAACATACTTTAAAGCTATGGCTAAACTGATTTCAGGAATATTTTTGTTTAAGACAATAGATATTTTATTTTGGATTTTTTTGTTATGAATAATTTTACTGGCGCCTTATTGGTAACGTTTATATATGGATTTTCAATTTTTTTTACAATAGATCTAAAGGTAAGAACTGGAGTATAAAAAGGAAAATATTATCAACAATTACGTTTTTTATATTATATTATTTTGGAATTTTATTAGTTAAATATATAGGAATTTTAAAATAATATAGAATTACGTTATTATCATTATTTTATTATTTATTATGAGTTATATATTTTTACAAATTATATTTGATTTTTTGCTAAATAGCATGCTTATCAAATGATTAAAGTAGTAACTCACATCCAAACAGTTGGCTTTTCCAGAAGAAGATGATTGTAGCGCAGGCTCTTATGCTCAACAGTAGGCACAGACGGTCTCGTGGGAGCCGTATTAGGAGGAGGGGCTGGTGCAGTAGCTGGTCTACCTAGAGCAGTAGGAGGCGGATTAGGAGGAACTGCTAACGGTTTGATAGATAAGTACAATCAATGCTATCCATAAAGTGGAAGAACACTGTTTCTAATTTATTTAGAAAATAATGATAAAGATATTTCTGAGATCAGTAATACCGTAAACACACTTTAAAGCTATGGTAATTGATTTCAGGGATATTTTTGTTTAAGACAATAGATATTTAATTTGGATTTTTTTTATGAATGAGCTTATTAGTATTATTGTAGAATTATTATTTTCTATAGGTGCTTTAGTTATATTTTTCTATACATTGTTTTCATATTATAAATCTAAAGGTTATAGTAAAAAAGAAATTTGGAAAAAAATTTTGTTAAGAATATTTTTGTTCGTTATATTATTTTTTATAACATTTTTTATTTATATACGTTATTTCTATGAACAATGATTATTCATTATTAATTTATAATTATAGATTAATTTGGAAATTTTATTTGTTATCTATATTTTTAATATATTTTATGAATTGTTTTTTGCATTTTTTTGTTTAAGTATATTTATTTAAATTGTATTATGTATATAAAGTATTTAATGAAAAAGATAATTAAATAATAATAAATTATTTTTTTATATTATTTTAATTTATTAATTTTTGTATGAATTAATATATGTTAATGTTTATTGTTTTTATATATATTTAATTTGGATTTTTTTATGAGTGATATTATTCGTATTATTGCAGAATTATTATCTTATACATGTGCTTTATTTATATTTTTCTATGCAATGTTTTTACGGTATAAATTTAAAGGTTATAGTAACAAAGAAATTGTGAAAAAAATGTTATTAAGCACATTTTTGTTCATTATATTTATTATATTACTTTCTATAACATTTTTTATTTGTATACGTTATTTATATGAAAAATGATTATTTATTATCTTTATATAATAATGTTTTTGATATTTTATTTTCAGTATTTGTTTTTATATTTTCATTTTTATTAATTTATAGATACAGTGGTGACAGTTGGAAAAATAGTATAAAGGAAGCGATTAAGACATTTGGGTGGTTCTTTTTGTTATTTTTGACGTTTTGTTTTATTTATGTTGCGTTTAAATATATTAGATATTAGCATTTATATTTAAATTATGTTTTATAAAAAATGATTTTCATTTAAATAAGTTTCTATTATTTGTAATTATAAATTTTTATGAAATTGCAATAATAATTTATTTTAAAATATAGATGAATTTAGGTGTATTTTATTGTTGATTTTTTCTGTAACTATATTACATATGCATCATATTTTATGATAAATGTATTTCATCTTTCTTGATGAGGGTGTATTTTTCTATTTTCATTGGAAAAATAAGCCTGTACGAAATGCTTAATTTCCTTATTAGAGAAAGTCTTCTTGCCTACCCTTATATAAGATTTCTGAGCATAAAAAATATGCGTAAATCAAGTATGGTATTTAAGTTTAGAATTTGAATTCAGATGTTTTATCTACGTGTAATGGCTAAAAAGAGGCTATAAGTTGCTTTTGGGTGTTTAAAGAACTTGTCAGTAATGCTTATGGCCGTCGAGAGACGATAACTGTTTTGTGCGTTTCCGCACGTCTCAAAATTTATTTTTGAAATAAGCTCATTTAGTAAATGTAACTTACTATACTTCTAACCTCTACTCATTATCTTCAGAAAGAGGAAGTGAGGCGATTTCTGTATCAAGTGCATCCATAAAATCGATAATAAAAGCAGCATTCGTTCCTAAATCTCTTGGCAAATAACGCGAAGCAGAACGCATATCAACAAAAGTTGTATCCCCTTCATCAGTTAAACGAATGACAATGTCCGAAATAAAGCCAAGGTAAAAAGTTTTTGCCATTGTTTCAATATACAATTCATTCTCTTCACCTTTAAACTTTCTTTGAGCCACAACAGGCCAATCATAGGCTGCTAAAACATTGAGAACGGATTCGCGAATACGATCAGGTGAGCCATCATAACGGCGCCCCGATATTTCTGGCCATTGTGACATCTGTAATGTTGCTTGTTCAGTCAAAACAATTTTGAGCGGTAAAGCATCGCTGGGACGTATTGTGCGAAAAAAAGCTGGCGGGCTTTGTGTGTCGGTAGAAATATCGTAAAGATCCGGTAAGGTAAACCAAAGTCCAAAAAATAACATCAATGGTGTAGCAGTTATGAGTGAATAAATGATTCCTTTTAAAGCTTTCATTCCTCCTAGGGCTCCATAGACCCATAAGCTGTAAAGTGCTTTTACAGCAAGAAAAAGAGAAATAATCACACAGCCAGTAGAGATACCTATCAAAATTATAAAATCAGTTACGTTAATGACGGAAAAACGTTGTAAAATGAATGAAAATAATAAAACAAAGAACGACAATCCACCAAATCGAGGGGACCATACTGCTGCTCTTGAAATGAACCGAACATATCTCTTCTTCATGAAGTTTTTCCCCTCAATTGTAAACTATAAGCCAAGTTTTTTCAGAGTGCATATCTTACAAAAAGCTTATGCTCATAAAACAAAAATAAAGCACTTATTTTTGAGGTCAAGGATGCATAATGTCTTATAAGTTTCCAGCGGTTATTTTAGCACTTCATTGAAGGTAATCAGTATTTCTTCTATAGTTTATCATGTTATTGATGCGAACTTTATGGGAATGTTTGTAAATAAAAAGAAGTAAACTCAAATAACAAGTTTTACAATTGTTAGCAGCATATTTTTTTAGAGCTTTACTCTTGATTTTTCTCTTCTGATTGCGGGGAGTTTTTTCTGTCAGATAATGCGTATCAAATAGGATATGATGATGTGCAATAGAGATTTCATTCTATCTCAATAAAAAATTTAGGGATCTACAATCAGATAAATCTGAATTCGAATATTTGATTAATAGAGAAAAAAGATAACCATTTTGATAGGCTTCATGTATTTTATAGAAAGGAAGGTGTTGTACAAATGAGAGTTTAGTCCGTTTTTATTCATAAAATATGCGGCAGGTTGCAGATGAAAGAAAAGCTTCACTTTCTTTTTTTGCAAGGGAAGAAGGGACAAAAATACGTAAAATAACAAACCCTTCATTCAAATTTTTAGCAACCAAAACTGAATTGGCATTTTTTTTAGGTTTTGATTTTTTGAGTTCTATGATTTGTATTGGTTTTCCAATAATAAGATCGAGTGTCGCATCAGGGGCGGTTCGGTCATTAAGGCTATAGAAAATAATTCCGTCGTGTGTGTAGGCTGCTAGTGACCAAAATTGGCGTGTTTTCAAAGCTTTTAAATGAACAGGTCCATTTTCAAGATTAAATCTGCAGACTTTAAGAAGAAAGAGTGGATCAGCAGATTGCTGAATAGGATTATTGGGCGTAAAATCAACAAATTGATAAGGGGCTCCGGATTTTTTTAGTGCTGTCCATATATTATTTTGTGCCCAATAGGGGATGAGAAAGAGAACGCAAATATGAACGATAATAGCGCCAATGATTGCAAGAAGTGCGGTATAAATAAATCTAGTCACAATTTATTTGTCCTGATGGAATTTGTTCTATTGATGGCATTGTAAGCTTTTGTAATGCCGTTGCAGAGATGATTGAGGTATCGTATAAGGTAAGAATAAGCCCGAATTCTTTTTGACTAACTGTTGCAAGCCAATTGCCGGTTTGCGCTGTGGGTGAAATATTAATGCGCAATGAGCCATCATGCTCATAAATAATAGCGTTCGTGTGGAGTTCAAAAGGTATTTCTTTGGATGAAGTATAGGGTTTTAGGGATTTGTCAGCTGTATAAAGGGTAAAAAGACGGGTTTCAGGGATGGTGCCTTTGAGTAAATAATGACAGTGGGGGTGGAGTGGACGCCCTTGGTTATCTTGCCAAATCTGGAATTGAATACCTTCAGTTCGTCCGAGTGAAACAATGCCTTGTTTAGCGGTGCGGGCGCGGGTATAAGGATCCATATTGGCTGTTCCCATTTGTGGATAAGCACTCCATTTTCCAATTCTAAAGAGTCCAAAATGAGGAAAGGAATTGAGCACATAATCGACACTCAGTGTTCCACATAAAATGGAAAAAGCGAAGATAAAAAAGAAAATGGTGATATTAAAAAACATCAGTGAATATCTTGAATTCAAAATGTTGAATCTCCAGTTGTTTTCATTTTCAAAGAAATTGCAGATGTTTTTTTCAGATCTTTGTTAATCAATCGCACGATATTTAATGTTTCAGGAGAAAGCGTAGAGGGTATTGGAGGAGGAACTTCAGAATCTGCATGGGAAGAAAGTACTGGGGGCTGATAAGGAAGGAGAGAATCTTTAACACCATAGAGCTGTTTGAGCATGATATTTTGATGTGCAGCAAGCATGATGCGATGCCATATCATGGCAGGAACGCCACCCCCAAAAGCACGATTCATCGGTGAAAAGTTATCATTTCCCATCCATACCGCTCCTGTATAATTGCCTGTAAAGCCAACAAACCAAGCATCACGATAAGATTGTGATGTTCCAGTTTTCCCAGCGACGAGAGTCATGGGTAGAGCAGCACGCTTACCAGATCCTCGTGTCGTGACACCCACCATCATTTGGTTCATATAAGCTGTTGATTGTTCACTCAGAACTCGGTGTAGTTTTTTTCCGTTATGTTCGAAATCCCATACCACATGCCCATCGATTGTTCTGATTTGCGTGAACCCATGACGATTACCAGCTATCCCGCCATTGGCAAAGACATTAAAGCCAGTTGCTTGATCCATGGGGGTCATGTTGGAAGTACCAAGAACCATTGTTTTGTGTGATAAAATATGCGCGTTAATCCCCATATTCTTGATGAGATCTATGATGGGTTGGGTATCACGGTTAAGATATTGATAGGTGAGATACACAGGGACTGTATTAATAGAAAAAGCTAAAGCTGTTGCTAAATCAATTTTTCCCAAATAACGACCAGAATTATTTTTTGGTGTCCAACCTCCCCAATTGATAGGAGCATCTAAAACGATTGTCGAGGGAGACAGTCCGTGTTCCAGTGCGGTTGCGTAAACATAAGGTTTGAATGAAGAACCAGTTTGCCGTCCGCCTTGTGTTGCTCTGTTAAATTGGCTCTTTTTATAATCTTGTCCTCCAACAATTGCGCATACGGCACCGTTATTATCGAGTATAACGGTGGCAGCTTGGGTTACGCGATATTGTTGACCATATTGATGTAAATGATATGCGATTGATTCTTCTGCTGCTTTTTGAATATTCGGATCAAGGGTCGTTTGAATAATTAAACTATGGCTTGGAAGTTGATTACGCATTTTTTTGACTTCCTCGAATGCCCAATCAAGAAAATAATCTGGCTGATTATTTTCTCTTTGGGGAAGTGCCTTAGCAGGGTGGCGATGCGCATTGATAATTTGGCTCTTCGTCATAAAGCCACTATTAACAAGATTAGAAAGGACGATATTGGCACGTGTTTGAGCTGCAAAGAGATGACTATGAGGAGCATATTTTGTTGGAGCTTTAAAGAGTCCTGCTAACATAGCAGATTCACTTAAAGAGACATGACGTATGTTTTTTCCAAAATAAAATTTTGCCGCTGCGGCAATACCAAAATTGTTTCCTCCCATATAGGCTCGGTCAAGGTAAAGTTGTAAAATCTGCTTTTTGCTAAAATTTGCTTCTAGCCAAAGAGCAAGATAAGCTTCTTTGATTTTACGTGTTATGGTTCTTTCGTTTGTTAAAAATAAATTTTTAGCCAATTGTTGTGTGAGAGTTGAACCACCTTGCACCACACCTTTAGCTTGCATATTTTGTGAAATTGCCCGTGTAAGTCCTTGAAAATCAATGCCCCAATGATCAAAAAAACGACGGTCTTCTGTAGCGAGAACCGCTTTAATGACAGTGTCAGGCATTTCTTCAACGGGGATAGAGATTGCCGGCAGTGCACCACGGTGCCCAATGGAATTTCCATAGCGATCTAGAAAAAGAATGGAAAAGTTTTTAGGAGAAGACCAATCTGTTTTGGTCAGTTCAAAAACAGAAATGCCCAAAATAGTGAAAAGAGTAAATCCCATCAACCCTAATGTCAGTATTTCATCGAGAACTTCAACGATAAAACGTTTCCATCCTTGAAGATGAAAATTTTGTGAGACGATTTTTGCCTTTTTCCAGAAAAAACTGTTAGCAGAACGAATGTGATAAAGCGCTGTGTCTAATCGTGCGTCTAATTCAATGAGAGCAGGACTATGAAATGGCTTACGGTGTTGCCCTTTCTTTTTTTTAAAAAAATCAAACATTTAAAGAGAGCCTATGGCAAAGCAATACAACCAAACAAATCTACAATAATTATATGGAGTAGAAGTATTTTTTTTCTATAGTGCTAACAGAGAAAGAATTTGTTTTAGAATTATGCATTTTTTGTAAGATAGTATATTAATATTTTATTATTTTATTATTTTATTGAATAAATTTTATTCTCATTATTAAAAATATTTTTTTGATTTTTTAAAAATTTGGAGTAATGTTAATATGTTCTTCTGTAAGATAGAGGATAAATTGTTTTCATTTGTGATTTTTTAATCGACTAAAAAAAACCATTATTTCTTTTATCCTTTATCAAGGAAGAGAAGAGATGGGTTATTGAAATATTTATGATGAAAAAAAAATTCTTGTTCGTAATAATAGCAGCTTTTTTAGAAGCAGATTCTGTTCTAGCTTCTGGGTGTGCTGAAGTAGGTAAGAAGGCTGCCGCACAAGAGAGCGGGGTTCTCGTCCGTTCAAAACCGGTTGTTCAGGATGGAAAGGACATGTGTGCAATTGTGGTTGTTGTACCAGCCCGTAATGGTGAAAAGTTACGTCGTGTTGAATTTTTTGTTCCTGCTGATTAGTTTTTGGCAGATGGTGTTGTGATGCGTATCTTAATCGTTGAAGATGATCGGAATCTTCACCATCAATTAGCAGAAGCTGTAAGACGTGCAGGATATGTTTCCGATAGTGCTTTCGATGGTGAAGAGGCTTATTTTTTAGGGAGCACAGAGTCTTACGACGCGGTGATACTTGATATAGGTTTACCGCAGATTGATGGTATTAGTGTTGTTGAAAAGTGGCGTCAAGAAGGGCTCTCCATGCCTGTTTTAATGCTAACGGCGCGAGACCGTTGGTCTGATAAGGTGCAAGGTATTGATGCTGGAGCTGACGATTATGTTGTGAAGCCATTTCATTTGGAGGAAGTGATAGCGCGCTTGCGAGCATTAATTCGTCGCACTACGGGACATGCGACAAGTGCATTATGTTGCGGAAATGTTTTGTTGGATACAAAGACGTCTCGTGTTTTTGTGGATGGTCAATTGATTAAACTAACATCTTATGAATTCAGACTGCTTTCGTATCTCATGCATCATTGTGACAGGGTCATTTCAAGAACAGAGCTTACTGAACATCTTTATGATCAGGATTTTGATAAGGATTCGAATACGGTGGAAGTCTTTGTAGGTCGGTTACGGAAAAAGCTTGGAGTGAATTTGATTGAAACTATTCGAGGAATGGGATATCGCGTGAGAACGCGAGGTGATTAATGAATGTTTTTGAAGAGAATAATTGGTATAGGAGGTTCTTTTTTGTAATTACTCGATCTCTCAGTTTACGTGTTATGATCTTATCAACATTATGGGTTGTTATTTCTCTTTTATCGATTTCTGCAGTAAGTATTTTATTTTATAAGCGTTCGACTGAACAAAGCCTAGAGCGTATCCTTTCTGCTCAACTCTACAGTCTTATTGCAACAGTGACGGTGTCATCGGAAGGTACTTTGATAGGAGGGGCTGGGATTGATGATATTCGTTATTCTGATCCAACAACAGGATGGTATTGGGAAGTTGTTGCGATATCCCATAATTTAAAAGGAAGATTGACATCTCCCTCATTGGGAACAGGCGAGATATTTACACCAAGTGATGTTGATATACCTTTTGACAATAAATTCTTTCGCTCTTATCGGATAACGGGGAACAATGGTCAAAAGCTACAAGTGATTGAGAGTGATGTTGTTCTTGATAATAAAAATCATATTGCACGTTTTCGGCTTGTTGGGAATATCGATGAAGCTCATGCCCAGGTAAAGGAATTTACGCGAACTTTGCAAATTTTTCTTTGGAGTTTCGGTATCGGGAGTGTTCTTATTAATATTGCTATTATTTTCTTTAGTTTTCAACCGTTGAAGCTTATTCGACGTGCATTGAATGATATTCGCGAAGGAAGAGTTCATTATGTGAATACGGATTTAGTAAGCGAAGTGATGCCGCTTGTACAAGAGATGAATGCTCTCATTAATAATAATCAGCGTATTATCGAGCGATTTCGCACACAGGTTGGTAATCTCGCGCATTCATTGAAGACGCCTCTATCCGTGATTATGAATGAGACAGATAAGATGCGCGGAGAAAAGGCTAGTTTGTTGAGAGAGCAAACGCAAATAATGCAAGCTCAAATCAATCATTATCTTCAGCGTGCGCGGATTGCAGCACAATGCGATAGTGTTGTCTATCATACGTCTGTTCGCAGTGTGCTTGAACGCTTGGTGCGGGTTATGAAAAAGCTTAATCCTGAAAAACAAATTCAATTTATTATGGATGTTGATGATATTGTTTTTTCTGGAGAGAAGGAAGATTTAGAAGAAATTATAGGGAATTTGATTGAAAATGCTACTCAGTGGTCTCGCGCAAAGGTTTTGATCTCTTGTTGTTTAGAAGAAAATGCTGAAGAAACAGAATATTTTAGTATCTTTGTAGAAGATGATGGTCCTGGTTTAACAGAAGACAAAATTGATGAAGCATTAAAAAGGGGGCGGCGGTTTAATGAAAGTAAACTAGGATCAGGCTTAGGGTTAGCAATTGTTTCAGATATGGTCAGTGAATATGGTGGGAATCTCTTTTTATCCCGTTCTGATTTGGGTGGGTTGTATGCAAAAGTTTTATTACCTAAGATGGGAGAATAACATATTTTCTCCTTAAGCAAGAAATGTCTATAAAGTTTGTAAAGCAGTATTTTCAGATAATACATCAAAGAGTAGGGAAACATTGTTTTTAGTTTCTTTGTTTAATTGATATATATAATAGATTTTATAATATTCTCCATGAAAAAATGAATTTTTATTGATTCACATCACTTTTCTCATGAAGAGGATAAAATGTAAGCGAGTTATTCTCTGTTCGTATTGGAAAAAAACGATATGCTCTTATTGATTTTTGCAGCATTTTTTCTGATTTTTCTGGCAAGTGTTCTTTTTCTTTCACTACGTTTTGATGATGAGATAAAAAAAGAATGGAAAGTTCAAACCGTGGATGGTTATAGAAGCCATAAGCGTATGATTGAGTTTAACAAGCTTTATATGCATTATAAAAAAAGAAATATTCTTAAGGCTTTAAGTATCTTGTTTGTTCTCCTTATGACATGGAATATTTATGGGCTGACAGGCAATCCAGAAGTGAAAAGTTATTTTTTTAGCGAATTAATGGATAAGGATCCTCAAACTCTTAGTAAGCAAGAAAAGCTTATTCGTTTACAAGTGCTTTTTTTCCGTGCACCTCATGATGGCAAGCTAGCAGATGCGTTAGCGGTAGGGTATCTCGAAGAAAGCCTTTTTCAAGAAGCAGTGAATACTTATTTAGATGCACTTCGTTTGAATGGAGAAACAGCTCCAAGGCTTGTAGGATACGGTTTAGCATTGGTTGGTTATGAAGGGGGAGTGATAACGCAAGAAGCGCAAAATGCTTTTCAAAAAGCAGCAGATTTAGCGCCAACAGATTTTTATCCACGTTTATTGTTAGCCGATGCATTGCATCAAGCAGGAAAAACTGCACAGGCAGTGCAATTTTTACAAAGCTTTCTTGATACAATGCCTGAAAATTTTTCAGGACAATCACGTGTTAAAAAAATGATGATTCAGTTACGTGATTTATCGAGTAAGCATACAAAGAAAAGAAATCTTGCACCTATGTAGAAGATGTGCAAAGCTCTTAAAAAATAAAATATTGATACTTAATTATAACGTATTTAAAATTTTTTCGCAGAGTGTCTATGAACAGTCAATCTTTAAAGAATTCTGCCTCATGGAAGGTTATTTTAGAGCAGCGAAAAAAAAAGCGCTTACTGATCATATTATTATGTTGTTTGGTTATGACAATTGCAGCAAGTCTCATAGTGTATGCAATGCGTCATGCGGTCAGTTTTTTTAGAATGCCCTCTGAAATTACAAGAGAAGATATTTTAACGGAGCGCCCTTTGCGTTTGGGTGGCTTTGTTGAAAAGGGAACTGTTCAATATGTTGGAGAGAGAGGCGTTGTTTTTTTTGTAACGGATAACAAAAAACATGAAAAAGTAGTTTTCAATGGTGCCTTACCGGATCTTTTTCGTGAAGGTCAGGGGGTGATCGTAGAAGGGCATTTCGATAAACAGGGCTTTTTTATAGGGATGCGTATTTTAGCAAAACATGATGAAACTTATATGCCTAAAGAAACAGCTGATCGTTTGAAAAAACATTACATTATGGAGAAATAATTCGATTGTGCTTGTCGAACTGGGTCATATTTTTTTAGCTGCAGCATTTTCAGTAAGCTTATTAGGGGCATTTTTACCTGCTTTAGGTTTTTGGTGGAGAGAGCGTTTGTTAATGCAAACAGTTGTTCCTCTAACATATATTACTTTTACATTACTGCTTTTATCTTTTTTAGTGATAATTTATGCTTATGTTGTATCTGATTTTTCTGTTTTGAACGTTGTTGAGAATTCTCATTCAGAAAAACCGATGCTCTATAAAATTACAGGTGTTTGGGGCAACCACGAAGGCTCTATGTTGTTATGGGTTTTAAGTCTTGCTTTTTTTAGCGCATTGATGGCTTTTTTTAGCCAACATTTGCCAGAAGATTTTAAGACGCTTGTTTTAATTTGCCAAAGTTGGATTACAACTGCTTTTCTTTTATTTATTCTTTTTGTATCCAATCCATTTTTACGCGTAAATCCACCAGCATTGCAGGGAAATGGTCTCAATCCTCTTTTACAAGATATCGCATTAGCAATTCATCCACCGCTACTTTATTTAGGTTATGTCGGTTTTTCACTTTGTTTTTCTTTTGCCATTGCGGCATTGATTATGGGACATGTTGATAGAATTTGGGCGCGTGGGATTCGTCCGTGGCTTTTACTTTCTTGGTGTTTTTTGACATTGGGTATTATGGTTGGCTCTTATTGGGCTTATTATGAGCTAGGATGGGGAGGCTATTGGTTTTGGGATCCTGTTGAAAATGTTTCGTTTATGCCGTGGCTTTCAGGAACGGCTCTTTTACATTCTGCTCTTGTTCTCGAAAAACGAGAAATATTGAAAAGTTGGACTCTGTTTTTAGCGCTGCTTACTTTTTCCCTTTCTCTGATGGGAACTTTTCTTGTGCGTTCTGGGCTTTTAGTTTCTGTTCATAGTTTTGCTGTTGATCCAGCACGCGGGCAAGCAATTCTTGCTCTTTTATTTTTTTTTACGGGAGCTGCTTTTCTTCTTTTTGCTTTGCGTACCCCTATTTTAAAAACAGAAAGATTTTTTCAACCAATTTCACGTGAAGGGTTTATTGTTTTAAATAACTTGTTACTGACAACAATAACAGCAACAGTATTGATTGGTACGCTTTATCCTTATTTTATTGAGATATTAACAGGGCAAAAAATTTCTGTAGGGGCTGCTTTTTTTAACCTTACCTGTGGACCGCTAATGGTTTTGCTGTTGTTGTTTGTTCCATTTGGGACAATGATGGCATGGAAACGCGGTGATTTTCTTGCAGTTTTTGAACGCTTGTGGTTTGTTTTTGTATTGGTTGGTATCGTCTGTTTTATAATATTCTATGCGACATCTGTGCGTGATATTTTTGCAGTTTTAGGGATTGGGCTTTCAGCGTTTGTTTTTTTAGGCAGTTTAGCGGATCTATGGGGAAAGAGTGGATATGGCAAGAGAGCTTTTTCAGTACGCGTTAAGAGATTTCTTGGATTGCCATGGTCTACTTTTGGTGCAGCAATAGCACATATGGGATTAGGCGTTACATTATTTGGTATTGTTTGCGTAGCAAGTTTTGGGCAAGAACGTATTTTAATCATGAACGTAGGGGATAGGGTGACGATAGCGGATAAAACGCTTCATTTTGATGCAGTGTATGATGGTGTTGGTTCGAATTATTCGACAATGGAGTTTTATTTTAAAATATATGAAAATAAAAACATTGTAGGTCATGTAACAGCCTCAAAGCGATTTTATTCAAGCCAAAATACATCAACAACAGAAGTTGGTCTTAAAAATCATGGCTTATCACAGCTATATATTGTACCGGGACATATTGATAATCGGGGTCTCGTTGTGCACGTATGGTGGAAGCCTTATGTAATATGTATTTGGTTAGGGGCATTCATGATGGCTATGGGGGGATGTCTTTCTCTTCTGGGGTATTGGTTTCGCATTGGCATGTACAATAAGGTAGTGCTTGCTTTAAATTTTGGGAAAAGACATTGAGATGAAAAAAATTCTTTGGATTGTATTTTTTTTAATTGCAACGTTTCCTTTTCAATTAGCAATAGCAGTAGAGCCGGATGAGATTTTAAAGGATAAGATTCTTGAAGCGCGAGCACGCCATATTTCATCGCATTTACGTTGTCCGGTTTGTCAAAATCAATCAATTGATGATTCAGATGCTGCTTTAGCACGTGATTTACGGCTTTTAATTCGGGAAAGGCTAAAAATGGGCTATAGTAATCAGCAAGTCACTGACTTTCTTGTTGAGCGATATGGTGAATTTATTCTCTTGAAACCACCATTGAATAAAATAACTTGGTTTTTATGGTTCTCGCCTTTGATCATTATTATCATTGGCATAAGTATCATATTTTTCCACTTCAAACGGGATAATCATGCGTTATGTGAATGAAAAAGAACAGTCAAAAATATCATTGCATTAAAAAAAATGTTACATAAAAGAAAAAAATCAGATCATCTGCAATGAGCAGACAATCTTATTGTAATTATATTAGGGAATACTGAAACCTTACAAAACTTTAATAATTTAGACAGAAAACGGTAAGGTCTGGTATTTTATAAGTGATCGGAATTGAAATAAAGGTATGATTGAATAGGAGCATAGAATAAATGGTTAAAAAGGCTTTCTTTAAAACATTTGTCGCAGTGAGTTTTTCTGCGATATTGGAAAGTGCACTGTTTTTTAGTGGATGTACATCAAGCTTGTGGATGACAAAGGCTCATGCAAGTTCTGTATTTACTTCGTTAATGCAACAACAGGGATTTGCCGATATTGTTGCTCAAGTGAAACCAGCCGTTGTAGCAGTACAAGTAAAGAGCAATAAAAAGAAAGAAGATAGGTTCTTTAGCAACTTTTTTAGTGGTCCAGGGCTTGATCAATTACCAGATCAGCATCCTTTAAAAAGATTTTTTAAAGAGTTTTATGATTTTGATAAACCTAAAAATAAATTTCCGCACCAATCGCAGAGACTCCGTCCTGTTGCTTTTGGATCGGGTTTTTTTATTTCATCTGATGGTTACATTGTGACCAATGATCATGTGATTTCTGATGGAACAAGTTATACTGTTGTTCTTGATGATGGTACAGAATTGAACGCAAAGCTCATTGGGAAAGACCCAAAAACCGACCTTGCCGTATTAAAAGTGAATGATAAAAGAAAATTTTCTTATGTTGATTTTGGTGATGATTCAAAGCTTCGTGTTGGGGATTGGGTTGTTGCCATTGGGAATCCATTTGGTCTTGGTGGAACTGTGACAGCAGGTATTGTTTCTGCACGTGGACGTGATATTGGCACTGGTGTGTACGATGATTTTATTCAGATTGATGCTGCTGTTAATAGAGGAAACTCTGGTGGTCCAACGTTTGATCTTAATGGAAAGGTTGTTGGGGTTAATACAGCAATTTTTTCTCCTTCTGGAGGAAATGTTGGGATTGCTTTTGCTATTCCAGCAGCGACTGTAAAACAGGTTGTACAACAACTTATTGAAAAAGGTTCAGTTCAACGTGGTTGGTTAGGTGTTCAGATTCAGCCGGTAACAAAGGAGATTTCCGATTCAATAGGATTGAAAGAAGCCAAAGGTGCTTTGGTTACTGATCCGTTAAAAGGACCGGCAGAAAAGGCTGGTATTAAAGCGGGTGATGTAATTATTTCAGTGAATAATGAAAAAGTTGCTGATGCGCGTGAGCTGGCGAAACGTATTGCAAATATTAAACCAGGAGAAATGGTAACCATAGGGATTTGGAGATCAGGTAAGGAGGAGAGTATAAAGGTTAAACTCGCTTCAATGTCTGAAGATGAAAGTAAGAAAGAGACTTCAAAATATTCAAATGGACAGAGTGATTTAGATGAAACATTGGAAGATTATGGTTTGATTGTTATGCCTTCTGATGATGGTGTAGGGGTTGTCGTAACGGATGTCGATACCGATTCAGATGCTGCAGATAAAGGGATACGCCCTGGTGATATCATTGTGACAGTAAATAATAAACCAGTTAAACGAGTCTCTGATATTATTAACACAATCAAAAATGCTCAGCAGTTAGGACGAAAGGCTATACTCTTACAAGTGCGAACAAATGATCAAAATCGTTTTGTTGCTCTTCCAATTTTCAAAAAATAAAGCTTTAGTTGTAGGACAAATATTTATTAAACATTTGTCCTACAACATAATAAAATAATGGAGATACGTTTTATGAAGATACTCGTTATTGAAGATGATCATGAGACGGGGCATTATCTCGAAAAAGCATTTTTGGAAGTAGGGCATTCTGTTGATGTTGCTTATGATGGAGATACGGGATACGCTTTAGCAACCACGGAAAATTATGACGTTATGGTTGTTGACCGAATGCTTTTGCATCGTGATGGTCTTTCTATTATTGCTGAATTGCGCGCTAAAGGCAATGAAACACCGGTTCTTATTCTGTCTGCTTTAGGGCAAGTTAATGATCGTGTAACGGGGCTGCGTGCAGGGGGAGATGATTATTTGACAAAGCCTTATGCTTTTTCTGAACTTCTTGCGCGTGTTGAAGTTTTACAACGGCGGAAAAATCCTAAAGAAGCAGAAACTGTTTACTGTGTAGGTAATCTTGAGCTTGATCGGTTAGCACATACGGTAAAACGAGGTGATAGAAACATTCTATTGCAACCACGAGAGTTTCGTTTACTTGAATATTTGATGCGTTATGCGGGGCAGGTTGTTACACGCACTATGCTTTTGGAAAACGTTTGGAATTACCATTTTGATCCACAAACGAATGTCATTGATGTCCATATCTCTCGTTTGAGAGCCAAAATTGAAAAAGATTTTGATGTTCCCCTTCTCCATACAGTGCGTGGAGCTGGATATATGCTGAAAGTACCAGATAACAAAGCATGAATCGTTTGATTAATATAATGCGCACGACGGCGCTAAGGCTTTCAGCACTTTACATTTTATTGTTTGGATTGGTGGCAACAGGACTTTCTATTTATATGACGGCATTTTCTGCTTCATTGTTAACAGAGCAAACTGAACAGGCTTTACATGAAGAATTAAAATATATTGAAAATGCTTATAATTATGGGGGATTATCCTTATTAATGCGCACTATTGATTATCGTTCAAGACAACCAGGAGCATTTCTTTATCTTGTTACAGATTCTATGGGGCGTATTTTAGCAGGAAATGTAGCACGTATTGAATTAGGTCTTTTGAATCAGAGTGGTTTTATTTCTACCTCTTTTTTGTATTCCCGTTTTGGAGAACATGGCAAAACAAGTGAACATCGCGCTTTGGCGGTTATTGTTGATTTACCTAATGCTATGAAGATTCTTATAGGACGTGATTTGGATGAGCCAGAACGTTTTGCTGTTGTTATTCGCAAAGCTGTGATCATTGCACTTGCTGCAATGGTTGGAGGCGCTTTACTCATATGGTTTTTTGTTGGCAGGAGAGCTTTACAAAGGATTGATCATGTAACGGCTGCATCACAGCGCTTGATGGATGGTGATTTCAGTGGGCGTTTACCTGTTTCTGGAGTAGGGGATGAGTTTGATCGATTGTCAACCAATCTTAATGTTATGTTAGACCGCATTGAAGAGTTAAATATTGGTTTACGTCAAGTATCAGATAATATTGCTCATGATCTGAAAACGCCGTTAACGCGTCTTAGAAATCGCGCTGAAGAAGCGCTTTCAGGAAATAAGACAAAGCTTGAATATCGTCAGGTCCTTGATAGGGTTATTGCAGAATCAGATCAACTTATTTGTACGTTCAATGCGATTTTAATGATTTCACGTATTGAGGCCAGCAGTGCAATTGAACATCTTGAAATGATGAATATGAAACTGATCATTGAGGATGCTGTTGAGCTTTACGAACCTTTTGCTGAAGAGTCAGGTGTTTTACTTCAGTTGGGAGATATATTTGATAAAGAGCTAAAATTGAATCGTGAGCTTGTTGCGCAATCAATTTTTAATCTTATAGATAATGCAATTAAATATGCGCCTAAAGGTGGAAGGCAAGCGAAGGTTTGCTTATCAATGGAATATCGTGATGAACATTTATTAGTTGTTGTGAGCGATAATGGACCAGGAATAGCAGAGGATAAACGTGAAAAAGTGACAGAACGATTTGTTCGTCTTGAAGAAAGCCGCACACAACCTGGGTTTGGGATTGGTTTAAGTATAGCAAAAGCGGTTATGAAGCTTCACGGGGGTGAATTGTTACTTGAAAATGCAAATCCAGGGCTTAGGGCTGTTTTGTTATTTCCCTAAAGATATTTTTCTTCACTTTCATACGTAACAACTATTTTAAAAGTATAAAGCAATAGAAAGGAAAGCAAAATGCTTTTCAAGGGAGCAGAGATGAAACAAGCTTTTTTAAAAACACAGCTTCTCCCTTTATGTCCTCTCGATAAAAGTGGTTCCCAATGGTTAAAAGACATGGAAGAACAAGCAAGGAAAGAAGGTTTAGAATCGCTTGTTTCCATCATTTCAGAGAGTGGAACGCAGATTGATTTTATCAGTTCGGTTATGACCTTATCTCCTTTTTTGCGTGAGGTTTTAATTGCCAACCCATCATATCTTAGTGCTTTATTAAATGTTGATATAGAAACAAGGCTGAGCGAAATTATAGATGATATTACAGCTATTGATAAAGATGAAGCTATAAATGAAACTTCATTGATGGCTGCTTTAAGGCGCAAAAAACGAGAAGCGCATGTTCTTATTGCTTTAGCTGATTTGGGTGGTGTTTTTACTTACGAAGTTTCATGTGCTTGGTTGACACGTTTGGGCGAAGCAGCATTAAGTGTAGCACTACGTTTTCTATTAAGAGAAGCGCATGATCATGGTAAGATCAATTTATTAAGCCGTGAGAATCCAGAAAAAGACTGTGGTTTAATTATTTTAGGGATGGGAAAGTTAGGAGCAGGGGAACTTAATTATTCTTCTGATATTGATCTTATTGTTTTCATTGATGAAACATCACCTCATATTGGTAATCTTTCTGAAAGTGTTGACGTATTTTCTAAAATGGTACGCCGATTAATCCGTATCATTCAAGAACGCACTGCGGAAGGATATGTTTTTCGTCTTGATTTTCGTCTTCGTCCAGATCCAGGTTCAACCCCTTTGGCCTTACCAGTAAGGACTGCATTGCGTTATTACGAAGGGCGTGGGCAAAATTGGGAACGAGCAGCCATGATTAAAGCACGTCCAGTTGCTGGTGATAAGAGGGCAGGTTTTAACTTTCTCAAAGAGCTTTTTCCCTATGTGTGGCGGAAATATTTAGATTATGCTGCTATTGCTGATATTCATTCGATCAAACGTCAAATTCATGCGCATAAAAATTACGGTCAAATTGCAGCTTATGGGCATAATATAAAGTTAGGTCGTGGTGGTATTCGTGAGATTGAGTTTTTTGTTCAGACACAGCAGCTCATTGCTGGTGGACGTTTTCCTCAATTACGTGGACGTCAGACAGTTGCAATGTTAGCAGAACTTCACACGCTTGGTTGGATCAGTGAGAAAACGAGAAATAGCCTTATAAAAAGTTATGCATTTCTTCGAAATGTGGAACATCGTATTCAAATGCTTTTCGATGAACAAACACATCTTCTTCCAAATGATACAGCTCAATTCACGAGTGTTGCCTATTTAATGGGTTATCAAGACAGGAGCAGTTTTATCCGTGATTTATTAAAAACACTTCAGGTTGTTGAAAAACATTATGCTGCACTGTTTGAGAATGAGCAAGAACTTGGTTTAGAAATTGGTAATTTAGTTTTTACCGGTGAAGAAGATGATCCGGAGACATTAATAACGTTAAGCCGTTTAGGCTTCGAAAGAGCAAGTGATATTTGTCGTATTATGCGCACGCTCCATTTTGGTCGTTATAAAGCAACGCAATCAGCCGAAGCACGCGAGAGATTAACGGAATTAACACCAGCTCTTTTGAAAGCTTTTGGTGGGACAAAACGAGCTGATGAGGCGATGTTGCGTTTTGATGGTTTTTTACAGGGCTTACCTTCAGGAATTCAGCTTTTTAGTCTTTTGCAGTCTAATCCCTCTCTTTTGGATATGCTTGTCCTTATTATGGGTGCTGCTCCACGTCTTGCAGAAATTATTACACGCAGATCCCATGTTTTTGATGGAATGTTAGATCCGAATATTCTTTCAGAATTACCGACCAAAACGTACTTAGAAAAACGGCTTGAATATTTTCTTGAAAATGTTCTTTCTTATGAGGAAATTCTTGACCATTTAAGGATTTTTGCAGATGAACAACGTTTTTTGATTGGTATTCGAATTTTAAACGGTACAATTACAGGAGAAAGAGCGGGTTTTGCTTTTACTGCGCTTGCTGATCTTATGATTACAAAAACATTTGCTACCGTTCAAGAGGAATTTTCTCGTCTTCATGGTCGTATTAAAGGGGGGCGTGTTGGCATATTGGGTATGGGGAAGCTTGGAAGTCGCGAATTAACAGCAGATTCCGATGTTGACCTCGTTTTGCTTTATGAACACGATGATGATGCAGAAATATCTGATGGAGAAAAGCCTCTTTATATCTCTCAATATTATACGCGTTTAGCACAGCGCCTCGTTTCTGCTTTATCCACTCTTACAAGCCAAGGTATTCTTTATGTCGTTGATTTAAGGTTACGGCCATTAGGCAATAAAGGACCTATTGCTGTTTCTTTTCCATTTTTTAAAAAGTATTATCGCCAAGAAGCATGGATATGGGAATATCTTGCTTTAACAAGGGCTCGAGGCATTGCAGGAGACCCTGATTTTTTACAAAAGCTAGAAAATGAAGTGTGTGCAATTATTGCTATTTCTCGTGATAAGAAGGAAGTTGCAAAAGAAGTATGTGAAATGCGTGCCTTGATTGCAAAAGAAAAGCCGCCAAAAAATCAATGGGATTTAAAAACGATGTCTGGTGGCATTATGGATTTGGAGTTTATTGCTCAATTTTCTCTTATTACGCATGTCATTGAGTTTCAAATTGGAGCGACGACAGCGGATATTTTAGATCACTTACCAAACAGTTTTCTTAATCAGTCATGTATTGCTGATTTACATTATGCCTATCGTCTTTATACAAATTTGAGTCAAATTATACGGCTTTGCTTAAATGATTCTCTTGATCCCAATGACATGCCACCTGGATTAAGTGACCTTTTGTTGAATAGTGTTGGGGAACCTGATTTGCTTCGTGTGGAAAAATTAATTGCAGAAACTGGGCAATTGGTCTGTTCAGTTTTTACAAAAATCATGAAACATTAAAATAATTCTATAAGAATAAATAAAAATTATTAATTCCATTTTTATATATTAATTTTTGTCGTTCATTTCATAGACGCTTGAGAGGGTTAGAGTGAAGTTCTCTACTGTTTTTTCAAGTGTGATGAAAAAATTCTCCATTCTAGGTATCATTCTTTATACAAAAAGCGATGAGTGATTAATTTAGTTAATCATATTTTTTATGAGCGTTATCTCATTTTTTCAAAAAATTGACATTATAATTTTTTATATAATTTCAGATAATAACGATCAATATGAAGCTATAAAAGCTACTATAGATTAATAGCTTCTGGAAATTATAAATAATATTTAAGCTTTATTTAAAACTAATTTTAATTTTTTAACTGTGTCATTTTTGCTATAGATTTTTTCAAAAAATTGTGAAACGATTTATCATTATTTATGTATCACATTAGCTTTTAGGGGAGCAATTATGATTACAAAGTATTTAGCCTCAACATCTATATTTTCTTTAATTTCAATTTCTGTAGTACAGGCGTCGGATATCGTTATTCCTGAACAACCTGTTCCTGTTATTCCAGCACCTGCTTTGTCTTGGACAGGATTTTATCTTGGAGGACAGATTGGTAACTTTTCAGGTAAAACAACTGCAAGTTATTTAAAACATGAGACAGGGATATGGAATCCAATTGGAAAGGAGAATTTACCTAAACTTTCTGGTTTTATCGGGGGAGTTTATGCAGGTTCCAATATTGATATCGATAATAGTTTTATTATAGGTATTGATACAGATATTATGTGGTTTGGTAAAAAGGATTCTAAAGATATCAATCTACCGAAAAAAAGTCCAACTGAAGAAACACCAAAACTTGTAGAAAAAACAAGTCTAACAAGAGATTTGCATGAGGAGGATTCGACAACACCTATTAAAGCTGTACGTCATACTTTAAAACAAAAATGGGCTGGTGCTACACGGGTGAGAGTTGGTTTTGCGATTGAGCGTATGATGCCTTATATTTCTGGAGGGATTGCTTATACGCAGCTTCAGAATATTTTTGCGGCAGTAGCTGATAGCAAAAATGGAGAAGTTGATTTTTCTGATTGGTTGCATGATGAAAAAAAGACCATGATTGGTTATACCCTTGGAGGTGGTATTGATTTTGCAATGACTGATAATATTATTGTACGTGCAGAATATCGTTATTCAGATTTTGGCAAAAAGAAGTTCATACAGGATAAATTTGAAATGGGCTACAAGACAAATGATTTTCGTGTGGGTGTAGCTTATAAATTTTAATTTTTTGCAGAATTAAACACTTCAAAAGTCTCATTTTCGAATGAGGCTTTTATTTTTCAGATATGTTCTAGTAAATATCCTTTACTCAAAAGAGCTACTATTTTATTCGAACAATACTTTGATTTGTAAACATAAATTACTTTTTGTCATGTTGAGTGAGAGACCCAAGTGTCATAAGATTTTCTCATTTTAAACCTATACCATATTGAACCGATCAAAACCATGTCTTTTGCACGTCAAAAAGAGGGGGCGTCGTGAGATAAAAACATTAAAGAAAGAATAAAAATGCTTCTTATGAACCATTTTAAGTGCTAAAGGCTGTCGCTACATTAGGGGGTGGCAAAGTGTGAGATTTTGATACTAGCTTGCTTTTCCATAAACGTGAAGATGGTGTTGCTAAATGGACTTAACATTACATCATTCATAGGTACCGTCGGGAAATGGGTTTGGGTGCTTTAAAAGATGCTTTTTTAAACCAACATGTGAATTGGCAAGCTAATGGCATTTTATTTTATTTGAAAGATTTTTCATACAATCAACTTTTCTGTTTTGCGGTATCGTAAAATATTTTATTTAATAACAAAAAGCTCGCAAAAAAATTCTAAAGAACGTAAAATTACATCCGCAATATAATTCAATAATAAAATAATTATAAAGAGTATTATAAAGTGATTTATAGGAAAAAATAGAGAGAAAATTAGGAATTTATTGAGACATAAAAAACATTATTACCTATGTCTGTTATCGAAATATAATCTATTATTTTTCCTATTTTTTTAATGTACGATAATAAATTTTGAGTGAAATAGTAATGGATCATTTCAAATCTATTTACGATAAATCAATCAACATCATTTGTTTATGAATCACAAGTAGGTTGGGTTATTTAAATTATATACTTTAGTTATTATTTGGCTTTTTTAGCCATTGATTTTCAGGTATAGAAGCTGAATGAGCTTCTCTATTATTCTATAAAATATCATCATTGTAATAATATAAGGATTTTACGCATTAGATGCTTTTGGAGGAGTGGATGATGAAATTCAAAGCAGGGTTTATGTGTAGAGCTTTGTGAAGTAAATCACATGCGCAATTAGCAGCTGGAACCCGTGAGACAAGAATCCGAATTATTTATAAATCAGATGTGGTAGAATTTTCGTCCTTTAGAGCGGGAAGGAAGAAAACCGATAAGTTTGTAAAAAGCTAGTCACATAAGTGGGGCAGCAGATGGAACTGTCTGAGAAAAATTGATCTATTGACAGAGAAGGTGAAACTTTATCTTTTAAGGAGAAAAAGGGAAATAAGAATTATGATTTCCAAAGGGATATGAAATAAAAATATTTTTATTTTTGGTTGTTTGGGCAACTATGAAGGTGTTTAAAGATTAATTGTTTCAGTACATGCAATCTCGTTTTTGGGGTTGATAATGCTATAACGTTTTAATTGGCAATGCCATTGATTTTGTAAGCGTTCAATGGAAAATAAATTAAAGCCTGCGGGCGGTTTTTTATCACCAAAAGCTTGTGATGCGGAAGGAACACCAACAATAGGAATTTTTTTAATTGGTCCTTCAATGTAATTCAATGTGGGTAAATGAGTATGTCCGTGAAGAATAAGCTCACAACCGTGGTATTTGATAACGTCTAGAAAACGTTTTATATCCCGTAGTTTTTTATGCCAAGACGTTGCCTTTGGAAAGGGGGGGTGGTGAATCATGACGACACGAAAAAGGTTGCGCTGTGCTGCTTCCTTTAAAAAGAGCGGTAAAGTTTGCGCTTGCATTTTACCAAAATAGCCAGAAGCTTGAAAAGGCAATGTCGCAATGGCTGAAGAAGCTGCTATGATGGCAACATCTTTGCGAATGCGCATATAAGGAAAGGCACTTTTTTGAGGGATGTCACCTGTAATCCAAGGTTTAAAGAGAGTGCATGCTTTTTGTAAAGCGCCGCGGACATAGGCATCGTGATTTCCAAATGTCAAAGAAATATCTTGAGGTTTTCCTAGGTTAAGTAGCCAACGATGAGCTTGTACAAATTCTTTATCGAGAGCAAGATTTACAAGATCACCAGAGATCACAAGGTGATCAGGTTTTGTTTTGTTCAAGGCATCTATTAAAGTTTCTAGGACATCTGTTGCCATCTGACTCTTACGTTTTTTTTGCCAGTTCAGATAACCGGTAAGACGTTTCCCAGAAAGTTCAAAAAGGGAAGGTTGCGGGAGAGGGGAAAGATGTACATCCGATATATGGGCAAGATAAAACATAAAAGCTCGTAAAGTATTAAAAACGATTTAAAGAATAAACATAAGATAAGTTAGTGCTTAAAGGCAAGAAAGATTGTAAAATGAAAATTAGCTTGCAAAAAAGAATGTCTCAAGCGGAATGTTCCAAATAGAATATCCCTAATAAAATATCATTGTGTTGTAGATTCACATATTTGTAAAAAAAACATTTCTCAATGCGTTTGAGCTAATTCCACGATGGTACTCGATATTATAATGGAAAGCTTCTGTGAACTATATAGGGCTTACTGTACACTACCATCTCTACACTTATACAAGGTGCAAATAAAAAACATCATACTATTTTCCCCCAATTTTATGAAAATCCTTGCTTTGCTTTAAGAGGATTCATAAGAGGTATTTCACTCTTTTCTTCAATGGTTTCTATCCATACAGCATCCCTTCTAATAATACGCAAGAGAATGTTTTTTATTGTTTTAATATGAGGATATTGGAAATAAGGAGAATTCCACTGTATTTTGAGTTATAAATCAATACGTTATCTAATTACAAAAGACAAGCAAATACGTAAAAAGATAAGCTGAATTTTAAAACTATTATACGAAATCTCAGACTTTTTAACGGCCTTCATAATACCACATGCTGCTCAACAGTAAAAGGCAAGCAAGCAGTGCAAAAAAACCAGAAAATATCGAAAAATAAAAGGTATTGATTAAACGGGTTTCTGTTGCTTCTTTCAGAACAATTGAATGTGCTGGGGAATAGGACGGACTTGTTTTTGATTGAATCAGCTTAAATGGAGGAAGATGAATGTTTTCTTTTCCTTCAGGGTGTAAACGTCCGATGTAGCCACCAGTGTGCTTAATAATGGGGGCTAGTTTTTCTTGTGTTGAAATCAAGTCAAACAACTCAAGATTATCGAGCATCCCTACAGAAGAAAGTATTGTTAAACCGCCATTTTTAATGTTAAAAATTCCTGTCTCATCAGTGGTCACAGTTGCAGTAAAAAGGCCTTCTTTCTCTTTGGTCAGAGTAATATTTTCTTTTTTTCCAGAGGGAAAGATTATTTCAGCGGGTTCTGGATGGTCTTTTAGAGTTTGGCGGCGAATTGTTAAATGATGATGGCTGCTGGTCGCACTTAATTTTTCTTCCTCAAGTTCTGGTTCTTTCATGAGCCAATGGGCAATACGACGATAAAGAGCAGCATAAGGACCACCGCCTTCGAAACCTCGTGCCCAAAGCCAACTTTCATCAGAAAGCAACATGCCTACACGTCCTTTATCAACATGCGAGAGAAGTAAAAGTGGTTGTTCATCCGCTCCTTTCATGAGGGCGATTCCGTTATTTATGTTTTGAATAGCAATTTGTCGCAACCATTGCCCCCATTGAGAAGCGGGAAGGTTAAGTGTTGCAAGACCCCTTGTGACAGGATGGCGCTCACCTTCTTTGGTTAATGTGGGGCGAAAAGGTTTTTCAATAATAGTTCCATTGGGCAATGCCGGTAGAATGCTTATTAAAGGTGTTTTCGCAAGTGAGTTTTTTTGGGTAAATTCAGGTCCTGTTACCATCAACAATGCACCCCCCTTTTGTACATATTGGGCGATATAATCATAATAGATTAAGGGGAGAACAGTAGAGTGCTGGTAGCCATCAAGGATGATGAGATCAAAGTTATTAATTTCTTCAACAAAGAGTTTTCTTGTGGGAAAGACCACTAAGGATAATTGGCTTGAGGGCGTATTATCTGCTTTGGTGGGGGGACGCAAAATAGTAAAGTGAACAAGATCAATATTGGAGTCACCTTTCAAAAGGTCTCGCCATGTCCGTTCTCCATTATAAGGAGCACCTGAAATAAGAAGAACGCGTAAATTTTCTCTGATTCCTTCAATAATTGTTATGGCGCGGTTGTTTTCAAAGCTTAGTTCACCTTTGTGTGGATCAGTTATAACTTGGATAATATTTTTTTCAGCATGAGGAAGGGTAATTTCAGTTTGAAAAATCACGCCAGGAGTTACAGAATAATGGCCAATGTCTTGTCCATTGACGCTTAGTGTAATATTTGCTTTCTGTGATATTGTTTTTTTGGCGGGGCCTTTATCTTCTACCAAAATGGAGAGCGTTTGTGGTTTGTTGACAAGGGCAAAGCGTGGAGGAGAAATAAACTTGATTTGGCGATCAAATTCATCTGAGTGTCCTGTAATCAGGGCATTGAGAGGTGCTTCATGATGAAGATCTGATAGGTCAGGGATGTCATGCACTTGTCCATCGGTGATAAAAATGGTTCCTGCATAACGAGAGAACGGTACATCAGATAGTGCCTGTGTTAAAGCTTCAAACAAATTCGTTGAGGGTGCATATTGATTATCAGCAAGTTTCCCAGCTTCAATAAAGCGTGGTTCAAATTGTGGATAATGCGCCAGTGTTTCGACTAATTGCCTGCGCGCTTCATCACAATCATTTGTACGTGTTCCAAATGATTGGCTTTTGCTGCGGTCAATGACAATGCCTACTGTGCTTTTCAGTGGTTCGCGCTGTTCTTTTATGATCATTGGATTGAGCAAAGCAAGGATAAGGGCGCTTAATGCCATCAGACGAAATAAAGAACCTTGCCGTTGCGTAACAAGACCAACAACGACAAAAAGAATCGATATTCCGCTTAAGAGCAGAATCCAAAAGAGTGGTAAAAAAGGCTGAAAAGTGAAAAATGATATCATTGCCTTCTTTCTCTTTTAAAGCGTTCCAAGAGTGCTGGAACATGCACTTGATCCGCTTTATAGTTTCCTGTAAGCACATAAAGGACAATATTTAAACCTGCACGAAATGCCCATAGACGTTGCATTGGATCATTGGGAACAAGGGGATATTTCCATGTCCCTTTTTCATCGAGCGCCCAAGCCCCGGCAAAGTTATTTGCGGTGATGAGAAGGGAACTTACGTTATCGCCGTTGGCAAGAGAGTTTTTATTTTTTTTGTTTGTTGATGAGGATTCAACCCATAAAGGTGAACCACGGTAGAGACCAGGAAAATCTGGCATAATATAAAAAGAACGTGCAACAACATGATCTGTTGATGCTGGCTCAATGGATGGAATATTTAACTCTTTTAAGATATCTCGTAATCTTTGCGTTTCTGGAGTAGCGTCTCCTTCAAGATTAAGATTGCTCTTTATCTGATCGCGCGTGTCAAATAAAATTGTTCCCCCATGTTTCATAAAGTTATTTATTTTTTCAAGGCTTTTGGGGGTTGGTATAGGACTCTTAACATCAATTGGCCAGTAAATAAGAGGATAAAAAGAGAGTTCATCTTTATCGAGATCAAGTGCTGTAACAGAGCCAAGGGTAAGCATCGTGCGCTCTGCGATAAATTGACTTAACGCTTCTAGACCACTTTTACTCGTTGTATCAATTTCATGATTATTGGTTATAACATAGGCAAGATGTGTTGCGCCAGCAGCTTGTACACTATCATGATGATTTTCTTTCGTTTGTGCATGAAGAGTTGGATCATATGAAAACAAGGCAATAAGACTTATAAAGGGGACGAGAAACATATTACGCCGTTTCATGAAAGAAAAAATATCTCCCATCCATAAAATGAGAAAATTGTCAAAGGCGAATAATAAGATGGCTAATCCTAAAAGTGGACCGATAAGATTTTTTTCTTTTGTATCGTAAGATAAAGGGCTTTTATTAAGAGAAGTTGGCAATGATGATTGTTTCATCAAGTGCGACGAATGAGTTAAGAGATTGAGTGCATAAAAATTGTTTTTGGTACCATAAAGTCCTGGGGGAGTATGGTAGGAAGGATGGGGTGGATTTTGAGAGTCAAAGATCAAAGGAACAACATCAGAGGGTGGTACTTGTAATTGTCCGTCAACGGCTATAGTTCGCCAAGGGTTTTGTATCACTGTTCTTTTTTCTCTGTGTGTTAGGTTTGTGTTTTCGTTAGAACCTAATGTGATTAATTTTTGCAGCATTTGTGCAAAAAAGCCAGAAAGAGGAAGGTTAGACCATGTTGGGTCAGGAGCAACATGAATGAGAATAAGGGTTCCTTTACCACGTTTTGCTGCGGTAACAAGAGGGGTTCCATCCGAAAGGCTAAGCCACGTTTTTTCAAAAAGATCTGGAGTTGGTTCTGCGAGGATTTGGCGCGAGACAGTAACATCTCCTGGAAAGGGAAGACCAAAGAAAAAGCTATTTTTTGCAAAAGGGGCAAGCTTTTGTGGTTTTGTCCAAGACATAATACTTCCAAGGGAACGTTGACCTGGGCGCAGTGGTATCGGAAGAAGGTTATCGTAATGTTCTGCGCTACTGAGTTTTTCTCCTGCAAAGCGGATGAGTGTTCCCCCTTTATTCACAAAATCAGAAAGTTTTTTTTCTGCTTTTGGGGGTATGTTAACAATGTCACCCATAATCAAAACAGATGGATTTTGTTTAAGCAAATGATCAATATCCGTTGAAAGTTCTCTTCCACCGGCTGTTATAAGCTGTGTATGACCTTGTAAGGCTTTGATAATGTAATAAAATGGAGCAAGTAAAGGCTGTGCCATTTCATTGGTATCGGGTGAGAGAAGAGCAACACGGCTTATCCTGTTATGGCTATCTACCAAGAAGGTTGCAGCAGCATGGTTTTGATTGTTTATTTTTATCCAAGCGATATCATTGCGTAGTTCAAGTGGTACATTAAAAGGAACAAGTGCTGTTGTTTCTCCTTCAGAGAAATTGTTCGTAAATTGACCGAGAAGTTGATTATTTGAATCGTAAAGGGTGAGTATAGCGGGAGTATTACTGTGTGTTGTTGAGCGGATAATACGCGCGCCCATGTTTCCATTGTTATTTTCTATGGATGTTATGCCGGTTAAATCGGAAATATCAGTCAAATACCACAAGAAGTTTCTAGGTTTTAATTCTTCAAGAAGAGCAAAAGCTTGCTCATCTTCATTTGTTTGTAATCCATCACTTAAATAAGCAATATCAAGAGGTTTTCCTTTGGTTATTTCGCTGAGTTTTTTGAAGGCATGCACACGGTTGACAGGCCAAGGACGCGGTTGCAAATGCATTAAATGCTGTTTTATAATCTTGGCTGGTTGGGGCTCTATATTGGAGATATTATTTTCAGCCGTTGCAACAAGATAAATATTTTTTTGCTGTTTTTCTGCCTGTGCAAGGAGCATTTCAGCGATAGAGATGCGCTGTTTCCATTCTTTTACAGAAACCCAACCATTATCAATAATGAGTGCAAGGGGTTGAGACCCAGAAAAGCTTATTGGTTTTTGATTCCAAGTGGGGCGTGCTAGAGCTATGATAACAAGTGCCGCTATGGTTAAACGCAACAAGAGCAACCACCAAGGTGTATGTTTTGCTGTTTCTTGTTGATGAGTTGGTTTGGGTAAGAAGCGAAAAGGGGGAAAAAGCTCTTTACGCGGAGATGGAGGAGTTATCCGCAACAGCCACCAAATGACCGGTAGGAACAAAAGCCCTAGTAACAGAAAGGGAGCAGCAAAACTCAAAGTGCCCTCCTTTTTTGCAATGGAGAGTCGCTCATTGTATTTGCAAGATGAAAAATGGTCTCTGTTAAAGGTTGATCTGTTGTACTAACGTGATAAGACCATCCTTGGCGTGCGCAAAAATTTACCAATTCTTGTCGCCTTGCGTGATATAGTTTACAATAGCTCTTACGAAGATCTTCTGCTTTAGTGGAAACATGTTTCTCTTTCGTTTCAGGATCCAAAAATTCTGTGTGACCTGTGTAGGGAAAGCTTTCTTCTGCGGGATCAGAAATTTCAATTAAATGCGCTGTCACTTGTTTTGTAGTTAAAACGGTTAAATATTGGATGATTTTTTCAGGATAGTCGAGAAAATCACTCATTATAATGACATGTGAAAAGCGTGTAATCGTTGAAAAATCCGGAAATAAATTTTCATCTGAATGATTTTCTAAAGCAAAGGCTATTCGTTCTACGACATTGGATGTCATTGTGGGGGACATTAAGTTAGGAATAGCAATATGTTCGCCACTGCGTGCAAGAAGGGATGCCAAGGTAAGGGTAAGAATAATGGCATGATTACCTTTAGAGATTTTAGAAAAGCGCGAACAGTAATGCATTGATGCGCTCTGATCAGGACAAAGCCAAACGGTTTGTGTCGTTTGCCATTCGTGTTCGCGCAGATACGTATTTTCATCACGCGCTGAGCGACGCCAATCAATGCGGGTAATGGATTCTCCTTCCATATAGGGACGAAATTGCCAAAAGTTTTCCCCATTACCGCTTTTACGTTGTCTGTGCCATCCGGTTATCAGTGTATTAGCGATATGACGCGCTTGTAAAAGGAAATATGGCATTTTGCCAGTATCCTTATGCAGTTCATTTGCCAGCGACAATGGAGGCTTTTGTAAAACTTTTTTGCCAAGTGCCATTCAAAGAGCATCTTTCACAAGGTTATTGATAATATCTTTTACGGTTATATCTTCAGCACGGGCAGAAAAATTAAGAGCCATGCGGTGTTGTAATACAGGATAGGCCAATGCTTCAACATCATCAAGTGAAGGGGCTAAGCGTCCATAATAAAGAGCACGGGCGCGAACACAAAGTGAAAGGGCTTGTGATGCCCGTGGACCAGGTCCCCAAGAAACATAAGTATTAGCAAGGCTATTGTCTTTATGAGGGCGAGATGAGCGGACAATTTTTAAAATAGCTTCGATCACACTTTCTGAAAGAGGCATTTTGCGAACGATATTTTGAATTTTTTGCAATTTTTTGCCGGATAAAATTGGTTTTGCATTTGATTTTTTTTCTTTTGTTGTTTCTAAAATAATCCGTCGCTCTGTTGTGAGGTCAGGATAGTCAATATCGATTTGCATCAAAAAGCGATCCAGTTGTGCTTCAGGAAGTGGATAGGTCCCTTCTTGTTCGAGAGGATTTTGCGTTGCAAGAACATGAAAAGGTTGTGGCAAATCATAACGGTTACCTGCAACAGTAACATGATATTCTTGCATAGCTTGTAAAAGGGCTGACTGTGTCCGTGGGGAAGCACGATTGATTTCATCGGCCATGAGAAGTTGCGTAAAAATAGGACCTTGAATGTATCGAAAAGAACGTTTACCGTCTTTATCGGAATCCATAATTTCAGAACCAATAATATCCGATGGCATTAAGTCAGGAGTGAATTGGATGCGTTTTTCATCAAGCCCTAAGACTGTTCCCAATGTTTCAACAAGACGTGTTTTTGCAAGTCCTGGAGCACCGACAAGAAGGGCGTGACCACCAGCAAAAATAGCGATTAAAGCATATTCGATTACCTGATTTTGCCCAAAAATAACTTTGTCAATTTCTTTTTGTAAAATATCCAATTCTTTGTGTGCCGTATCAATATCATCAATAATGACTTGAGCTTCATGATTGATATTGACCTTTTTTATAGAATTGGATGATGGATCATGTTGACTCATATTTCTTCCTTAAGGCGTTTGTCGCAAAAATGGTAATTTTCTCTGCATGATAATGGATATCTTATTGTTTGTAACAGAAAATGAGAAGAAATGAAGTATCATATGCCGTTTTTTTTCATATTCGTATAGAAGAGAAAAGTTTCTTTGGAAGAATAGACGTGCTTTATAAGGGATGTCTTAAAAAATTTGTTTTATGAAGAGAGTTTTTTAAAGCAATGAAGACAACTTTTTTGAAAGGTTAAAGGGTGAATATAAGACAGAACTTCAAACAGGTTGCGTGGTTACAACAAAGTGATATCCAAACACTTCTTCGTGTTTTGTCTGTGGAGGGGGAAGAGGCGCGTATTGTAGGGGGAGCAGTGCGCAATCAACTGCTAGGGCAGCCTATTAGTGATATTGATATTGCAACAACCTGTTTGCCGCAACAGGTTATTGCACGTGTAGAAGAAGCAGGATTTAAAGCTATTCCTACAGGGATTGCTTTTGGTACAATAACAGTAGTTGCTCATTCATGTTCTTATGAGGTTACAACGCTTCGCTGCGATATTGAAACAGATGGTCGTCATGCAAAAGTGGCATTTGGTCGTGATTGGAAAAAAGATGCTGAACGGCGAGATTTTACGATAAATGCGCTTTATTGTGATGCTGCTGGCAACCTTTATGATGATGTGGGAGGTTTGAGTGATATTGCTAGCCGAACAGTTCGTTTTATTGGGGTTGCAGAAGATCGTATTGGCGAAGATTATTTGCGTATTTTACGGTTTTTTCGCTTTTTTGCGTGGTATGGAGCAGGGCGACCTGATGTGCAAGGATTGAAGGCATGTGTTCGTTTAAAACACGGTTTAAAAAAACTTTCTTCTGAACGTATTTGGGCAGAAATGAAAAAGCTTCTTGCGGCGTTTGATCCAACGCGTGCTCTTTTATGGATGCGACAAAGCAGAATTTTGGCACTCATTTTTCCTGAAACAGAACGATGGGGTATTGATGCAATTCACGCATTGGTGAAGACAGAACAGGATCTTGGTTGGAAAGTTGATCCATTGTTACGGCTAGAAAGCCTTCTTCCTCCTGATCCCATGCGTCTTCATGAAATGGCACAGCGCTTGCGTTTTTCTCTTAAAGAAACAACGCGATTAAAAGAATGGGCAGAGTTAGAAATAATAAACCAAAACTGTTCTGATCATTTTGTGCAAAAACTGATTTATTTTCATGGACGACAGCCAGTTTTAGATCAATTATCGTTGTCTGTCGCTGCATCACATCTTGATCATCTGGAAAAAAGTGATGCTTTGCAAAAAGCAGAGGGTTATGTCAAGCTTTATCAATTTGCCCAAAAATGGCAAATTCCAACTTTTCCTATTAATGGTAACGATTTAATAAAGAAAGGTTTTACAAAAGGTGTACTTTTAGGAAAAAAGCTTAAAGAGCTAGAAATGATATGGATTGAAAGCGGATTTTTAATGGATCGTCATGCACTATTAGAAAAAATTGATTTATAATATTTCTGTTTATAAACTCACTGTTGTTTATATTTTTTAAGTCAACATATTAATTTATAATAATCATTATTCATGTGAAATAAGAGTTCACAATATTGTAAGGTTATTTCAAACCTGTTCATATTACATCAATCAAAGTTATTGCCTTACACGTCACAAGTGAGGAAAAATGATTACAGAGAGGAAAAATGTCTCTTATGAATCATCTCAAAGATAAGGATTCTCGAAAATGAGAACGAATAAAGAGAATAGTGGTAGCGGTTTGCACCTTGTATGACCATAAAGAGGGGGATGTTCACTGGATTTTTACTATGAGGAGTATTTAATCATTCATAGGTGGTGATATGAGGTGATATGAAATGGATGTGATGGGCACTAAGAAATGTTTATTTTACCAGCACTTAATTGTTGGAAAATGATAGGCATTATACGCTCTAACTGTTCTTTATATGTTGTATTATTGTTTTTCGTGATAATTTATGTTTTTATAGATTACAGTTTCTTTCATGATAACCAATTTGGCGTAATGCTTCTCCAGTTGTTATGGCTACGCTCATGGCGAGATTTAGAGAGCGTGCCTGTGGTTGCATGGGAATTTTTAATGTGTAATCGGCCGCTTCATGAACATAATCGGGAACGCCAGCTGTTTCACGACCAAAAAGTAAAACATCATTTCTTTGATAGCATATCTGCGTATAGCATGTTTTTGCTTTTGTACTTAAAAGCAACAGGCGGCGGTTAAAGTGTTTCATGGAGCTTATAAAATGTTGCCAATCAATGTGTCGTTCTAAGGAAGCATATTCGAGATAATCCAATCCTGCGCGTTTGAGATTACGATCCGACAGATTAAAGCCTGCAGGTTCAATAATGTGCACATGTAAACCAAAGCAAGCGCTAAGACGTAAAATCGTTCCAGTATTACCAGCAATATCAGGTTGGAAAAGAGCTATATGAAGTGTCATGTTCTCTGTAATATGATTTTTCTTTCGACTTTGTAAAGAAGCACCACAATTTATTCGAAAAATATGCTTTGAGAAATACATGTTTTTTACGGTTCATTTTTATTCCCTTTAAATTTCAGGGAAAAAGTTATGTATACAGGTCTGTTTGGGATCAGAGAGAAGCTCCCTATTAGGGACTTCCTTTTATTGAGCAATCCATGAAATGACTTGGCTCATTATGTTGAAAAGTGGGATATTTAATGAGGTTAGATCATCAATTTTAATTAAAATCAACAAAATATGCTTTTTATGCAAAAACAGAAGCGAAAAAAATACTCATGCAACCAGTTGGAATTGAGGGAGGGAGAGATGCTGTAAATGTGTTAAAGAAATAACCGATAAGCTCAACTTGTTTACTGAGATATGGTCATAACAAGACTATGTTTCTTTCTTTAGAAGTGTTTATTTACATGCTATCTCTGATTTTCACGGGCGGGGGAGTAATTTTGATTGATTAATATGAATAGGTTTGAAATGAAAAAACCTTACGGTGTTTAGGGATTTCATTCACTCTGTAAAACGATGAATTATCATTATAAAACAGTTTTTTGTATAAACCATACAAATGGCAGGAGTTTTTTACGGGGATGTTTTTATGGTTGAGGTAACGGAGTGATCAAGCATTGTACAATGGGAGAGGGTATGGTAAAAGAATGTTTTAGCAAAGTGTCTCTTTAAGTTAAGGCCATGGGTGAGCAAACGAGGCGGGATTTTCTGTTTTTGGTAACAGCTGTTGCAGGAGCAGTTGGAATGGGAGCGGTTGTGTGGCCTTTTATCCGTCAGTTGCGTCCAGATGAAGCTGTTTTGGCATCTTCCTCTGTTGAGGTTGATCTTTCTGGTATTGAAGAGGGGATGTCAGTAACGGTAAAGTGGCGAGGACAGCCTGTTGTTATTCGAAATCGTACGGCAAAAGAAATTGCTGATGCGCGCGCTACTGAATTGAGACTTCTAAAAGATCGTCAAGCGCGCAATCCTAATCTTGAAGGTGAAAAAGAAGCGACGGATTTTGCACGTTCAGCAGGTAAAGGACGTGAAAATTGGCTTATTGTTATTAATCTTTGTACGCATTTAGGCTGTATAACACTTGGGCAATCTGGGAAATTTGGAGGGTGGTTGTGTCCATGTCATGGGTCTGTTTATGATACAGCTGGAAGAGTGCGGTCGGGTCCAGCTAACTATAATTTGGCTATTCCTCCTTACCAATTTCTTTCTGATACTTTGCTCAAAATAGGATAAGGTTATGACAAGGTTTTCTCCTTATTGTCCTAAAAATGCACTTGCCCGTTGGTTTGATAAGCGTTTTCCTCTTCCTCGTTTTTTTTATAATGCATTTGTGATTTTTCCTGTTCCGCGTAATCTTAATTACTTTTATACATTTGGCGGTATTTTGACCATTATGCTTGTGTCACAGCTTTTGACTGGTATTGTCTTGGCTATGCATTATGTTCCGGATATTCATTTGGCTTTTGAAACCAGTGAACGATTTCGGCGTGAAGGGCAGTTTGGTTGGCTTTTTCGTCCATGGCATTGTGTAGGCTCTTCGTTTTTTTTTATTGCTGTTTATATCCATTTGGCACGTGGACTTTATTATGGTTCTTATAAAAATATGCGAGAAATGGTATGGGTTACAGGTATTTTTATTTATATCATCATGATGGCAATAGCATTTTTTGGTTATGTGCTTGTTTGGGGGATGATGTCTATTTCAGCGGCTTCAGTGATTGCAGGGCTTTTAAAAACGATACCTTTGGTGGGGACATGGTTGCATGAGACACTTCTGGGTGGTTATGTCGTAGGACAACCAACGTTGAATCGTTTTTATGTTTTCCATTATGTTTTATCATTTATTTTGCTTCTTTTTGTGGGGCTGCATATTTGGGCAATTCATTGTGTTGGGCAAGGCAATCCAACGGGTCTTGCTATACAATCAGATAAGGAAACAGTTCCATTTTCGCCTTATGCGCTTATCAAAGATATTTTTGCTATTACTGTTTTTCTCATCTTCTTTGCCTGGTTTTTGTTTTATATGCCCGATTATATGGGGCAGGCTGAAAATTATAGTGTGGCAGATCCTTTAAAGGCACCTCTTCGTGTGGTTCCAGAATGGTATTTTTTGCCTTTTTATGCGATGCTTCGTGCTATAACTTTTGATATCGGTATTTTCTCTTCAAACTTTGTTGGCTTTGTTTTATTCGTCAGTTCGATTTGCATTTTAATTTTTGTGCCATGGTTAGACCGCTCTAAAATATGTTCAGCAAGATATCGACCTGTTTATAAAATTTTCTTTTGGGCGTTGGTTATTGATGTCGTTTTTCTTGGTTGGTTGGGGTCAAGAGAAATAAGTGACAAAATTCTTTTATGGACACAATTGGCTACGGTTTATTATTTTATATTTTTTTTGGTTATTTTGCCGATTTTGCCAGCGTTTGAAAAAAATTGTTCTCTTCCTTCTTCAATTATGCAAGATTTAAAACAGAAAAAAAAGAGACTATGGTAAATGTTTTTGTCGGGCTGGTTGTTATTGTTGCTATGAGTTTTTCTGCTCAGAGTTTAGCGAGTGATGCCTCTGATCAGGAAGAAGGATTTATTTCTTTTCCTTTACAGGTTCCTAAAAAACAAGAATGGAGTTTTTCAGGTCCATTTGGGCTTTATGATAAGGCGCAATTGAGGCGCGGATTAAAGGTTTATAGACAAGTTTGTTCCAGCTGCCATGGGCTAAAATATGTGGCTTTTCGCAATTTAAAAGATCTTGGGTATGATCAAGAACAGATCAAAGCTTTGGCGGGGCAATATGAAGTGCGCGATGGTCCTAATCGAGAAGGAAAATTTTTTAAACGTGCTGGGGTTGCAACGGATTATTTTCCTTCTCCCTTTTCACATGAAGAAGAAGCAAGATTTATTTTGAATAGTGCTTATCCTCCAGATTTGACATTGATAGCACGTGCACGTGGGGTATCTTTGCCGTTTCCTGCTTTAATTACTGATGCATTGACTCATTATGATACAGCTGGTCCAGATTATATTACAGCTCTTTTAACAGGATATCAGAAGGCACCGAAGGAGATAAAAATTGCGAATGGTTATTGGTATAATCCTTATTTTATTGCCGGTAATTCTTTAACTATGGCTCCTCCTTTGAGTGATGGTATGGTTGCTTATGAAGATGGAACCCCAGAAATCATTGAACATTATGCGCGCGATGTTTCTGCTTTTTTGATGTGGGCTGCCGATCCTCATATGGAAATTCGTAAAAAAACCGGTTTTCGTGTTATTTTATTTTTAATCATTTTTGCAGGGTTTGTTTATATTTTAAAAAATCGTATTTGGTGTGGTTTAGAAGAAGAATTAGAGAAAGAAATAAAAGACGAAATAAAGAGAAAAGGGTAAAGCGATAAGGCTCAAAAGAGTATAGAGTATAAAGAGCATAAGGAACAAATCTTTTTATGATGCATTGAGGTTTTATAAAGTAAAAGCAAAGTAAAAATGGAGATGTTAAAATGAAAAAAATTGCATGTACTACTCTTATGTCAATTTTGATGGTTTCTAGTACTTATGCTCAGTCTTTTGAAGTGCCTTCAAAACCTGAAATGATCTCTTCGACGGGTATTGTACAGGTGGGGATAGATAAGTCTGTGCGTTATGTGACACCTTTAGCAACGGATTTTGTTGCTTCCAGTCTTATAGGCGCCAATGTATATAATATAGAAGATGAAAATATTGGTGAAGTAAAAGATATTATTTTACGTGAAAATAATATTGCAGGATTTGTTATTGCTGTTGGTGGTTTTCTTGGCATAGGCGAGAGTTATGTGGTCGTTTCTCCAGAAACAATCCAGATGACAAATGATTATGGTAAATGGAAACTTATTACAAATGCGACAAAAGATTCTTTAAAGAACGCTCCAACATTTAAATACGAAGGGCGTTGGACACGCTAATTTTATATTTCTATTCTTTAATGGACCAAGCTGTTGCTATCACAATCATATGCTAGCAACAGTTTTTTTGTTCTAAAAACTCTTGAGAATTTTTGCGACAAGATTCCAAGGAGCTATTACCAAAGTTTTCAAGATAAACTATTAAGACAGAGTGAAGATTTAAGTATTATGTTTAAATAACATGATATCGCCATCTTGCACAATGTATTCCTTTCCTTCATCGCGGGCTTTTCCTGCTTCCTTTGCACCGCTTTCTCCACCCAGAGCAATATAGTCATTATAGCTGATGGTTTGGGCACGAATGAAACCGCGCTCAAAATCTGAATGAATAATACCAGCTGCTTGGGGAGCTTTTGTACCACGCGTAATTGTCCATGCTCGTGTTTCCTTAGGCCCACAGGTGAAGTAAGTAATGAGATCAAGTAAATGGTAACCAGCGCGAATGAGGCGATTGAGACTCGGTTCAAAGAGTCCTAGCGCATTGAGATATTCTGATGCTTCAGCATCACTCAGTTGTGTAATTTCCGCTTCGATAGAAGCAGAAATGATAATGCTTTGCGCATTTTGCTCTGTTGCCATTTTTTCAACTGTTTGGGTAAAGCTATTTCCACGAGCGGCGTCATTTTCGCTTACATTACAAACATAAAGTACAGGCTTGGAGGTTAAAAGATTCAAACTCTTAAGAATGTGGTGTTCATCGGAAGAAATATCTTTGAGTAATAACCGGACAGGGGTTCCCTGTTGCAGTATGTTTAATGCTTTTTCCATAATAGGTAAAATTGTGAGAGCTTCTTTGTCTTTTCCGGTTGCTCGTTTACGGATTTGTATGATTCGTCTCTCAAGACTTTCAAGATCCGCAAGCATGAGTTCGGTTTCAACCGTTGTCGCATCACAAACAGGATCAATACGTCCCTCTACATGGGTAATATCTTCATTTTGAAAACAGCGTAAAACGTGGACAATAGCATCGACTTCGCGAATATTGGCTAAAAACTTGTTTCCTAAACCTTCGCCTTTTGAAGCTCCTCGCACAAGTCCCGCAATATCGACGAAGTTAATGCGTGTAGGAATCATTTCTTTTGAACCAGCGATTGATGCAATTTTTTCCATTCGTAAATCTGGAACAGCAACTTCTCCGGTATTGGGTTCAATGGTACAAAAAGGATAATTGGCAGCCTGTGCAGTGGCTGTTTTTGTTAATGCATTAAAAAGAGTTGATTTCCCGACATTAGGTAATCCGACAATACCGCATTTAAAGCCCATGAGAGTCTTTCTTTTCTATTAATTTTATGGTCAAGATAAAGCTTCCTTTTTATAGCATATTTTCAGAAGAGTTATAGTCCTGGTCTTGCGATAAGTGAGAAAAAAGTCTAAAGTAATAGGTGTCTACTTTTTTACCTTAGTTCTTCTTACCTTATTGTTCTCCTTAGTTACAAGGATAAGAAAACTTCGAATTAATGTTAATATTGTGCTAAGTTTTTCATGGTATGCAAATCTGCATAAATAATTAATCGGAGAAAATAGAAGAGTGTTATCTCGTTGTGCCTTTTTAATTGCAGCACTTTTGGCTTTGGCTGGATGTGCTACACGTCAGTCAGATATGTCATCGGTACCTTTTCAACAAGTTCGATACATTCCACCAGAAATACAGGCTTTGTATGGTCCTGTAACGAATGAGACCTATTCGTTACCTGCTGTTGATCTTGCGACAATTGATCCAAAATATTGGCGACAAGAGGTGATTTATTATACATCTTATGCGCCTGGAACATTGGTTATAGATACGCAAGAGTGTTTTCTTTACCTTATTGGTGAAAATGGAAAAGCTTTGCGTTATGGGATTGGTGTCGGTAAAGAAGGCCTAGCATTTGAAGGTGAGGGGGTTATACAGCGCAAGCGTCGGTGGCCAAATTGGGCTCCTACTGCAGCTATGATGGCTCGAGAACCAGAACGTTATGGTCATCTTGGGAAAGGAATGCCACCAGGGCCCGATAATCCATTAGGTGCGCGGGCACTTTATTTGTTCAAAAATGGGAAAGATACACTTTTCCGTATTCATGGCTCACACGAATCGTGGTCAATTGGGCGTGCTATTTCAAGTGGGTGTATCCGTTTGCTTAATCAAGATATTATCGATCTTTATGATCGTGTTCCCATTGGTTCGCGTGTTGTGGTATTGCAAAACAATAGGAGTATTCCTACAGTTTATAGTCAACAATCAAATGGTTACGATCCGCTACAGTCGACCATTCAGCCAAATGATTTTTTTTAATTTAGGGGAGAAGATTGGAGAGAGCTGTGTTTGCTGTTCAATCTTCTCTTTCTCTCAAAAGAGAATATAAGCCTTTCTTTTTCAAAGATGTATACAAGCTTGTATTCTGTTCTATTTTCTAGCTTCTCACGTTGCCAACAGATTTTGCCTTTGAGAAAGTTTATAAGAGGATTTTTTTAAGAGTTCTTATCCATATTCTTCACGCGACTGGGACACGCAAGCCAATGGTTCTGATTGTGTTTTATCGTTTGTGAAACTTCATTCATAAAGAGGGATTTATCATCTTTTATAAGGAGAGCGATATTTTTTGCAATTGTCTCTAAGAGAGGGGATAACCATTCTTGATCAGATTTGGTAAAATTTCCCAGGACATGCTGATGAACAAGTTCTTTGCTTCCAGGATGACCAATTCCTATGCGTATACGACAATAGTCAGTACCACAATGGGCATCAATAGACTTAATGCCATTATGCCCATTATGTCCTCCACCAATTTTTATACGAACTTTCCCCGGTGACAGGTCTAGTTCATCATAAATGATGATCAAATTCTTTAAATCTAATTTATAAAATCGCAAAGCTTCACCGATAGCTTGACCAGAAAGATTCATGAAAGTTTGTGGTTTTATAAGAAAAATTTTCTCATTATTTATGAAACCATTGGAGATTTCTGCTTGAAACTTCTTTGACCATGGAGAAAAAGAGAAGGACTGATAAATGGCATCAACAGCCATAAAACCGATATTATGGCGGTTATTTTGATATTGTAAACCAGGATTGCCAAGACCAGCAATAAGCCACATGTGTATCTTCAGTCAAAGTATGAGTAAGGGTAATGTCTCATAGATTAAGGCGGAAAAATTCCCGCCTTTTGAGTTTTATGAAGTTTGTGTGTCTTCTTCATCATTTTCTTGTTCAGAAGTTTCATCGCTGACATCCATGCCAGCAGGAGCTGCAATGGTTGCAATGGTAAAGTCTCGATCTTGGATGATGGGAGTCACATCTTTTGGCAGTTGCACTGCTGAAATGTGAATAGAATCACCAATAGAGTAGCTGGAGAGATCAATTTCAATAGCTTCAGGAATAGCACTTGCTGGAGCTGTACATTCAATTTCGTGCCGAACAATATTGAGGACACCACCCTTTTTAAGTCCAGGTGCCGTATCTTCATTGAGGAAGTGGACAGGAATATTCACTTCTACAACCGATTTTGCTGAAATGCGCAAAAAGTCTACATGGAGGGGAAAGTCACGCACGGGATCTAATTGATAATCTTTTGGCAAAACCATAATTTTTTGCTTGTCAAGAATAATCGTTGCAATGGTGGTGCGAAAACCACCAGCATGAATTTTGTAGAAAATTTCTTTATAGGGAACTGTTATTGCCAAAGGTGGTTGTTTTTCACCATAAATGACAGCAGGAATAAGACCGTTGCGGCGAAGTTCACGGGAGGACCCCTTACCAACCCGCTCGCGTTTTTCGGCCTTAAGAGTGTAGCTTTTGCTCATAATTTAAGTCCTTTTTACATGATTGGAGATCCTTCAAAAACAGTAATAGTTTTTGCATGGATATGAAGATATGCGCTAACCAACAGCGATCACTCCATTCTACGTTGCCTCCAAGGGTGTCTACGCAGAAGTTTGTTCTATAGTTCAAACTATTCATAGATGCAAGAGTTGTGGGAAAAATCGATGATTTCTACCGTTAAAAAGGAGGAAATGTTACAAATTACGGTGTGGATGGAGAATCAACCAATATGTGCTGGCACTGATATGTTCAAAATCAAACACTGGAGATGTTATGAAGGTTGAGATTGCCTTGGGTGAGATGTCAGAAAGTCGTGCTTTGCATAAATCGATGCCAGCACTTCTTGATTTGGAAGAATTATTGGCGACACGTCTTCTTGTACAAGGTAATTCTGGTTCAGGGAAATCACATCTTTTACGCCGTCTTCTGGAGCAAAGTGCTAAGTGGGTGCAGCATTGTGTAATTGATCCAGAAGGCGATTTTGTAACTTTGGCAGATAAATTTGGTCATGTTATTGTAGAGGCTCAACGGAGCGAACTAGAATTGACACGTATTGCGCATCGCATTCGACAACATCGGGTTTCGGTGGTATTTAATCTTGAAGGTTTGGACACTGAACAACAGATGCGTGCTGTAGGGGCTTTCCTTGGGGCACTGTTTGATGTGGAACGTGATTATTGGTATCCTATGCTTGTCGTTGTCGATGAAGCACAATTGTTTGCTCCAACTGCAGCAGGAGAAGTTTCTGATGAAGCGCGTAAAATTTCTTTGAGCGCTATGACCAATCTGATGTGTCGAGGACGTAAACGTGGTCTTGCTGGTGTTATTGCGACACAACGTTTGGCTAAGCTTGCCAAAAATGTTGCGGCTGAAGCTTCAAACTTTTTAATAGGGCGGACTTTTTTAGATATTGATATGGTGCGCGCCGCTGATCTTTTGGGGATGGAGCGTCGCCAAGCGGAAATGTTTAGAGATCTTGAACGGGGAAATTTTATAGCTTTAGGCCCTGCTTTATCACGACGTCCCTTACCAATCATTATCGGTTCTGTTGAAACTTTGGCACGCTCTTCTAGCCCTAAATTAATGCCACTTCCAACAGAGCGGGATGATGTGCAAGAGCTCGTTTTTACTGCTTCACCAGAGGAAATTTTAACGCCATTTAAACAAACACGAGAACCGATGAGGGAAAAATCAATGCACGAGATGTTAGAGGAGGTCGTGCATAAAAAACAAGAGTTGTTAGAAGAAAACCCAAGTTTATTTCCTGAACTTTCTGATGTTGAGCGTGACGGGCAAGCAGAACATATTATTCGGGAAATTCTTGAGGATTCTGAAGCTTTTTATCGTTCAACAGCGGTGCTTTATCAAGATTTTTCAGTTCGTTGCCGTATCCATGGGATGTCAAAGGTTCCTTTTAATCTTTCACAATTTCGGCGTAAATTGGCTATTGCTCAGGCTTTTGTTGATGAACAAACGGCTGTCAGTGAACATTGGAAACATATTTTGCAGATATCAGAAAGTTTGGAAGAAGATGTTCAAGGAGTCTTCTTGAACGTGGCACAGGCCGCATTAGGGGGAAAGCCATGTCCATCTGATGCATTTTTAGCACGTCTTTATGGGACTCATTCTTTAAGCCGTGCACGCCGACTTTTAACCTACTTTGAAGAGCGTGGACTTATTGTTATTCACACGCATTTTAGTGGTCAACGTATTGTTGCCTTTCCTGATCTTGGTGTTGAAACAGCACCGGGAGACCCCAAGGAACCACTTTAACCAAATAAGCTGGAAACCGATTGTTCTGCTGCTGTCCTTGCTATTGCTTCTCCCATAAGGTCGGCAATGGGCAAAACACGAATATTATGGGTTTTCTCAATAGCTTGTGTTGGCATAATTGAATCTGTAATAACCAATTCTTTCATCTCTGAATTAGCAATTCGCTCGATTGCATTACCAGAAAGAACACCGTGCGTGATATAAGCTGTGACACTATTGGCACCATGTTTAAGCAGAGCACTTGCTGCATTGCATAAAGTTCCACCTGAATCAACAATATCATCAAGCAAAAGGCAATCTTTTCCCGATACATCTCCAATGATATTCATAACTTCTGATTCACCGGGGCTTTCGCGACGTTTATCCACAATAGCGAGCAAACTGTTCAAGCGCTTGGCGAGCGCGCGCGCGCGCACCACACCACCCACATCAGGTGAAACAACGATAACATTTTCAAGAGAATAATGCACTTTGACATCGCGAGAAATGACAGGAACAGCATAGAGATTATCCGTAGGGATATCAAAAAAACCTTGAATTTGTCCTGCATGAAGGTCCAATGTTAAAACACGATGGGCCCCTGCTTCAGTAATGAGGTTGGCAACAAGTTTTGCAGAAATAGGAGTTCGTGGTCCTGGTTTTCTATCTTGGCGGGCATAGCCAAAATAGGGGATAACAGCTGTAATACGACGCGCAGAAGAACGACGAAGGGCATCAATCATGATGAGTAATTCCATCAAATGATCATTTGCGGGATAGGATGTAGATTGCAAAACAAAAACATCTTGTCCACGTACATTTTCATGCAGTTCTACGAAAATTTCTTGATCAGCAAAGCGCTTTACAGTTGCTTTGCCTAAGGGGATGTTCAAATAATTTGCAACATCTTCAGCTAGGCGTGGATTAGAATTTCCGCAGAAAAGTTTCATAGTAGAACCTCTAAATCATCATGGTGGGAATGCGACACGGTTTTTAATTTCTTTTTATTAAATTGCAAGAGAACAATTACAAAAGCCTTACAATTTTATCGATTATTATTAAAGAGCTATGCAGTATGTTTTCTCTTTTTCCAAAAGTTTATTACTTTTAGAGCAAAGTTTTTCTCCATGCGGCAAAGAAATACATATTGATTAAGCTTTTTGGTTATTACTTTATAAAAATACTTTCAATATGGGGAATGCTTCATATTTAAGATGAATGAAGGGGAGTAATAAAAAGAAGTATCATCTTGCCTTCAATCATTATAACCAAACATTGAAAATGATCATAGCGAAGGCTATCATATTTTATGGGCTGCTAGATAATTTCGTGAAAAAAGCAAAGTACAATGGGATTTATTTTTACATTTGGGTAAAAAGTTTAGTTTTGCAGTTTTGGTATTGTTCTCAAGCATAAAGGGGCTCATCTTTTGTTTTTCAGCATAATAGCAGAAATCTGCCGTCCGTAATCGGGTTCGTTGCGGTGTATTGCACGGCGATAGGAGAAAAAACGCTGTTCATCTTGATAGGTACAAAGCTCTACACAAGAAGCATTAACACCTGCTTCTTTGAGTTGGTTTATAATAAATGCCCATAGATTAAAATAAAAGCGATTTATTTTGTCTGTTTTTAAAAAATATTTTTGGTATTTGCTGTGGTAATCAATAAATTGGTCGTAAAATTCATTTGTTACTTCATAGTGATAGGGGCCAATACAAGGTCCAAGGACTGCTGTTATTGATTGTCTTTTGGCTCCTTGTTTTTCCATAACAGCAATTGTTTTCTCGATAATTCCATTTAAGCTTCCACGCCAGCCAGCATGAGTTGCAGCGATGACTCTAGCTTGTGGATCAGCAAACAGAATGGGTCCGCAATCTGCTGTAAGAACCCCAATAACGAGTTCTGGGGTGGTTGTAACCAGAGCATCAGCTTGAGGAGGTGCACCGATAGTTGCTTGATGAGCTACGACAACGTTACAGGAGTGTATTTGATTAACTGTGACTAAATTTTGCGCTTCAATAGAAAAATAATTGGCAATCAAAAGACGATTCTGTACAATATATTCAAGTTGATCATTTGAACCTTTCCCAACATTAAGACTATGATAAAGATTTTTTGAAATACCACCTTGACGTGTAAAAAATCCATGTTTTATTCCATGGGGGTGTAAAGTAGAAAGATTTTTTGCAAGAATGGGATGAGGAATAGATTTCATAAAAGTTCCTTATGGAGATTATTTAAAGTGAGGATGGAGATGTTCATATTTGTCAATGAATATTTCAGATAATGATGTGCTTATTGACAAAAGCGCCGATCATTAAAATTGGGGAGGTATGGAGATATTTTTATCACTGAAATGTAAAACTTTAAATAATTTTCCCATCTGATCTGGACTAGCGAGCCGTTCGATGTCTTGGCGGATTTTGTCTTGCAAAGGAGCACTTTTGCCAACTCCAAGCTGGTTTGCGCGCTCCAGTAGCCCCATTTTAAAAAGAAATTCTCCTTGCTCTAAGATTTCAGCAAAACAGCCCTGTTCAAGAGCTATGTTTTTTAAAAAAGAAAAATCAACATGGGATGTTAAATCATGTTCACCAGGGGCATCAAAAACATCACGAAATCTATGTTTTGAGAGTGCTTGCAGGGTATCGCCAAAGGCAAGCTCACAAGCACCATAGTCGATAAGTAAAGCAGAACCTGTCACTTGCACTAAATGGTGGCTGATTTGTTGCATGAATTGATGCCGTAAGGGGGCATGTTCAAAAATTGTTCCGTCAGGCACTTTAGAACAATAGGTTTGTAGACAAGAAGAGGGAAGTTTATGCGGGGCAGCAATAAAGATGAAATCTCCATTTTGATTGACTGTAATGCGGCGCTCTTTCCATTCTCCATTGACTTTAATATATTGGTTGATAGGGAGTGTATCGAGAAATTCATTAGCAATGAGGAAGAGAGGTTTTGAAGGAATTTGATTAAAATTTTCAATGCTATGGATTTGTTTTTGATAAGAGAAAAGGCGTTTTTTTTGTTCTTTTGCAAGTTTTTTGCTTATTTCGATCAGAAAAATTTCAGCAGCATTAAATGCCGTTTGAGAGAGCTTTTGGATAGTTCGCAAAATGTCATCCATCAAAGTTCCTCGTCCTGGACCTATTTCAGCGAGAATAAAAGGGTGAGGGCACCCTTGAGCTTTCCAGCTTGCAAGAGTCCAAATGCCAATCATCTCTCCAAATAATTGGCTTATTTCAGGTGCTGTAATGAAATCACCAGCATGTCCAAAAGGGGTTTGTGTGTGATAATAACCAAATTGGGGATCGGTGAGTGCCAACGTCATATATTGGCTAACAGTGATTGGTCCATTAAGGACAATAATTTCTTTAATTTTTTCTTTGAGATTGGCCATTTTCTGTCGGTTTATATTTAAAGGCGTGGAGAAGAAGATAAAACCCTACAAGAAGCATGGGAAGAGATAAAGCCATGCCATAGGTAAAACCAGTAGAATGGAAAAGAGTCGAAAACCATTCTGGATCTTCTTGAGGCGCACGGTAAATTTCAGAAATGCTGCGTGCTATTGCATAGCCTATAATAAATATCCCTGATACAGTACCGGGACGTTTTAATGCTTTGAACCAAAAAATAAGAAGACACAGGATGATGAAGAGAAGAAATCCTTCCATAAATGCTTCATAAAGTTGGCTTGGATGGCGCGGTAAATAGTAAGGATCGAGAGGAAAACAAACAGCCCAAGGATGTGTAGTAATATTGCCCCATAATTCTTGGTTGATGAAGTTGCAAATTCGTACAATGCCGATACCAATAGGAGCACCTGCAGCAATGATATCAAACATGGCTCGTATGTTAATATGATTTTTACGGGCAAACCAGATCATAGCAATGATAATACCAATAAGTCCGCCATGAAAGGACATTCCCCCATCCCATACGGCAATAATAGCACTTGGATGATTAAAATAGTAAATGGGATCCCATACAAGAACTTGTCCTAAACGCCCTCCGACAACAACACTTATGGCAGACCAGACAACAAAATCTCCGATCTTTTCTTTATCCATAGGAGGGTGGCCTCTATACCATAGAGATGTTTTTTTTAATAATTTTTGTGCATACCACCAAGCAAAAAGAATACCCAGCACGTAACCAAGTCCATACCAATGAAGTGTTACGGGACCTAGCTGGATAATAACAGGATCAAGAAAAGACGGAAAAGCAATGGCTGGACAGGCGAGATTGTTCATGAATTAAGCATTTTACATTATACGAGATGAATATGAAGTGACTCTAATGATCAGAAATGACAGATGAATACACAATGGTCAAGTCAGTAGGGAGGCTAGTCAGAAAGGGGGGGAGATTTCCACTGATTTATCGTGGTAAAAATATGGTGATAAAAGGAATATTAAAAAATCTTAAACAAAATCATTACGAAAAATCTGCACAGTATGTAAAATATAGAGTAAAAGGAACAAATTACAGTATCTAAATGTTATGAGAATACGCTATAATGCGTGCGTCAATAATTAAAATTTAAGGAAAAAGGTTATGCGTAATGGATCAAATCGTATTCTTGATGAATTAGCAAAATTAGCAACGGATGCTGCTGACGTTGCGCAAGGCATACGACGTGAAGCTGGAACAGCTTTTCGTGTGCAGGCTGAAAAGATAGCAAACAAACTTGATCTTGTTTCTCGCGAAGAGTTTGAGACTTTTAAGGAGATGGTGCTGAAAATCCATGCTGATAACGCTGATTTGAAAAGACGCCTTGATGATTTAAAAAAAGATGATTAAAAAAAAACGCAGACATAAAAAAGTAAAATAGTTTTAAAAAAAGAATCTTCAAAAAAATATCCCCAATTTTTCAATATGATGCGTGAAACTAAAAAATGCTTAATCTTGAGTCTGTTAGAGCGGAGCATTTGTTTATTTTTGATTTTTTTTGGGGGTAAAGTACATTTTTTTGAATCAGGGGGGCTGGCGCTATGAAATTGTATCAATACACTGAAAAGACTTGATGATTCGTTTTATGACTATCAGGTTGCCCTAAACAGCGCGATTGTGTTCTGGGTGTTTGTGTACTGTCGATGTTTTATGTGTATTTGTTTGGTGTAAAGGTTCTGATTGTAGCAAAATATTGTTACAGTTTAGACGGTTTATATTCTGTTGACAATGTTTTAAGATGATTGAGGATTGTGATGAGGCTTGCATTTTGCGCCACAGAAAGAAAAGAGCACCCTGTTGACTTTATCGAACAGATTGCCTGTGAATATGATTGGTCGTTTGAGCGGGATGCACAAGATGAAATTAGCGTTTGTGTGGAAGGAAAACGCGCAAACTATCGTCTTGCTTTTTCATGGATGGAAGAGCATGAAGCACTTCATTTAGCTTGTTCGTTTGATCTCTCTACTAAAAATGCTCGAACAGCTGAAATACAGCGCTTATTGCTAGCAATTAATGAAAAGTTGTTGTTGGGACATTTTGATTACTGGCAAAGGAATAATTCAGTCATTTATCGACAAGGTCTTCTTTTGGCTGGTGGGATGCATCCATCTCATATACAGGTTGAAACATTGTTGATACATGCACTTAAAGCTTGTGAAAGCCATTATGTTGCATTTCAGATGGTTGCTTTGTCGGGAGAAAGTGCTTACAAGGCACTACAATACACTTTGTTTGAAACTGTAGGGAATGCCTAAAATATGCAGTTTGTTATTTTTACAGATGGTTTGCGGAAATATTGCTCATAGGGGGACATCAAGAATAGCGCGCACTCCCCCGAGTGGGCTCTCATCTAATTGTATATTGCCACCATGGCTGCGTGCTATGTCTTGAGCAATAGAAAGACCAAGTCCTGTTCCACTTGCATCTTGATTTCGCGCTTTATCAAGTCGAAAGAATGGCTTAAAAACTTCTGTGCGCATATCTTCATGAATTCCAGGTCCATTATCATCGATTATCAATATAAAAGATTCTTGTTGAGAGTTAGCGGTTAGTTTAACAGTCGTGCCGTAACAAAATGCATTTGTTACAAGATTGCTGACTAAGCGTGTGAAAGCACGGGGACGTACTTGTATTTCTGTAGGACCTTCAATGGTGTAAGAAAATTGACGTTTGTGAAGACGAGCATCGGTGGAGAATTTTTGCATAAGAGCATTTAAATCAAAAGTCTTGACACTTTCACTTCCTTCACCACGAGCAAAAGCAAGATAATCTTCTAACATATTTTGCATGTCACTTACATCTTGCTCAAGCGGTTTAATATCAAAGTCAGTATTTACTAATGCCAGCTGAAGTTTAAAGCGTGTAAGAATGGTTCTTAAATCATGACTTACTCCTGAGAGCATCATGGTACGTTGTTCAATTTGGCGTTCAATACGTTCACGCATGCGTAAAAAAGCGATGCCTGCACGACGGACTTCATCAGCTCCTTGTGGTTGAAATCCTTTTGGTAAAGGACGACCGCGTCCAAAGCTTTCTGCTGCTTCAGCCAATTGTTGAATCGGTTTGATTTGATTGCGTAAAAAGTAAATTGCTATCAGCAATAAAACAAGAGCTGTTCCTACCATCCAGCTTAAAAAAATAGCAGTATTGGAAGCATAGGCTTGGCTGCGTGGAGCAAAGACGCGTAAGATGTTGTGACCAAGGTGGATACGGATTTCAACAAGATCAGAATCTCCTACGGTATCGATCCAGAAGGGACGGTTAATTTGGCGGGTGATTTCTTCACTTAAAAAATAGTCAAGAATTGCAAAAAATGGCTTAGGTCCTGGAGGGGGTAAGGAGGTAGGAGATAGAATAGAAATATTTAATCCCATACGTTGTTGTGCAATACGCTTGATATCTTCATAGTTATCTTGTTGGGGATATGTTTCAAGAATATCAATAATGGCTGAAATATCATGCACGACAGCCGTTGAAAGACGCTCGGTTACCATTTGCCAATGGCGTTCCATAAAGACATAAGCAATGACCGTTTGCAGAAGCACCATGGGAGCAATGATAATGATCAAAGAGCGAGCATAAAGCCGTTTAGGCATTTTTTTCGTTAACCATCGAAGAAAAAATCTTAAAGGTTTGATCATTCTTGTGCCTATTCAATAGAGAGTTTATACCCTATTCCTCGCACGGTTTGGAGCCATATAGGCAGTGCTGGGTTTTTTTCGATCTTACGACGAAGGCGGTTGATCTGCACATCAATGGCACGTTCACTTATATTGCTGTCATCGGTCGCGAATTTATGGCGCGGAATTGTATCGCCTGCATTTTCGGCAAACATGACCATCATTTCTTGTTCTTTATCTGTTAATTTAATAATTTCTCCTCCTTTTTTGAGTTCGCGTCGTGAAATTGAAAATATATAAGGACCAAAAACTATTTGCTCAATTTTAGGTTGGTGAGGGGGAAAACCACGTCGTAAAATGGCGTTGATGCGAAGGAGAAGTTCACGAGGGTCAAACGGCTTAGCCAGATAATCATCTGCCCCTGCTTCTAATCCACGGATACGATTGTCTATTTCTGATAAAGCTGTTAACATAAAGATAGGGACATCTTTTGTTTGGCGGAGTGAATGAGTGAGATCAATACCGTTTTCGCCAGGCATCATGACATCAACAATAAGAAGATCAAAATCTAAACTTGCTAACAGTCGTCTTGCTTCATTCGCATTAGCTGAAACTGAAACACGAAATCCATTTTTAATGAGAAACTGAAATAAAAGATTGCGAATACGTGTATCGTCATCAATCACAAGAAGGTGAGGGGCATCGTCACACAAAACTTGAACGTGATTGCTCATTCTTAAAAAAACCTTGATAAAAATTTAGTTTACACAAAATGCAAGTTTACATAAGTTGTATAAAGCTGTCGAGCAGCACCTTTACCTTAAAGGAAAGAAAGTTTTATTTATAAATTTAAAAAAGTTATTTTTGAAAAGGATATTATGGGTAGTCTTAATATACATATTATTCCAGTTACGACATTCCAACAAAATTGCACTTTGCTTTTTGATAGTGAAAGTAAAACGGGGGTTCTCGTTGATCCTGGTGGTGATTGGCCACGAATTCAAGACGTAATCGAAAAGAATGGTGTTATCGTTGAGGCTATTTGGATAACACATGGTCATTTTGATCATGTAGGAGCAGCAATGCAAGTGAAAGAAGCGCTTAATGTAAAAATTATCGGTTCACATCGCGATGATAAGCCTGTGATGGATGCCGTGAGCGAAAGCGCAAAAAATTATGGCATCACTGATGCTTGCATCTGTATTCCTGACCAATGGTTAGAAGATGGTGAGTGCGTTCATTTTGCTGGACATGTGTTTAAGGTTTTTCACACCCCAGGACATTCCCCTGGTCATGTTATTTATTTCAATGAAAAAGAGCGCTTAGCCCTCTTGGGTGATGTTCTCTTTCGTGGTTCTATTGGACGTACGGACTTCCCCTTCTGTTCTTATGAAAAATTGATGCAATCCCTTCGAGAAAAAGTTTTACCCTTAGGCGATGATGTTTGTTTTATCTGTGGGCATGGTCCCAAAAGTAGCATAGGCTATGAGCGCCAAAATAATCCTTTTCTTCAAGATTTTAATATATGAGCAAATAAAAAAAACGCTTTGAAGCGTTTTTTTGTGCCATTTAAGACTTTTTAGTAGGGCAGAACAGAAGTTAATTTATTGGGGCATAACAAACGTGTTCCAAACCATTACGGTCTCGGAAAGTTCCTGTTTTAGGGTTGAAAGAACGGTATTTTTTCTTGCAATAGTTAAGCCAATCAGATTCTAATGATTGTTGTACTGGCTCATATTCCACTGTTTGCGGAGCTTCATAAATTATCTGTTCCTGTGGAACCTGTTGATATACAATTTGATGCTGTGGTGCGGTTTGATAAACAACTTGTGGCTGTTCTGATTTTTTAAAAATTTTGCCGAGAAGTGCACCTGCTGCAAGAGCAAGAATGCCCATTGCTAAAGCTTCTCCTGAGTTATTTATATTAATACTACTGTGTTTTGTCTTTTTGCGCTCGACATAATGATATGTGTTGTGTTCAACATGATGGTGTTGTTGTGCTCCCCATTTATGGCTAACATAATGACGCGTGTGGGGATTATCAAAAGAGTGATGTTCACTATGAGAAAAATGGGAGCTAAAATTGTGAGACGGTAAACCAGCCTCCCTTCTCATGTCATAGTTATGATACCATGCCATATCTGCAAGCGTTGGATTTAATGGCATCAAAACGGTTGCAGTAGACATTGCTGATAATACCGCTAATCTGATCACTTTTTTCATAATGATGCTCCTTGTGTAAATTCGTATTTTTCACATCCTACACGTGTCAAACTGAATAGAGCCTGAACAATTTTGGACTTTATTGTGACAAAAAAATAAAAATTCATTTAGTTAAAACTATTATCAATACAGTAAAATAAAATCATGACAGAATTTTGATTTCAATTAATGTACTCTTCTTAAGGTTAATTAAGCAGCTTGTATTTAGAGCACCAGATTTTTTACTATTGGTTATAAATTATTCATTGATGAGTACTTTTTTATTGCTTGATACAATATGAATTGAACAATAGGTGTATGAACAAAAGTTATCGTTTTTTATTATAGGCTTATGGTGCTAAGATAGAACCTTATTTGTGTGATTGAATACAGTCCTGTTTGACTACTCTCTTGTGAGGCTAAATATTGAGTTCGATATCATATTATAACTGTATAAATATAATATATTGCGGGAACTTTTTTTGATATATGGGAAACATTCTTGTTGGGATATGGCTGTTAGTTTGACAGTATTGGCATGACAAAATGCATTTGACACAAGATTGCTGATGAGACGCGTGAAGGCACGTGGGCGTGCTTGTATTGGTGTAGGGCTTTCAATGGTGTAGGAAAATTGACGTTTGTGAAGATGCGCATCGGTAGAGAATTTTTGCATAAGAGCATTTAAATCAAAAGTTTTAACACACTCACTTTCTTCACTACGGGCAAAAGCAAGGTAATCTTCTAACATATTTTGCGTGTCGCTCACATCTTGTTCAAGCGGCTTGATATCAAAGTCAGTATTTGCTAACGCTTGCTGAAGTTTAAAACGGGTGAGAATGATTCTTAAATCATGGCTTACACCCGAAAGCATCGTGGTGCGTTGTTCGATATAGTTAGAAGATGGTGAGTGTGTGTATTTTGCTGGACATGAGTTTAGGGTTTTACATACACTGGGGCATTCCCCTGGTCATGTTATTTATTTCAATGAAAAAGAGCGCTTAGCCCTCTTGGGTGATGTTCTCTTTCGTGGTTCTATTGGACGTACGGACTTCCCCTTCTGTTCTTATGAAAAATTGATGCAATCCCTTCGAGAAAAAGTTTTACCCTTAGGCGATGATGTTTGTTTTATCTGTGGGCATGGTCCCAAAAGTAGCATAGGCTATGAGCGCCAAAATAATCCTTTTCTTCAAGATTTTAATATATGAGCAAATAAAAAACGCTTTGAAGCGTTTTTTTTTTGCCATTTAAGACTTTTTAGTAGGACGGAACAGAAGTTAATTTATTGGGGCATAACAAATGTGTTCCAAACCATTACGGTCTCGAAAGGTCCCTGTTTTAGGGTTAAAGGAACGGTATTTTTTCTTGCAATAGTTAAGCCAATCAGATTCTAATGATTGCTGGAGTGGCTCATATGCCACCGTTTGCTGCACTTGATAAACTCTTTGATTTTGCGGAACTTTTTGATAAATTACCTGATTTTGTGGTACTATTTGATAAACCACTTGTGGCTGTTCTGGTTTTTTTAAAATTGTACCAAGAATCGTACCTGTTGCAAGACCAAGAATACCCACCGCTAAAGCATCTCCTGAGTTATCTATATGAATATTACTGTGTTTTGTCTTTTTGCGCTCGACGTAATGATATGTTTTGTTTTCAACATGATGATAATGGTGGTGGTGGTGATGATGATGTTGTTGTTGTTCCGTCTTACTCTGTTTGGCTACAGACCTTTCATGTTTGGCTTTAAATCTTCTCTTGTCGTCATCAGAACTTTTGTGGAAATCATCAACAAACTTTTGGAAATCATCAGATAAAAAGCTACGTTTTTTATCAGAACAATGGGAGCGAGAAAAACCGCAAGGCAGAATATCAGCTTTCTTCCTCATTTCCCTTATCGCATCATCTGTTTCTTTACGCATCTTCCTCATCATATCATCTATTTCTCTCGAGATAGAGTCACTACGATTCCATGCCATATCCGCAAGCGTTGCATTTAGCGGCATCAAAACGGTCACAGTTGACATTGCTGATAATACCGCTAACCTGATCACTTTTTTCATAATGATGCTCCTTGTGTAAATTCGTATTTTTCACATCCTACACGTTTCAAACTGAATAGAGCCTGAACAATTTTGGGCTTTATTGTGACAAAAAAAATAAAAATTTATTTAGTTAAATCTATCGCGGAGACAGTAAAATGAAATCATAACAGAATTTTGATTTCAATTAATGTACTCTGCTTGAGGTTAATTAATAAGTTTGTATTGAGAGTCCACGATTTTTTACTATGGAATATAAACTCTTTATTTAGGGATAATTTTTTATTGTTTGGTACAATATGAATTGAACAATAGGGATATGAATAAAAGTTATCATTTTTTATCATAGGCTTATGGTTCTATGAGAAAGTCTTATTTTACTTTATTTGTGTTATAGGACAGTGTCCTATTTGAATATTTTCTTGTAAGGATAAATAATATTGAGTTAGATATCAGAGTATAACTGTATAAAGATAATATATTTTAGAAAATTTTTATAAAATGTTCTCTCTCATGTTGTTTTAGACAAATTGAAGCACCCTTGATGTTGGAGGTTGTCTATTTTTCGGATAACGCTGTTTGCTTTTGAGCTTTCGTCTTTTTTTAGAAGAACTGAAGATTATTTTATGCGGTTTGAAATTTTTTGCTCCTTCATTGATTGCGTTTTTTTCGTTTTATTGTTGCTTGATTAGGGGTGTTTTTACGAGATTTTCCTTTTTGATTTTCCAAAATACCAGTGTCCATGGTTGGTCCCATGTGTGCAAGGTTTGGTTTGGAGAAAAGACTTGGTTGTAATACGCGCTCATGGGTGGATTGTTCGCTATGATGTGTTAAGGGATTTTCCGCGAGTTCTAGTTCTATCTTTTGTAATTGTTTGATTTCATCGCGAAGGTGTGCTGCTTCTTCAAAATTAAGATCAGCAGCTGCTTCATGCATTAATTTTTCGAGGTGTTTAATATGAGATGCTAAATTGTTGCCAACCATATTTTTTTTCTCGATGACATCAGGGATATTTGTACGAATATGGTTGTTTTCATAGCCTGAATTGAGAATATCTCCGATATTTTTTTTGATACTTTTCGGTGTGATATGGTGTTCTTCATTATAGGCTATTTGTTTTTGTCGACGTCTTTGTGTCTCCTGTAAGGCTCGTTTTATGGAACCAGTGATCGTATCTGCATAGAGGATAACACGGCCATCTACGTTACGTGCAGCACGTCCGATTGTTTGTATGAGGGAAGTTTCAGAGCGCAAAAAGCCCTCTTTATCGGCATCTAGAATGGCAACAAAACCACATTCTGGAATATCTAAGCCTTCTCGGAGCAAGTTGATACCGATGAGGACATCAAAGGTGCCAAGCCGAAGATCGCGTAGAATTTCAATGCGTTCTAATGTATCAATGTCGGAATGCATATAGCGTACACGAATACCTTGTTCGTGGAGATATTCCGTTAAATCTTCGGCCATACGCTTGGTTAGGACGGTCACTAGTGTGCGGTAGCCTTTTTGAATTGTTTTACGAATTTCATTCACAACATCATCGACTTGATTTTTGGCTGGACGAACCTCTGTTGGTGGGTCAACAAGCCCTGTGGGGCGAATAACTTGTTCTGCAAAAGTACCGTGAGATTGTTCTATTTCCCACCGTCCAGGTGTTGCGGAGACAGCAATCGTTTGTGGGCGCATAGCATCCCATTCTTCAAAGCGCAAAGGACGGTTATCCATACAAGAAGGGAGGCGAAAACCATATTCTGCTAAGGTTGCTTTTCTGCGAAAATCACCTCGGTACATACCACCAATTTGGGGAATGGTTACATGGCTTTCATCGATAAAAACAAGAGCATTATTTGGAATGTATTCGAACAAGGTTGGTGGTGGTTCTCCGGGTTTTCGTCCTGTTAAATAACGTGAATAATTTTCAATTCCCGGACATGAACCGGTGGTTTCCAACATTTCCAAATCAAAAACTGTACGTTGTTCTAAACGTTGTGCTTCTAAAAGACGTCCAGCTTCGTTCAACTCATCGAGGCGTTGAACGAGTTCCATTTTGATAGATTTCATCGCTTGGTTAAGTGTTGGGCGTGGTATTACGTAGTGTGAGTTGGCATAAATTTTAATTGATTGAAGATCGCCTGTTTTTTGTCCGGTGAGAGGATCAAATTCCGTAATTGTTTCCACTTCATCGCCAAAGAGCGAAATACGCCAAGCACGATCTTCGAGGTGGGCAGGGAAAATTTCGATTGTATCCCCTCGTACACGAAAGGAACCACGAACGAAGTTGATATCTTGTCGATAATACTGTTGAGAGACTAAATCAGCCAAGAGTTTTCGTTGATTGAGTTTGTCCCCTTTTGCTATTTGGAAGGTCATAGCAGTATAAGTTTCTACTGAACCAATTCCGTAGATACAGGATACAGATGCGACAATAATGACGTCATCACGCTCTAAGACAGCACGTGTTGCAGCATGGCGCATACGGTCGATTTGTTCATTAATTGAGGATTCCTTTTCAATATAAGTGTCTGAGCGTGCAACATAGGCTTCTGGTTGATAATAGTCATAATAGGAAACAAAATATTCGACGGCATTATGGGGAAAAAAACTTTTAAATTCCCCATAAAGCTGCGCTGCTAGAGTTTTATTGGGAGCTAATATTAAAGCTGGACGCTGTGTTTTTTCAATGATATTGGCCATTGTATAGGTTTTCCCTGAGCCGGTAACACCCAAAAGCACTTGTGTACGTTCATTTTTTTGAATTCCCTCGACCAGAGTTTTAATGGCTTGAGGTTGATCTCCCGCTGGTTTAAAAGATGTTTCGAGTTGAAATGGAATACCACCTTCAGATTTTTCAGGACGAATGGGGCGGTGAGGTGTCCATAATGCACCATTCTTAAAAAGAGGATTACCTGAAGCAATAAGAGCAGAAAGAGCTTCTACTGTTGCAGTAACACCATTTTTCATTGTTGTATCCTTTGATAGAAAAGTGCTGGTGATTTTAAAGAAAATACTAATTTTTACAAATTTATTACGACAACAGCAAAACGTTATTGAACAGATTTATTTTGGTTTATTAGAGCTTTCATTAGGATATTGATCAAGTTTTTTATGAGACAAATTCTTCGAAGTATTTCTTTGGAAGGAGCATATTTGTGGTTGTTCGTGAACACTATTGCATTTTTGCCATGATGATATTCAAGAGGGCATAAGTTATTATGGCTGTTATGGAGAATAATCGGTACGTTTGGGCATTAAAGACATTGTATATGTGTGATAAAGATCATTTCCATCTTTAAATGAAAGATAACGAGATGACACCCAACCTATTTGAGTGTTATATCGGATATGGCACCAATTTCCTTCACAGTTTTTAACAAAAACTAATTCTCCCGCAGAGATTAAGCCGCAAAGTGCATACTGAGTGCTGGGACCTGTTCTAAAATTAAGATTTCTCGTAACAAAAGCATCTGCTGCCTCTGATATTGTTGTGGCTAAAAAGAAAGAGCCAAACATAAAAAAAATGACGATTTTTTTCATTTTTCTGTAAAGAATTTCTTTAGAGATTTTCTATCCTTCTCTCTTCATATCCCATATAATTTCTTTTACTAGATTATGATAAAACAGAAAAAAATACAATTCTTTCTTCTTTAGGACACTTTAAAGAGAAGAGTGAAGTTTAACGTTTTAAACACCAAAATGAGATGTTTTAATCACTATTTGTGCATGTTTTGTTTCCTTTATTTATTTTTGTATGGAAAACAGTGATACTGTACTATATAATAAAAAAGATCGTAGTTTTCGGATTCCAAAAGTAATTTTGGAAGCCGTTTTTTGTATTTTTATTAAACCTTCCGTGTAATAGAAAGGGACGGATTATGGAAAAAGTTCCGATGACTACAGCTGGTTTTGAGAGTCTTAAAGAAGAGTTGCGTTGGCGTCAACAACAGGAGCGTCCGCGAATTATTGAAGCAATTTCTGAGGCGCGTGCGCATGGTGATTTATCTGAAAATGCTGAGTATCATGCAGCTAAAGAAGCGCAAAGTCATAATGAGGGGCGTATAAATGAGCTTGAAGATTATATCGCACGAGCAGAAGTTATAGATGTCTCGCGTCTTTCAGGTGACAAAATAAAATTTGGTGCAACCATTAAACTCTTGGATGAGGATACTGAGGAAAAAAAAGTGTATCAGATCGTAGGGGATCAAGAAGCTGATGTAAAGGTTGGTAAAATCTCTATTTCTTCGCCTATCGCACGTGCACTTATTGGCAAGCAAGAAGGTGATGTGATTGAGGTGAATGCACCAGGTGGTGCGCATAATTACGAGATCATTAAGGTTCAGTACATCTAAATAACATATGGATTATTATGCGTGTATCTTTGGACGAAACTGAAATTATTGCGCCTCACTTTAAAAGGCGTTTGTCGGGAGTAACATCTACGATTATTCAGCTTATTCCACTGCAACGCGAACAGGGTGTGCGTATATCCACTTTTGGGTTTGGATTACCACAAAGTTTACCGGCTCTTGCCTTTAGGGACCTTTTCGGACTTTGGAAAAGTCCGAAAGGGAAGCCATTTCGTATTTGGCATGCACGACGCAATATTGAGATGCTTTGCGGGGTGTTTTTACGCGATGTTTTGCGAATGAAGCTTAAACTCATCTTTACTTCGGCATCTCGACGCGAACACAAGCCTTTTACCAAATGGTTGCTTCGTCGTATGGATAAAGTTATCGCTACTAGTGTATGTACGGGAACCTATCTAGAAGTGCCTCATAAGGTTATTATGCATGGAGTGGATATTAGGCGTTTTTCACCCCCCAAAATTCCTGATGATTACTTTCCAGCAACTGGGGTGCCAGGAAAATATGCGGTAGGATGTTTTGGGCGCGTGCGCTATTTAAAGGGTACTGATTTGTTTGTGGACGCGATGATAGCATTATTGCCTGACTATCCCGAATGGACAGCACTTATCGCTGGTCGGACTACAGAACAGCATTATGGTTTTGAAAAGAAATTACGACAGAAGATTGCTGAAGCTGGTTTAAACGACCGCATTATTTTTCTTGGTGAAAGGCTTGATATACCTGTGTGGTATCGCCGTTTATCACTTTATGTAACTCCGTCTCGTTTGGAAGGTTTTGGTCTGACACCATTGGAGGCAATGGCATCACAGACGGCTGTAGTGGCGAGTGATGTAGGAATTTTTAAAGAATTGGTGGTCGAGGGAACAGGAACGGTTGTTCAAGCAGGAGATGGAGCGGCTTTAACAGCAGCAATTGAACCTTATTTTGCTGATGTAGAAAAAACATTGGCAGCCGGAAAGAAAGCTTTAACCCATGTTCGTACTCACTTTCCTTTGGAAAAAGAGGCAAGCAAGATTGGAAGTGTTTACAAAGAACTGTTTGCAGAAAAAACACTTTGATTATTATATCAAAAATCTTTTTGAGGAATGATAAAAAGTATTTTTCTTAAAGGTTTTTCATAGTCATTAAGAAAACAGCTCAATGATATAAATGTTATTTTACAAAATTTATATTGTCTTTAGTAGCACGCTATAAAAAGTTCTCAAAATTTTGGATAAAATATTAAAAATGTATACGCTTGAGAGCGATATGTAGTTTATGATAAAGCATACTAGGAGAGAAGAAAGCTACTTTTATTCATTGATATTTTAGAATAAGAAAATAATGCTTTAACTCAAGTCTGGGGATTTATGCACTATCTTATACGGGGTCGTGCTGATATTGTTCGTTTTGTAAGACTTAAATAGATAGCAAAAAAAACGTTTTCTTGTCTTAAAAAGATAATGATGGTATCTCCATGGATAAAATAGTCGTACATATTTTCAATAAATTCATAATAAGATGGATTTAAGATCAATATATATATATATATATATATGATTTTTATAGATAATTTACCTTTTCAATTTGAATAAGAGCTTTGAGTACCGTAAGATTTTCTCATGTAAAATCTGTTGATATTAACAATGAGAGCTATCTTCTTGTACATCACAATTGGAAGAAGGCATGTGGTGGATAAAAACTATTGAAGACAGGGTGTAAAGAGATTTCTTATAAATTGTCTGAAATGTAGGCTGTTACGACATTAATAGAAAGAAAATAATATGGTGGTACTAATTTATATCTTATTTTTTGGTACCGACTTGCACCTTATTGTTATTTAAGTAAAAATGATGGTGCCCATTTTATATCTTTCATGAGGGCTGTCGTGAAATGGGGGTGATGAGTACTGTGAGATGTTTTTTTATAAGCTTGTGAGTTCGTAATATAATAGCATTTTTTTCTATAAGGAGGTAACTCTATTAAAGAGAAAAAACACTTTTATCAGCAAATATTCATATTTTTTGCATGAGAGATTATTCGTAAAAAAGAATGTTCTATGCGTCCACTTTATTTGATAAAGAAGATCAATAAAGTGAAGTTTTATATGTTATGGCTTTGAAAATATTGGTATTTGATTGTTTTTGTTGAATTATTTTTATATCATTGATATGATGATTTGTATGGAAATTTTAGAAAATCTTCAGTGGATTGAGTAAGGGGTGAATATTATGATGCATACTGTTCACACCTTTTTATCTTGTAAATTTTTTATCATGGTAGAATAAAATACTCTCTGCATTAGAATTGTTCACGCCAGAAAGCGGGAATAAAAAGGACGAATATTGTTATGATTTCAAGGCGTCCAGCTAACATTAGAAAACTTAAAATCCATAAAGCATGGTCGTTGATTGTAGAGAAATTACCAGTGGGGCCAATAATATCTCCAAAGCCTGGACCAACATTTGAAAGTGCGGTTAAGACCCCCGTAAAGGCAGAGGTAAAGTCAAGACCGGTTGTAAGCAAAAGTGCAGTGCCGATAACAAGGCAAAACATATAAAGACAGACAAAAAACAAAACGGCTTGAGCAACATCATTTGATATATTTGAGTGATCGTAGCGCGCTTTTACAACGACATTAGGAGAAAGAAGTTTTTCTATATTTGTTTGTGTAATACGCCAAAGAATAATGAGGCGATTGATTTTCATGCCACCAGAAGTAGAACCAGCACATCCGCCTGTAAAAGAAATAATGAAGAAAATTCCAAGCGCAAACGGTCCCCAAAGTTGATAATCTTCAGCGCTATAACCTGTGGTGCTAATAATGGATGAAAGGTGAAAAATGACATCAAGAAAAATTAAGTGGAACGCGCGATGATCATAAAACCGTAGCCATGCCGCTAAAGCAAAGCTGAAAAGGAGAACGATATGGAGAAAAACAATCACTTGTGGGTCAAGGAAGCGTTTGGAGTGTCCAGGAAGGACTAATTTAACATAAAGTACGAAAGGTAAAGCAGAAAGCAACATGAAGATTGTTGAAATAATTAAGATGGCTGGTGTATCAGAAAAATAGCCAAAAGAAGCATCATGCGTTGAAAAACCAGCTGTTGCTACTGTACTCATTGCATGGTTAATGGCATCAAATAAATTCATGCCTGCAGCAAAATAAGAAAGCATACAAGCCAATGTTAACCCAACATAAGCGATGATAATTCCGTTAGCAATTTGGTTGATGCGAGGCAATATTTTTTCAGATTTATCAGATGATTCCATATGAAAAAGTCGCACGCCACCCACACGCAGTGAAGGCAAAATTAAGAGGGCTAAACCGATAAAACCAATGCCCCCAATCCAGCATATAAGAGAACGCCATAATAAAATACTTCGCGATAAATTATCAAGATCAGAAAGGACTGTGGAGCCTGTTGTTGTAATTCCAGAAACAGATTCAAAAATGGCTCCTGCTAGAGAAATGGGAAGAGGAGAAAGATAAAGAGGTAAGGCACCTACGATGCTTCCTGTAAGCCAAAGACAAACAGTGAGCATAAAGCCAAGCCGTGCTGAAAAGCGACAAGTAGCTCCCTTAGTTGCTAAAAGAATCAGCGTTGCTAACATGGTGGTTATGGCACAAGAATAGAGAAAGCTTATCCAATTACGATTGTTGTCGTGCAAATCCACAAAAATTGGCAAAAGCATTGCTCCTCCCATGATTAAGGCAAAACGTGCACAGACATTGATAATAAATTGAAAAATGATCGTTCCCTATCTTTGTATCTCTTTTTATTATGGTTTTGTGCTCATAAGAAGTTACATTTTTCTCTTTATAGGATAAGGATTAATTCTTAACATTAGCGTGCCTTGATGAATTAGTAATCAGACCTTTTCATAAAACTTGAAAAGAAGTATACATAACATAATTAGGGCTCTTGAAAAATATTTTTTTAAAAGGCTGCATTCCGTTATCATTTATAGAATAATTAATTTATAATAAAGTGAAGGGGATTTAATGGTACAATCGCATATTCGTCTGCTGATTATTGGCTCAGGTCCGGCTGGTTATACAGCGGCGATCTATGCAGCAAGAGCAATGCTTAAGCCGGTTTTGGTGACGGGCTTGCAGCAGGGTGGACAATTAACAATTACAACTGATGTTGAGAATTATCCAGGTTTTGCAGATCCCATTCAAGGACCATGGTTGATGGAACAAATGGCAAAACAAGCTGAGAATATGGGGACAAAAATTGTCTATGATACAATTATAAAGGCTGATTTGTTGAAGTATCCTTTTGTCTTATATGGGGATTCAGGAACACAATATTCTTGTGATGCACTGATTATTGCAACAGGAGCTCAAGCGCGCTGGCTTGGTTTAGAAAGTGAACAGACCTTTATGGGCGGAGGTGTTTCCGCTTGTGCTACATGTGATGGCTTTTTTTATCGTGATAAGGACGTTATTGTCGTGGGAGGAGGAAATACGGCTGTTGAAGAAGCACTTTATTTATCGCATTTGGCTAAAAGTGTAAGCGTGGTTCACAGGCGGGGGCAGTTTCGGGCAGAAAAAATTTTACAAGATAGGTTGCTGGCTTGTAATAATGTGCGTGTTCTTTGGGATCATGTGGTTGAAGAAATTGTGGGGCTGCCAGCTCAAGATTCAAAGGGCGCTGTTGTAACAGGGGCACGTCTGAAAAATGTTAAGACAGGTCACGAGATGAAAGTGAATGCAGAGGGCATATTTATTGCCATTGGGCATGATCCTGCTGTTTCTCTGTTTGAAGGACAGCTGAAACAAAAACGAGGCGGCTATTTATGGACAGCACCCGACTCAACAGCAACAAGCATTGCTGGTGTTTTTGCTGCTGGGGATGTGACAGATGAAACATTCCGCCAAGCTGTAACAGCTGCGGGAAGAGGATGTATGGCAGCGTTGGAAGCAGAACGGTTTTTGGATATACCCAGGCGTTAGTCATTCATTGAGAACATAGAGAATATAGAGGTAGAATTAATTGTGGCGCCACCGTTGGATTGGGATAAGTTAAGGGTTTTTCACGCTGCAGCAGAAGCGGGATCTTTTACGCATGCTGCTCAAAAACTTCATTTATCTCAATCAGCCGTTTCACGACAGGTTTCGGCTTTAGAACAAGAGGTTGGGGTATCCTTATTTCAACGTCATGCGCGTGGTTTGATTCTTACAGAACAGGGAGAAACTCTTTATCGTACAGCTCATGATGTTTTGATGAAGCTTGAAAGTGTGCGTTTGCAATTAAGTGAAAGCTATGCAAAACCAACGGGGCACTTGCGTGTGACCTCGACCTTTGGGATGGGGGCAGGGTGGATTGCAGAGCGTATGCCAGAATTTCTTAGTCTTTATCCTGATATGCAGGTTCAGCTTTTGCTTTCCGATGAAGAGCTTGATTTGACAATGTGTCATGCGGATTGTGCTGTTCGCTTACATCAACCCAAACAACCTGATCTTATACAAAGAAAACTCTTTACAATTCATATGCATGTCTATGCTTCGGAAAAGTATATTGCAAATTATGGAAAGCCGGAAAAATTGTCTGATCTCGATGAGCATCGTATTATTTCGTTCGGTGAACCTGTTCCACCTTATTTGTCTGGTTTAAATTGGTTGGAAAAGGCTGGTAGAAGTGATGGATCATTGCGCGTTTCAGTTTTACAAATCAACAATATCATCTCAATAAAGAATGCGCTTATGCGTGATCTTGGGATTGCTGTGCTTCCTGATTATATCGTCAATAATGATGAGCATTTAGTGCGTCTTTTTCCTGATATGGTTGATATTCCTTCTTTTGATACTTTTTTTTGTTATCCTTATAATTTAAAGAATTTGGCAAGGTTAAATGCTTTTCGAGATTATATTTTTTTAAAAGCTCGCCAGTGGTCTTTTTAATATTAATATCTTAATTTATAAGGAATAATTAGCTGTTTTGCAACTTGAGACTCCCGTAATATTCTTTCGTTTCAAATTTGCCTATATTGAATCAATTAAAATTATTTGTTGCACATTAAAAGTGGAGGGAGTCCGTACGGGTAAATATTTTTGAAAAGAGGGATAAATGTTTTTTATGAATACTAGCAACCGTGAGGGTTATTATATATTGAAAAATGGACAATCGTGTGATGGTGTAGTTAACATTTTTACTATTTAATTAAAGAGAGTGGTACATGATGGAGACAAATTTAAAGCTATGTGTTTATTGCATAGCAGATACGCTTAAGTCTTTGTTGTGCTTTTCCTTATAAAATGACATAGAATACTATCTCTTGATTATGTTGCCTCCCAGTTTCGTTTTCTTGAGTGTTCCCTTACGAAGATCTATCAGATTGATTTTATCTCTGAGGATTTTCCAAATTTGCCGGACATATGTCCGGCTTTTTTTTTAATTTTTGAAAGAGTCCCTAGAAATTGCAATATATGGGAAGATGATAAAGAAAAAATTTCGAAACTGGTGGATATCCAACAATTTTTTTAAGAATACTAAAATTCAATGAGGAGTTTGAGAGGGGATATTCTATTGTACTGTAAAAGTCTGTCTTTTAGGGGTGTGATATAAAATATTTAAAACCTTATACATGAAGTGCTTTTTATTAGAATGTGAGGTGAATATTTAAGGCAGGTCTTGTTCATAAAGCCTATGAAGTAAATCAAGTAGTTATTAAATAGAACTTAAAGGAAACTGGATTGCTTACACAACGATGGGAGGTGGCTTCTTCTTCGTTTTAGGACGAAGAAGAAGCTGAGAAATAGAAGAGATTTTATTGTAAGGGCCTTTGATTATAAGGGCAATTGTGTTTAAAAGTGCTCGGTCTTTTTTAGAGTTATAAATTGAATGGAGAAAGTAGAATAGGCTTGTCATCTCTTATGATAATAGACCGATTCATTTATTTGATAGCTAAATTTTTTTGATCTTTATCTACAGCATCTATTTTTGTGTTTATTCATAGATATTTTTGCTGAATCGATAGATTTAGACCATGACACAGTTTCAGATATTTTCTCGGATATACTAACATTCGGCAAAAAACAATCACAAGAGATGATATTAAAAATTTTAAATTAAACTGTTGCAAAAACGCTGTATACGTATACAAGCTTTTTCAAGTAATTCTTCTGATGTTGCATAAGAAATACGAAAAGTTGATCCAAGTCCAAAAGCAGATCCTTGGACGACAGCAACAGCTTCTGTTTCTAGAAGCGCTATGGCAAAGTCTTCATCATTCGTAATACGTTGACCATTGGGTGTTTTCTTTCCAATAAGTCCGGTGCAAGAAGGATAAACATAAAAAGCACCCTCAGGCGTTGGACAGTGAATGCCAGGAGCTTGATTTAGCATGGAGACAACGAGATCACGGCGTGCTTGAAAAATACTTTTATTTTTAGCAATAAAGTCTTGTGGCCCGTTGAGTGCTTCAACCGCAGCCCATTGTGAAATGACACTTGTTCCAGATGTTTGCTGTCCTTGAATGGTATCCATGGCTTTAATTAATTCTTGTGGTCCGCCTGCATAACCGATTCTCCATCCCGTCATCGCATAGGCTTTAGAAACACCATTCATTGTGAGTGTACGCTCATAAAGCGCTGGTTCTACTTGAGCTGGAGTCACAAAGGTAAAACCCTCATATGTGAGATGTTCATATATATCATCGGAAAGGATATAAACATGAGGATATTTTACTAAAACATCTGTAAGTTTTTTCAATTCATTATGTGTATAAGCGGCACCTGATGGATTTGAAGGAGAGTTAAAGATGAACCATTTGGTTTTGGGGGTAATGGCAGCTTCTAGCTCTTGTGGTTGGAGTTTATAAGAAAATTCGGCTTTTGTTTCTAAAAAGACAGGCGTACCATCGTTGAGTGCGACCATTTCTGGATAACTAACCCAATAAGGGGATGGAATGATGACCTCATCTCCTTTATTCAAAGTTGCCATGAATGCATTAAAGAGAATTTGTTTTCCACCGGTACCAACAATAATTTGTTCTGGTTGGTAAAGAAGGTTATTTTCTCTTTTAAACTTTGCAGAAATTGCTTGGCGCAATTCTGGAATTCCTGATATGGGAGGGTATTTTGTTTCTCCCCTTCGAATAGCTTCAATAGCCGCGTTTTTGATGTTGTCTGGGGTATCAAAGTCTGGCTCTCCAGCACTTAAAGCAATAACATTGCGCCCTAATGCTTTTAAATGGCGGGCCTTTTGAGAAGCAGCAATTGTTGCAGAAGGTTTGATACGAGACAGTTTGTCGGCAATAAAAGCCATAATTTTAAATCCTTATATTATATCAACAAATGGTTATTGCTTTAAGGATATTCTATAAGAGATTATATTGTATGCAATAAAAAACTTCCAAAATACTCTTACACGGGCTTTATATTCTTCTTTTTTGAGATATTTTACAAGATAATCTCTTCGTAGATTTTATGAAAGTTTTTGAGGAAGTATAAGAGAGGTTTGATAAATTGTGCAAAGGAGATAAGCAGTCTTTTATTTTAACAAGGTAAAATAATGCTTTATAGAAAATAAAAAAATCTTCGTCTTTACAGACGAAGATTTCTAAATAAAATATTGCAGAATTTAAACTTTAAAGTGCTGCAAGGTTACCAGCGGCAAATTTTCCTGAACGACGATCTTGAAGAACATCATAAGAGATTTTTTGCCCTTCATTAAGACTGTTTAGACCTGAACGCTCGACGGCAGAAATGTGTACAAATACATCTGCACTACCATCGCTAGGCTGAATGAATCCGAAACCTTTTGTTGTATTAAACCACTTAACTGTTCCTGTAGACATAGGAAACTCCTTAGAATATATAATTATATTGAGCATTGAAGCTTTCATTTCTTCAATACGGTTGTAGATCGAAATTAGGTGGGAGAAGTTTCGTCGAAAGTGCAGATTGCACAGGAAAGAAAGTCACGTAACCGAAAATTCGATGAAACCTCTATAAAAGTTTTTAGAACAAAAAGCAAGTCTTAATCAATTTTTATATAAAGAAAAAATAAGAAAACAGTGTATATTTTGCTAAGTAGAAAAAAATTCAACTAAAATAACTTTGTAGTGAACGTACCTCAAGGTGCCTTTTTTTGAGTGCTTTGATCGCTTCTACGACGGCTTCGGCTCCAGCTATTGTTGTATAATAGGGAACATTTTGCATGAGTGCTGCATAACGTAATGATTTTGAGTCTGAGATGGCACTGGCAGTGCTAGTTGTATTAAAAATCAATTGAATTTGGCGATTACGAATAGCGTCTTCAATATGGGGGTGTCCCTCTAGAACTTTGTTAATTTTTTTTGCTTCAACGTGGTGTTCGGTGAGAAATTTTTGTGTTCCACTTGTGGCGACAACAGAAAAGCCAAGCTCAGTTAAACGTTTTACAGGATTTAAGATGCGTTTTTTATCTTCATCCCTTACAGAAACGAACAAAGTTCCCTCTTTAGGGAGTTTTACACCAGCTCCAAGTTGGGCTTTAGCAAAAGCAAGCGAAAATTCATAGTCAAGTCCCATAACTTCACCGGTTGAGCGCATTTCTGGACCAAGAAGTGTATCAACACCTGAAAAACGAGCAAAAGGAAATACTGCTTCCTTGACGGCAATATGTTGTTTTTTTTGCAAAGAAGGTAATCCACCATAAGCTTCAAGAGCATCATGAAGCGTTTCTCCTGCCATAATACGTGCAGCCATTTTAGCAATAGGGCGACCAATCGTTTTTGCAACAAATGGGACAGTACGTGAAGCACGGGGATTGACTTCTAAGACATAAATGGTGTCATCTTTTATAGCATATTGTACATTCATTAAGCCGCGAACATGAAGTGCTTGTGCTAATGCTTTGGTTTGGCGCTCTAATTCAGTAACTATTTTATTTGAGAGCGTATGGACTGGTAGAGAACATGCTGAATCACCAGAGTGGATACCAGCTTCTTCAATATGTTCCATAATACCAACGATTAGTGTTTCTTTGCCATCACATAGACAATCAACATCTACTTCAATTGCTTCTGTTAAATAGGTATCAAAGAGAAGCGGATTTTTACCAAGCAATATATTGATTTGTCCTGTTGTGTCGTTAGGATAACGGACTTTGATATCTTCTGAAATTAATTCAGGGACACTCTCAAGTAAATAATTTTGTAAGCTACGTTCATCACGAATAATTTGCATAGCACGTCCTCCTAAAACATAAGAGGGACGTACAACCAAGGGGAAGCCTAGTTCGTGGGCAATGAGGCGTGCTTGTTCAATGGAGTGGGCAATACCATTTTGAGGTTGTGTTAAATTAAGTTTAAATAACAGTTTTTGAAAGCGATCTCTATCTTCTGCTAAGTCGATAGCGTCAGGTGAAGTACCTAGGATGGGGATGTTGTGTTTTTCTAGAGCGCTTGCCAATTTCAAGGGTGTTTGTCCGCCAAATTGGACGATGACTCCAACCAAATCTCCTTTTTCCTGTTCTGCTTCTAAAATAGCGATAACGTCTTCTGTTGTTAAAGATTCAAAGTAAAGGCGATCAGAGGTATCATAGTCGGTTGAAACTGTTTCAGGATTACAGTTAATCATAATCGCTTCAAATCCTGCATCACGCAGTGCAAAAGCAGCGTGGCAGCAACAGTAATCAAATTCAATACCTTGCCCAATGCGGTTTGGTCCACCGCCTAAAATAGCAATTTTTTTGCGTTCAGAAACGTGTGCTTCCGAGTGCTCTACACCTGCAAAGGGAACTTCATATGTTGAATACATATAGGCTGTAGGAGAAGAAAATTCAGCGGCACAAGTATCAATCCGTTTGAAGACGTGTTTAACATTCAGTGATTTACGTAAAGCTGCGATATAATCGGGTTCTTTCCCTGTAAGGGAGGCTAATCGCGCATCTGAAAAGCCCATAGCTTTTAACATACGTAAATTATCTGCGTCTTGGGGTAATCCATGAATGCGGATACGCTGCTCCATTTCAATGATGGAGGCTATTTGTTCTAAAAACCACGGATCAATTTTGCTAATTTGGTGAATCTCATTTAAGGGTAAGCCTGTGCGCATGGCTTGAGCAATATAGCGTAGACGATCAGGGCTTGGTATGGCAATGGCTGAGCGTATAGAACTTTTTTCATCACCTTCAGCATGCTCTGGAATCACAATTTCATCAAGACCCGTAAGCCCTGTTTCAAGTCCACGGAGTGCTTTTTGTAACGATTCTTGAAAAGTGCGTCCAATTGCCATGACTTCTCCTACAGATTTCATCGCAGTTGTGAGGACAGGTGATGAACCGGGAAATTTTTCGAACGCAAAACGAGGAATTTTTGTCACAATATAGTCAATAGAAGGTTCAAATGATGCTGGTGTTGCACCACCCGTGATATCATTTTTTAATTCATCAAGTGTATAACCAACAGCCAGTTTAGCCGCTACTTTGGCAATGGGAAACCCCGTTGCTTTTGAGGCAAGCGCTGAAGAGCGAGAAACACGCGGATTCATTTCAATAACAATGAGGCGCCCATTTTCAGGATTGACAGCAAACTGTACATTGGATCCCCCCGTTTCAACACCAATTTCTCGCAAAACAGCAATCGAAGCATTACGCATACATTGATATTCTTTATCGGTTAAGGTGAGAGCAGGTGCTACAGTGATCGAATCACCGGTATGAATCCCCATCGGATCAATGTTTTCAATAGAACAAACGATGATACAATTGTCGTTCTTATCACGAACAACTTCCATCTCATATTCTTTCCACCCTAAAACACTTTCTTCAATTAATACTTCTGTTGTTGGTGAAGCTTCAAGCCCACGTTCAATAATTTCATAGAATTCAGAGCGGTTATAAGCGATTCCACCACCAGTTCCACCAAGGGTGAATGAAGGACGAATAATAGCTGGAAGCCCAACAACATCAAGAGCTTGAACTGCTTTTGCTGTTGCATGAGCGATATAATGTTGTTTGCGATCAGCTTCGGTATGTCGCCAGTTGCGCTCAAGTTCTTCGAGTGCTTTGTCAAGCGCAGCACCAGAAAGCTTTGCTTTAAGTTCAGCACACGTTTTTGCGTGTTGTTGGCGATTTTCTTCTTTCAGTTCTGTTGCATTGGCTAACATAGAGCGTGGCGTTTCCAAACCGATTTTTGCCATCGCTTGGCGGAATAAAGCACGATCTTCAGCTTTATCAATAGCATCAGCATTGGCTCCTATCATTTCAACATGATAGCGGTCTAAAATACCCATACGCTTTAATGATAAAGCAGTATTGAGGGCTGTTTGTCCTCCCATAGTGGGTAAAAGGGCATCGGGACGCTCGTGAGCAATAATTTTGGCAACTATTTCAGGAGTAATGGGCTCTATATAAGTTGCATCAGCTAGATCTGGATCTGTCATAATCGTGGCAGGATTAGAATTTACCAAAATAATTCGGTAACCTTCTTCTTTTAATGCTTTACAGGCTTGAGTGCCTGAATAATCAAATTCACATGCCTGACCAATGATAATAGGTCCTGCTCCGATGATAAGAATAGATTTTATATCTGTGCGTTTGGGCATGACTTTTTCCTATGACAAATATCTGTGTGCGATTGTTGCGGGCAAAATATTTTAGTTCTGAGGCTACCGTCATTTTATAAGTTAAGTGAAAAAGAAAGTAAGCATTAAAATACCTTTTCCATGCTTTTTTTCATAAAATTGAAGATAAATTTCTTTTTTGAGTTGAGTCATCTCGTCAGTTTATCAAAAGTATGACCTTTGATAAAAAATAATAACAGTGCTCCAACAAATTAGAATATTCAAGCATACTGTGGAGCATAAAAAGCCGGAACATCTTTCCAATCCATTGCCGGCATACTTTCTTTGTGTTTTATGACGTTTTTTGCTTAAGAGAGCACGCGCTTTTTCTGTTGCTTGTAAAACATAAGCTATTATTTATGGTTCGATGGGATTTCGTAAAATAAAATGGGAAGCTTATCGTGTTGTTCCGTAAAATACTGCCGTTTAGAGTTGTGATATAAGGTATGAAAATTTACCACATTAAGGTGTTTTTGTTAGAGTGTATGATAGAATTCAGAGCAGGATTTGTCTGTAGAGAGCTTATGAAATAAACCATATCAAATGGGTTCAGTTGGAATCTGTTATATAAAAAGCAAGATTGTTGATAGATCAGCTCTGGTCGAAGTTTCCGTCTTAGGGTAGGAAGAAAGTCAATCTATGTATCTTTCCATTTCATAAAAAGGTGAGAGTGTATTTTAATACAATGGCTAAGGAGATAATTTCAGAATGATTTTGTTTGTTTTTAAAAGATAGTGAATACTCTCCCTTTACTTTATGGATGATGTTCAAAACTTTTTAAAATATAAAGAAGGTTAAAATGCTGAATATTTCCCAAACGAGAGTATTCTGTCTGAAAGATGTATCAATAGGAAAGCTTTTGGTGGCTAGGTCTCAAAAAGGGATTTGTCATATAGCGTTAGGAGACACTATAGAGCAATTATTACAGGAGTTTACGATACGCTTTGGTGATGTACAACAAGTTGTAGGTGACAATACATTTAAGAGAGAAGTTGCCCATATTATAGCCATGATAGAAACACCTAAGCTGGTAAAAAAATATAATTTTCCCTTAGATATAAATGGTACAGTTTTTCAACGACAAGTATGGGCAGTATTATGTGATATACCATGTGGTGAAACAATTTCATATGAGATCTTAGCATGCCGTATTGGTATGCCGAAAGCTTTTCGTGCCGTTGCTCATGCCTGTGCACGTAACGAATTGGCTATTATCATTCCGTGTCATCGTGTTGTGCGTAAAAATGGTTTTATTTCAGGGTATCGTTGGGGGGAAAAACGGAAACAGATTTTACTACAACGGGAACAAAATGGAAAAATTTAACTTTGTGTGATGGGCATTATAATCGTTACAGTTGTTCCTTCCATTTCTTTTGAAGTAATTTCAAGTTTTCCTTTGTGGAGTTCTAGCAAGGAGCGTGAAATGGCTAATCCAAGACCTGAGCCCGTATGAGATTTAGTGAGCTGATTTTCGACTTGTTCAAAAGGTTGCCCAAGTTTTTTAATTGCTGATTGGGGAATACCAACGCCTGTATCTGTAATTTTAAAAATAAGGTTATTTTTTTTCTTGAAAGCGCAGACATCAATATTTCCGCCAGAAGGCGTAAATTTAACGGCATTAGAGATGAGATTAAGGAAAATCTGTTTCATTGCACGACCATCAACTTCAGCATGAAGTTCTGGGGTAATGTTTGTTGTAACAACAATATTTTTTTCTTGAGCTTGAGGTGTTAGTGTTCGTACTGCTTCACTAATGATGGGCTCAAGATCGGTATTTTTACAATCAAGCGTAAATCTTCCTGCTTCGATTTTTGACATATCAAGGATGTCATTGATAAGGGTTAGAAGATGGGTTCCTGAATTGTAAATATCATGCATATATTCCTTATAGCGTTGTGAACCAAGAGGACCAAAAGTCGATTGCAACATGATATCTGAAAAACCAAGAATAGCATTCAGAGGCGTGCGCAATTCATGAGACATATTGGCTAAAAATTCTGATTTAGCCTTATTAGCACTTTCGGCGCGTTCTTTTTCTGCTTTCAGACTTTTATTAAGTTTTTCAACTTCTGTTGCGCGTTGTTGAGCACTCCCTCGCGCGCGCTTGAGTTCTTGAATGAAAGAGAAAAGACGCCTTTCACTGTCTTCAAATTTTTCCTGTTGTTGTTTAAGCTCAGAAATGTCAGTACCAATACAAACCAATCCTCCATCTTGGGTTCGTCGTTCGTTAATTTTGAGCCAACAACCATCTGCCGTTTGGCGAATACTGGTTAAGTTACCAGTACCATCATCTTTAAGGGGATATTCACTGAGTGCAGGGCGTGCCATGGCTTCGACGGTTGCACGTTGGATACCTGATTGGAGAATTTGTTTAGGAATAGCGGCATATTCGCAAAATTTGCTGTTGGACATGACTAAACGTCCTTCAGCATCCCACAAGACGAAAGATTCTGAAATGTTTTCAATCGCATCACGGATACGAAGGTCGGCTTGCGCTGTTTGTTCAGCCAATTGTTGCTGTTCACTAATATCGAAGGAAATACCAACCAAATGGGGTTCTTCTTCTTCAGTAACTTCGGCACGAATGCGCATCCATACATAATGACCATCAGCATGACGCATAGGAACGTTAATATCGATATGCTTTTTTTTACCGCTCATTAATTCCTGAGCAAGGTCAAAAAAATTCGCATCATTTGGATTGATAATGGCGCTAATTTGGGAAATTGAGAGCAATGCATCTTGAGGGACATAGCCGAGCATTTCGTACATTGCTCGTGACCAGTAGACGCGTCCACTTGCCATATTCCAATCCCATAGTCCACAGCGTCCACGCATCATTGCCATATCAATACGGTTTTGAATTTTTTCTGAAACAAGATCTGTTTTGCGTGCTCGTACAATTTGGTTGTAATAAGCATAAAGAAGAGCAAGGATAACGCCACTAGTTCCAATGAACATGGTTATATTTAACGAGAGAGCTTTCCGCCATTCCATGTAAATATGTTGCATTTTTTCACTGATGAATACCCCATATTGTCCATTTTCTGTTTGCTGAAAGGAAGCGAGAGCAGGAATATCTTTTCCTATTGTAATTTTCATGATTCCAGCATGTTTTCCTAGAGCTTGTAAAGTAATGCTTTCAGAGGTAAAATTCTGTAAGGGTTTTCCTAAGACAATCTCGGAACTTGATGAAGCTAGGACATTGCCTTTTTGATCGACAATAGCAATAACAGCGCTGGTTTTTATAAAACCTTTGTTACGAAAATTAGTCAGGATATTTTGTAAATGATTATGAGAAAGAGCAGCAGCTTTTCCTTGTCGAGTGGCGGCAAGTAAGTCACGGTCGATTGTATTGGTAATATGAGAAGCTAAGAGAGCGATGGTAGAATGCGTGTTTTTATCAATTGTGTTGCGCCAATCATAGATTGATAGGAAACGGATTGCTGCTAGTATAACAAGAAATGCAAGAATTACAAATGGGAGTGAACGTCGCAGCCAAGGTTCAATAAAAAGAAGTTTTTGATAGGCAGGACCAGAAAACAGATTGGTACGCTCTGTCCGCTCCTTGCGACTTTGAGCGCTTGATTTTGAATCAGCATACACCTCCCTTGGCGCATTATATGCGTCCAATTTAGCCATCTCGCGTTCCTTTAATTCTGGAATAATGTGATTTAAAAACTGCTTCGATATTCATAGTAACCCCATCGAGTGCAATGAATCAAAACAGGAGTCTTCTGTCCAGTCTTTTTTTTAAAAAAATAATTTTACTTTTATAATTTTGGAATATGAAAAGAAAAAAGTACTTTAAACGTGATCTATAAACAGGCTTAGATTGCCTGTTTATAGATTTAATGATGATCGAATAGTTTATAGAATTTATTTAAAAAAATATTATAGCATATTGATTTAAAATAATTTTTTGTTTCAAGTAAGCAGACGGTTGATGATATCAGCAACATCGCTTGATAATTTTGGCGCAGCAGCAATCATTTTTAATTCAGTTTCAAGTTTTTGTTGTCGAATAGGTTCTAATTGTCGCCAAGAGCGCATCATTGTTAATAATCGTGAAGCAAGCTGTGGATTTTTTTTGTCAATTTCCAAAATGACTTGGCAAAGAAAATGATAAGACGCTCCATCCATCCTATTAAAGCCCGTGAGATTGTTAGAGGCAAAAACACCGATTAGGGAACGTACACGATTAGGATTATCTTGTGAAAAAAGCGGATGTTGCATGAGCTTTTGAACATTCTCGAGTGTTGATGTGCCAGCAACCATTGCTTGAATAGAAAACCATTTATCCATGACCAAAGGGTCATGCCGATAGCGGTTTTCAAAATCATTTAAGGCATTTTGTGCCTGCTCACTTTCATTAAAACGCTTCACGAGAACAGCGATACTCGCCATACGGTCAGTCATATTATCAGCTGTTGCATACTGTATAGCAGCTCGATTTGGATTGGCTTCAGCAATGGAAAGGTAATCCAGTATGATATTCTTTAATGCTCGCTTTCCAGCTTGTGCAGTGTTTGGTGAATAGGGCTCTTGGGTTTGCATTTGTCCATAGAATTTTGTTAAGAGCTCTTGATGAGTTTGTGCAAGTGAAACTAAAAACTGATTGCGGACATAATGAATACGATCTGGGTCAATATTTTTACCGATTGTATGAGCAAGCTCAACTTCACTAGGTAAATTTAAACAGAAGGCACGAAATTCAGGCTCTAAGGTTTCATCTGTTATGATCGTTTCAATCAGCTTTAGCAAAGCAGAAGGGAGTGTTGCTTTTTCTTGTGTTTTATCTTGAATGCTTTGAATCAAAGCTTGCGTCATTAAATGATTAAGAGATTGCCAGCGATTGATGTGATTGTCATCATGTTGTGCAAGAAAAATAAGTTCTCTTTCATTGAATGGAGTGTGTAGAATGATTGGTGCTGAAAAGTCTCGCAGCAGTGATAAAACGGGTTTTTCACGCAGTCCCTTTAATGTAAAGGTTTGGCTTTCCTTGGATAAAAGCATAACATCTGATTGAATATTTGTATCTGCTTCATAGGTGAGGTTTTCTCCGTTAGGTCCTAACAAGCCAAATACGATAGGGATAAGCATAGGCTTTTTTGTATTTTGTTGTGGGGTTGCGGGAATATGTTGCTTTGCATGAATTGTTAAAACACCATCGCTATAATGACTATCGATTTCTACATTGGGTGTTCCTGCCTGTTCATACCATAGCATGAATTGGGAGAAGTCTTGACCAGACACTTCAGCAAAACAGGTAATAAAATCTTCAATTGTACAAGCTTGTCCATCATGACGTTGAAAATAAAGATCAGTGCCTTTACGAAAAAGAGTAGGACCTAAAATAGTTCGTATCATGCGAACAACTTCAGCACCTTTTTCATAAACAGTTGTGGTGTAAAAATTATTAATTTGGCTATATTGACGAGGACGTACAGGATGCGCAAGAGGTCCTGCGTCTTCTGCAAATTGCGTCGCTTTTAATGCTTTTACATTTTCAATTCGCTGTAGGCTGCGTACATTTTGATCTGATGAAAATTCCTGATCACGATAAACAGTGAATCCTTCTTTTAAACAGAGTTGAAACCAATCGCGACAGGTAACACGATTACCGCTCCAATTATGGAAATATTCATGTGCAATGACACGTTCAACATTTCTATAATCCTGATCGGTTGCTGTTTCAGGATCGACAAGAACATATTTATCATTAAAAACGTTAAGGCCTTTGTTTTCCATTGCTCCCATGTTAAAGTCGGACACAGCGACAATATTGAAAACATCAAGATCATATTCGCGTCCGAAACATTGTTCATCCCAACGCATGGAACGTTTAAGAGCATCCATTGCATAGGTTGCGCGTTCGGTTTTTCCTTTTTCTACATAGATACCAAGCTCGATACGTCGTCCAGATACAGTTGTAAAATGGTCTTCTAACTTATCAAGATCTCCACCTACTAAAGCAAAGAGATAAGATGGTTTGGGATAAGGATCTTCCCAAATGGCAAAATGGCGATTATTCTCTAAAGTTCCTGTTTCCACCAGATTACCATTGGAAAGCAAGATTGGGATTGTTTGGGAATCTGCTTCAATTTTCACTCTATAGGTAGAAAGAACATCTGGGCGGTCGTAAAAATAAGTAATACGACGAAAACCTTCCGATTCGCATTGTGAGCAATAAACACCATTTGAAAGATAAAGCCCCATAAGTTGGCGGTTGCTTTCAGGATTCAGTTCCGTAACCAATTTCAATGTAAAAGGAACCGTTGGTGGCGTTGTAATTTCTAAACGTGAAGGCGTCACTTTATAAGTGTTTGGGGCTAATATCTCATCATTAATAGAAACGGAAATTAAAGTAAGATCATCACCAGAAAGAACAAGAGGTGTTAATTCTTTTGTATCGTGACGGGATTCAATAGACAATATGGCTGTAACATAGGTTTTTGTCGGTGCTAATTGGAAAGAAAGTTGTGTTTTAGGGATAACGTAAGGGGTTGGTTGGTAGTCTTCCAAACGATAAATAGATGTTATTGGCTGTTTCATAGTTTTTTCCCATTTGTATTTTAAGAGTTAAAGAAGGGTGTGTTAATTTTAGAAGCAAGATAGGATTAAAGAATTACAAAAGGTTGTCGAGGCGATTTTTTACTTCTAAGAAGTCTATCCATGTAAGCTTCTTTTGACTAGGGGTTCTAAGAAGGTAAGCAGGGTGGAAAGTTGGCATAACAGGTATTTTTATATTATCCTCGCTTTCATAGATATGCCATTTCCCTCTTGTTCGGATAATCCCATTTTGAGATCCAGTAAGAAACTGTGCAGCAACACCTCCCAGTGCTATAAGAACACGAGGACGCGCTAAATAAATGTGCCGTTCAATAAAAGGGCGGCACAAGGCAACTTCTCTTGGTGTTGGTGTACGATTTCCTGGTGGACGCCAAGGAATAGTGTTGGCAATGTAAACATTATTTCTTGTTAAGCCAATTGATGCGAGGATTTTATTAAGCAACATCCCGGCTTTTCCCACAAAAGGAATTCCTTGTATATCCTCGTCTCGTCCTGGTGCTTCGCCTATAAGCATCAGGGGGCTTCCTGCTGTTCCATCTGAAAAACAGGTATTTTTTGCTGTCAATTTTAATGAACAGCCATTAAATGCAAGGAGAGCAGATTTTAATTCATCAAGTGTCTTGGCACTTTTTGCACTCTCTATAGCTGTGGATTCATTTTGTATAGTCCTAGAGTTATGCAGCTGATGATGATCTAATTTTACGGTTGGAGATGTTTTGGGAGATGCTTGTTGATTATGAGAAATGTTCACGACAGATATTAATTTTCTCTCTGAACAAGCAGACTGCTTAAAACGATCAATAGGGAAATCCGTCAGAACGGCATCCGCACCACTTTCTTTATAAAAGTTTAAGAGTTCTTCATAGGAAATTGAGCACGGCGTTTGATTTAACATTTTACTTTTTCTAATGATCTAGCGATTATAGATCAAACAAAATTATCCTTCAAGTTTTATTAAATGTATTCGCTAGCCATTAATGTATAAGAACGCTGATAGGATTCTCTCTTTTCACAAAAAAGGCAAATCGTAAAATGCGAGTGTTCGCGATTATATACATCTTTAAATATACAATTTGTTTAAATTGCGCTATTTCAACTTTTTAAACAGACTAAACTCATTCATAATAAAAGATTTTTTTACTGAATGCAAGTGGTGTTATAATATTTGTTATCATTGTATTATATATTTAATACTTAATTAAAGTTACTTTTGTAGTATTTTATTTATAAAATAAAGTATAAATTTTTTTATTATTATATTTTTTAAATAATTTTTATTAAAAAATAAATATATTAATGAATATATAAATATTAATTTTATATGAAAAAAATACTAAGACGTTATAAACTATTTTTACAATGGGTTAAAAGCAATGTGTGGATATATTCTTTTGCTTTTTTTACCGCTGAAATGAGAGGTTCATTTAATGCTAAATGCGCTGCAATAGCGCTTGAGAGAATGCAACCTGTTCCTCGCATTGTTCCTTTTAAACGTGGAGTAGAGATATTTATGACTTCAGTTTTGTCAATGAATCTATCAATTGCAAGAGGACCTTCTGCATGTCCCCCTTTTACTAAAATAGAGCGAGCTCCCAATGACAAAAGTTTTTTTGCTTGTTGTATTGCTTGCTTATCATGAGATGCCAATGGACTGTGGCTAAGAAGAGCGAGTTCTTCTCTATTCGGTGTTAAAAGATCAACATGAGGAAGCAGTTTATCGATCATCGTGTCGATGATTGTTTCCGTTATTAGTTTTCCTCCTGATGAAGCGACAAGTACAGGGTCCAAAATAACTGGAACATGGGGATAGTCTTTGAGTACGTTACAGATTGCTGCTATAATTGCTTTTGTCCCCGTCATACCGATTTTTATTGCGCTTATTGGATTTGCTTCTAGGGCAGCACGCATTTGCGCAGCGACGAGGTCTCCACGCATTGGAATGATTTCGACAACGCGATGATCATCTTGCACGTTAACACAAGTAATTGCTAAATTTGCTTTTATTTGAAAATGTGCAGAGGTTTCTATATCACGAACAATACCAGCACCTCCTGTTGGATCAGTGCCCGCAACAATAAGAATGGAAGGTATCAACGCCATGTTTGTGTCACTTTTATCCACTGTTGTACACGCTCTTCAGGTTTTTTATGGAGGATAATATCAGTCACAACAGCAGCACTATTTGCTCCTGCTTTTAAAACACCAACTGCGCGTTCTGGTGTTAAACCACCAATACCCACCAAAGGTAAAGCACCAATCCGCTTTCTCCATTGTTTGATTTTTTCTAGTCCTTGCGGCATCCATTTCATTTTTTTTAAGATTGTCGGATAAATAGGACCAAGTGCAATATACTCAGGATTAGCAGAGAGTGCGGTATCCAATTCATGTTCATCATGTGTACTAAGACCAACTTTTATACCACTTTTACGAATTGCGTGAAGATCAGCATTGCTTAGGTCTTCTTGTCCCAGATGAATAAAATTACACTTTTCATCAATTGCTATTTCCCAATGATCATTAATAATTAATTGTGCTCCCAATTTATTGCATATGTTTTTTGCACGCTTAATATGTTGACGGATTATTTGTTGATTTTCATGTTTCATACGCAATTGTACGAGCTTGATGCCAAGAGGAAGCAAACGTTCAACCCAATCAGCGTTATCAACGATGAGGTAAAAAGGATCCAGTTTCATGAAAATACTGCTTTTCCAATGATTGGTGTTGAAGGGACTGCTACATTGCGTGCTTCGATCATGCCAGCTTTATATCCTATACGTCCTGCTTGAACAGCTTTAGAAAATGCTTCAGCCATCAAAACAGGATCAGCTGCTTTAGCAACTGCGGTATTAAGAAGGACCGCATCATAACCCAGTTCCATAGCAACAGCGGCATGTGATGGGCGCCCAATGCCGGCATCAATAACAAGAGTAGCATCAGGAAGGTAAGCACGGATAGAACGCAATCCATCAGTATTATGAGGTCCTTTGGCAGAACCAATAGGAGCACACCAAGGCATAATAACACGGCAACCAATGTCGAAAAGTTTTTCAGCAACAATGAGATCATCCGTTGTATAGGCAAAAATTTTGAAACCTTCATTGTTTAAAATTTGAGCAGCTTCGATTAAGGAAAAAATATTTGGCTGTAAGGTATCTGAATTACCGATAATTTCGAGTTTAATCCAAGCCGTTTTAAAAAGATCTCTTGCTAATTGGGCTGTGGTTACGGCCTCTTTAACAGTATAACAACCAGCAGTATTAGGAAGCACTGTTACCCCAAGTTCTTGAAGAAATTTCCAAAATTGTCCACCTTGTTTTCCACCTGCAGTTTCACGGCGCAAGGAAACAGTTACAATTTCCGTATTCGATTTATGAATAGCATCACGAAGGATTGCTGGTGAAGGATATTGCGCTGTACCTAATAGAAGACGGGAAGAGAATTGTCGTCCATAAAGATTCAGCATAATTTTAGCCTCCTTGCATTGGGCTTAAAATTTCAATTTTATCTCCTTCATGCAAGACAAATTGGCTTCGTGCATCTATGGGAACAACTTCAGCGTTAACAGCAGTTGCAAGCCAATTTCCTTCATACCCCAATTCTTCAAGCAAGAGACCGAGAGTCATAACTTCTGTTTGGACTGTTTCACCATTAACAAATATTTGCATGCTTTATTCCAATGCCAATTTCATTGCTCGTTTTGCCATTTCTGGAGACAACAGAAAACCATGTCTATAAAATCCATTAATAGAAATAAAGTTACCATCTTTATGCACAGAAGGGAAGTTATTAGGATAACATGGACGAACACCAACGCCAGATTCAATAATTTCTGCTTCAGCAAAAGCAGGATGTAAAGTATAAGCCGCGTTGAGCAGTTCCATCATTGATCTTACAGAGATTGCACCATCAAAGTCACTTTCAATCATCGTTGCACCAATCATAAAAATATTATCTTGTCGAGGTACAATGTAGAGAGGAAACCGTGGGTGAAGAAGACGAATTGGACGCGAAATTTTAATATCGGTGCAGCGCACGAGAAGCATTTCACCGCGTACGCCCCGTATATTTTTATCTTTTCCTAAACGTGCTATTCCTGTCGCATCAATAATAATATCAAAATTTTTTTCAGCCTTCTCTACATCAACAAAACAGGCTCCATTGTTGAGAAGCTTTTCTTTTAAAGCCATAAGTGCTTTGCGAGGGTCAATATGGGCTTCATTTTCATAAAAGAGCGCACAGTTAAAACGTTCAGCAAGATCTGGTTCAAGATGAGCTATTTCTGTATTATCTACGGTTTTGTGATTATGCGTACGCACAGAAAATCGTTCAAGCTCTCCTCTATCTCGTGTAGGTGCAACCACTAAAGTGCCTTTTTGTATGACAAGGTTGGGGAGCGTTTTACGCCACCATTGTATAGCTTGTACACCAAGATCTTCAACAATTTGTTCTGCACTTTCCCTTTCACAGTAAGGTGCAAGCATTCCTCCTGCATACCAACTAGCACTTCCTATAGGTGAATGAGGGGGGGCCGATACAGTAACAGAAGCACCTTTTTGCTGTAACATAAAGGCAGCTGTTAAGCCGCCTACACCTGCACCTTTGATAAGAATGTTCTTCAACTATTTACTTTCTTTTTTTGAGGAGGAACAATTTCCATATAAAGGTCGCCATTTTTCTGATATTTTTCGGCCATGGCGATCATACCTTCCCCTTTTGTTTTTCTTATTGCAGCTGCCTCACGAATATCATGGGAAATACGCATAGAACAGAATTTTGGTCCACACATGGAACAAAAATGCACCAATTTATGGGCTTCTTTAGGCATTGTCTCATCATGAAAGGCACAGGCTGTTTCTGGATCAAGAGAAAGGTTAAATTGATCGTGCCATCTAAAATCAAATCGTGCACGCGAAAGAGCATTGTCGCGCAATTGTGCTCTAGGCAAACCTTTAGCAAGGTCAGCGGCATGAGCAGCAATTTTATAAGTGATCACACCAGTTTTTACATCATTCCTATCGGGGAGTCCTAGGTGTTCTTTAGGTGTTACATAACACAACATAGCAGTTCCAAACCATCCAATCATAGCGGCACCAATTGCTGATGTAATATGGTCATAACCAGGAGCAATGTCCGTTGTAAGAGGTCCCAAAGTATAAAAAGGCGCCTCATGACAAAGATCTAATTGTTGCTCCATATTTTCTTTAATTTTGTGCATTGGGACATGCCCAGGACCTTCAATCATAACCTGTACATCCTTTTTCCAAGCAATTTTTGTCAATTCTCCCAAGGTTTTAAGCTCTGCAAATTGGGCCTCATCATTGGCATCGGCAATAGAGCCAGGGCGTAACCCATCTCCTAATGAAAGAGAGATATCATATGTTTTTGCAATATCACAAATTTCATCAAAATGTTCATAGAGAAAGCTTTCTTTGTGATGATGGAGACACCATTTTGCCATAATAGAACCGCCTCGTGAAACAATACCTGTTACACGATCAATGGTCATAGGAATAAATGGTAATCTTAATCCTGCGTGAATGGTAAAATAATCAACCCCTTGCTCTGCTTGCTCAATAAGGGTATCACGGAAAATATCCCATGTTAAGTTTTCGGCAATACCCTGTACTTTTTCGAGTGCTTGATAAAGAGGAACTGTTCCGATGGGCACAGGAGAATTTCGGATAATCCATTCACGAATATTATGAATATTTCGACCTGTTGAGAGATCCATAACTGTATCTGCTCCCCAGCGAATGGCCCAAACCATTTTATCAACTTCTTCTTCCATAGATGACGTTACTGCTGAATTGCCAATATTGGCATTAATTTTAACACGGAAATTACGCCCAATAATCATGGGTTCGCACTCTGGATGATTAATGTTTTGTGGAATAATGGCGCGTCCACAAGCAATTTCATTGCGAACAAATTCGGCAGTATAAATTTCTGGTATTGATCCAGAAAATGTTTCATTTGATGGTACATTCTGCCGTTCTTTTACTGCTAATCCTTCATTTTCTCGTATAGCCACATATTCCATTTCTTCGGTAATAATGCCTGCGCGCGCATAAGCCATTTGTGTAATTGCTTTGCCATTTTTTGCTCGTAAAATAGGACGTTTTTGTTTAAAGGCTGGTGTAAGGTTTTTATCAGAAGTCAATCCATTATCTTCAGGTTTAACTAATCGTGCAGGATAAGTTTCAGTATCATCCCGCTTAGAGAGCCAAGGCAAGCTAATTGCCGGCAAACCTTTTGTAATATCAATGATCATATCTTTATCTGTGTAGGGGCCAGAAGTATCGTAGACGTTTAAAGGTTTTTCACCACTGCCATCAGTCAGTGAAATTTCACGCAATGGTACGCGCACATCAGAAAAGAGAAGGCTCTGTTGATAAATTTTGCGTGAAGCGGGAAAGGGGCTACAACTGATTGATGGAGTATTTTTCTGCACAAACTTTTTCCTTATAGACACAGAGTTCAAAAATAGGTTGCGATGTTAGTGGGGATGTATTCAAATTATCAATCACGAGCATTCGGGTGAATAGGAATAATATTGCTTTGTAGCAAAGAAAATCCAATATAGCTCAAGAAAAGTTATTTTGAAAAAATAATACAATATCTATTCTAATATTTTTATACCTCCTCCCACTTGAAGTATTTTTGTTAATACGAATATGGTTGGCTTAAATATCTATATTGTCAATCATAAAAATATATTTTAAACGATTTTGGTGTGTTTTTAAGAGTGTAAATAGATATTATGAAGTGATAAACTATGATATTGAAGCTTTTATAAACCAGAATAAAGTTAAAAACGGATTATCAGGGAAAAGTAGATAGTTTATGGCTTTGATTGAGATTTTTTTCATATTAAAATAATAACTCAGAATACCATAAGATCCTCTCATCATATATCTTTTCGTATAAAAACACTTCCTTGCACGTCATAAGTGGGAGCGTATGGGGCAAAGCACTTGAAGAAAGGAAGCCAAATGTCATTTAATGAACATTCTAAGAGTGAGGCTGTCAAAACGTGGGAGCCAACAAAATGTATGATGGATTCCACTTGTATCATTGACGTGCGCTGTCGTAAAATGAAAGGAGTATATTTTGAGCAATATTTCTTAAAAAGTGCGTAATATGCAATATCATTATATTTTGTTTGGGGTACTTTATTCTTTATGAGGGGGATGTTCCCATTAAGAATGCGATAAACAAAAGCGTGAAACAATACCTAATCTTTATTATAAAAATAATATTGCCTTGAATTAAGAAGAACACCAATAATTGCAAGATGTTGTTTAGAATGATTTATTGTTCTTGCAAAAAAAATATACATATAATAATATATAGAGGGGGATGTGCTAAGTGTGGGAGGGGAAAAGTTGGTTATGGGGCGTTTAATAAACAAGGATATTGTTCATAAAAATTGGGGGAGGGGCTGGGTTATGCTTTTTAATTTTTTCCGGATCGGATACAACCTTCAAATTTTGTGAAGGTGTGTGATATTTAATATTTCAAAGTATTTTATTTCCAGTTTAATGAAAGTGTGGAGCAAATGTCCATATTGAATATATTCTCTGTGATACATTTAGATTGAACAAAAGCTTATTCAAAAAAACATTGGTGCTAATCTTGTGACACAATTTCAGAAATCAATTGAATAAAATAGAACAAAGTATCTGCATGTGAATAAAAACATAATGAAGCATGCAAAAAATTTGAAGCTAATTTTTAAAGTTTTAATACAAATGATAGCCAAAAGATAGAATTTCTTTGTTTAAAATATATGGTATAAAATATCGACGAGATAGATTTAAACTATTGAAAAAAAATAAAAAAAGATAATGTTTAAGTCAGAAACTTTCTATGTGGATGATAAGTTATTACATTCAGTAATGGTTATATGAAATCCATAATAAGAAAAATTTTGGAAGTATTTATAAATTTTGCAACAAGATGCAAGATTGAAAAAATAATTATATAACAACAGCAAAGCAACAAAACAAGATATTAAGTAACATCAGATGAGGTGGTTACATTATACATTAGAAGAGAAAGCATTAATACTAATGTTATGAAAAGCGTCTGGTGAATTTAGGTTATAAAATTGGAAGGAGTGAAGAGAGATAAAATGCGTAAATAAGGATGGTGCAGTGGTTATGATGTACCAATAAACAGCGGCAGCACATTTTAGTGCACAGAACGAGAAGTTGTTAGAAAAACTATGAAAATAATGGGGGATTTAAAATGTCTAATATCTATGATTGGTCTCTAAAGGCTGATGAAAATGCTTATTCAGATAGTATCATTAATTGGGCAGAAGGACAGCCGCCTAGTTCTGTTAATGATAGTGCAAGGGCGATGATGCAGCGCGTGCGCGAATATCTTGCAGATAATGGTGGATCTATTAATTCAAGCTTTATAGTAAATTTGGAAGATAAAACAACATTAATTACCTTAAAGACAGTTTCGCCTATAAAGAAATACAACAATGATATCGTCATACGTTTTAAAGCTTGTGGTGTAAATATTGGCGTGACAACAATAACTGTTAATAATATAGGAGAAAAGCTTATCTATAAAGCCACTGATACGGGGGTTATACCATTAGAAGGTGGAGAATTTCAAACAGATGGCATTTATGAAATGGTATACAATAATGGTGTTTTAATAAAAGAGCATGAGGGTTGGTATTTATTAAACCCTACACCACCAAAGATAGAAAGTTTCCCCTCTGGATTCATTGCAACATTTGCTATGCAAAATGTGCCAAATGGTTGGCTTTTATGTGATGGTAAGGCCTATAAGCGTGAAGATTATCCGCAGTTATTCGAGGCAATAGGTGATAAATGGGGAAAAGACAGCAATAAAACTTTTAAAGTTCCTGATTTTAGAGGCATGTTTTTACGCGGCTTTGATAATGGTCGGGGTTTAGATGGTGGTAGAAAGTTTGCAGATGAACAACAAGATAGCATAAAATCACATACGCATATTGGGAGTATTGAAAACGCAGGCGAGCATGCGCATAATTTTGAGTATCAAGGGGTAGGATGGCCCGTTGGTGATATTGGGAGACTCCCGAATCATTATACTTATAATACGACCCTGAAAGGGAGAACAGCTTCTGCTGGTGCACATACACACAAGGTAACTCTTTCCCATACGGGTGAGGCAGAAACGCGCCCTGTTAATACAACCGTTGTCTATGCTATAAAATCATGAGTATGTTTAAGTAATAATAATCTATACACCTTGATAATTTTGTTAACGCGGAGCAATTCCGCGTTATTTTTTACATATGAAAAGGAAATCTATATTGTTAATAGGATACTTGAGAGAGTCAAAAAACAATTTTAAAATGATTGAAAGAAAGAGTTAAGGATATAATTTATTTTATAATTATATGATAACATAGGGAAAATGTGTAAAAATCATTTAAACTGTGCCGTGAAGAGATCTGGAGATATATTTTTTCATAAGGTGTTTTGATAGGGGAAGGTAATAAAATTATTCAACCTGAGGCATAAAAAAGTACAATATTTTTAGCGTTTTTTGTGCAAAAATAGCATACCCCTGTATGAGTTAATTCATCTTATAAAGATATTTCTCACCTTGTTGTCGATTTCATTTCTTTGCATTGCCATGGTAGGAGGCTTTATCTGTAAATGATAGTTCCCCTTTGAGTGGAATCATCATTATGCTTATGAAGCAGAAGACAAACGCTATTTCTATACTCTCTCCTCATCCCTATATTCCGCATTGTTTTTGCATTAGGGGGCTTACAAAAAGCGTTATTGAGTTTATTTTAAAGTTTTTATTCAATAGGTTAATTCTTTGTGATATGCCAATAAACAATTTTTTAATAGAGAGAGAAAAGTAAAAATATCATTGTAAATCAATATTTATTTATACAAATAAGCTAAAGTATATGTATTATAAAGAAAACATTACCATTAAAGCTACAAATAAATCTTTTATGCAGGGGAGAAAGGTACTTGATTTCTATATGGTCCTTAGAAGATATAATAATACACCCGTTATTATAACAAAGGCATTTATACGCATTTCTTGAATCATTTTTATAAAGATAAAAGTGATAGAAAGAGTGGGAAAACGCATGTTTATGTTGTATAAATTTGTATGATATAACAGTTTGATAGCAAATAAAATTTCACATGTTTTTAGTTACGTAAAATCTTAAAAGATTTTAAACTGGTATTTTTTTCCAAAAATATCTTTAGGGTAATTGGTCTTCTTTTTTTATGACAGATGACAAAAAGGAGTTCATATGAAAATAAAAAAGATTCTTGAATATTTGCGTGTTTTATTTTGCTATGGACTTTAGTTTTTAGATTGAAGCCGATAGCCTAGAGATCTAATTTCATAGGAGGATGTCGTTTGAGGGAGTATAAAAGGGATATCTTCTTTAGGTAATTCAGAAACGTTTAAAGAACAATGATAAACATCGCGGAGATTTTGTGTTGTCAACACATTAGTTGCATTTCCTTCGCAATAAATCTCACCTTCCTTGAGCAAGATCATGTTATCTGCATAATGTGCCGCGAGATTGAGGTCATGAAGAACAGCAAGAACGCCGCCACCAGAATGAGCAAATTGTTTAGCAATATCCATAACGATGATTTGATGTTGAATATCGAGGCTAGCAATAGGTTCATCTAATATCATCCAGCGAGGAATCCCATTATGAACAGGTTTCCAGACTTGGCAAAGTACACGGGCAAGTTGTACTCTAGCTTGTTCTCCACCTGATAATTGGTGATAATACAGGTTGCCATAATCAGAAAGGTCAACGCACTCTAAAGCTTTCTGGATAAGATTTTGCAATTCGGCTTTGGCAATGCTAAATTGGTTTACAGAAAGGCCAAGCCCTACAACTTCATGGACTAAGAATGGAAATACGAGCGTTGTTGATTGTGGTAGTACAGCGCGCATTTTTGCCATTACATGAGTTTTTGTTTGGCATACATTATAACCATTTAAGGTTATTTTTCCACTGTAAGGAATTTCACCACTCAGAGCTTTGATAAAAGTACTTTTTCCTGATCCATTAGGACCAATAATAATGGTAAAAGCACCACTTTTAGCTTGAAGATTAATGTGTTTAAGAATCTGCTTCTTTCCGCGCTGAACACAAATATTTGTCGCTTCAATCATGAAAAGTCTGTTCCTCGTTTGCATATAAGGATCCATAGAAAGAAAGGTGCACCAAAAAGTGCTGTTACAATCCCAATCGGCAATTCTGCGGGGGCAACAATTAAGCGTGCAAACATATCAGCAAAAATAAGTAATGCTGCTCCCAAGAGAGCAGAGCAAGGAATGAGATAGCGATGATCAGGACCTATGAGCTGACGTAAAATATGAGGAACAATAATACCAATAAAACCAATACCACCACTGACAGCAACAGCACTACCGCACATAAGAGCAACAAGGGGAATAGCAATATTTTTGACGCGTTGAATATGGAAACCAATATGGCCAGCAACAGCTTCTCCAAGAGCAAGGGCATTAAGTGCTCGTGATAAAAAGGGAGAGAAAAGAAGACCAATAACGATAAAAGGGAGAACAAGCCATACTTTCAACCATGTAGCGCCCGCAAGAGAGCCCAGACTCCAAAAAGTGATATCACGCAGTTGTTGGTCATTTGCGACAAAAATCAATGTTCCGACAACAGCACTGCTTAATGCACCAAGAGCAATACCTGCAAGCAGCATGGTTGCAATAGAGGTAAAGCTGTTATGCGTTGCTATTATGTAGAGAATAATCGTTGATAAAAGTCCACCAAAAAAAGCACCTATGATAACTTTATAAGGCTCTAGAAAAGGTGCAAAAGAAACAGGAAAAGCAATGCCGACAACAATTGCTAAGACTGCTCCAAGTCCAGCACCTGCTGATACACCTACAATTCCGGGATCTGCAAGAGGATTACGAAAAAGCCCTTGCATAAGAACACCGGAGACAGCTAAAGCTGCTCCAATCAATAATCCCAAGATAACACGGGGAAGCCTTATGTCGATGAGCACGAGGTAATCACGCGTTTTACTACTTACCGAAAAATCTTGTGTAAGCATCACATGGAGGAGATCAACGAAAGAAACCTTTGCTGCACCATTCAAGAGCCCACCAAAAATACTGAAAATAAGGAATATTATTAAGCTTAATAATAAAATCTTCCCCTGTTTTGAACGGTTTATTTTTTTACCTTCTTTTTCTTTAGGTAAATGCATCCTGGATGTACCGTCTACCATTTTTATCAGCTCTTACCGTTTTGATGTGCACCATAAAGTATCTCAATAAGCTCTCTTGATGCGTCTGCAGTACGTGGACCAAATCCCAAAAAATACATAGCATCCATCTGTTTTATGGCATGATTTTTCGCTGCAGTTGTTGCTTGAATTGCCGGTATGGCTAAAATCTTATCAATGCTGGTTGATCTTGCACCATGTTTTACAAGCAAAATAACATCAGGATCTGATTTCAATAATGCTTCGCCGTTGAGAAGTTTATATCCTTTATAATCGGTGATAGCATTGATAGCGCCTGAAAGTTTGATCATACTATCAGCTGCAGTACCTGTTCCAGATGCCATGACGCGTCCATTTTGCACAGAGAAAACAAAAAGAACACGCTTTGGTGTTGTTACTTTCGCCAAACGCGCATCGTTGTCTAAAAAATTACGCTTCAATTTCTCAATTAACGCCGCGGCTTGCACTTCCCGATGAATGGCTTGACCAACGAGGCGAATCTTTTCTATCACATTTTCACGGGAGTAGTCTTCTGGTATGATCACCAGAGGTATTGATGTTTTTTTGAGAATATCAATTGTTGAAGCGGGACCACTTCCTTCAACAAGCAATATACCCTCTGGAGCAAGTGATAAAACCCCCTCAGGTGAAAGAGCACGCATATATCCAAGCACAGGAAGCTTGAGCGCTTCTTGTGGGTAGACGCTTGTACTATCACGGGCGACAAGTTGATCTTGGGCTCCCAATGCATAGACAATTTCTGTAAGTGCTCCGCCGATAGAAACAATTCGAGCATTTTCAGGAAAACGCGTTGCAGGTTCAGCAATTACTTGTTTAGAAAAACAAGTAAGAGAGAGCAGTAAACACGTAAGAAAAAGGTTTGATAACCTATGTAAAAGAGATATGAACATGTCTAACCTTATCTTATCTTAGTTACTGCTGTTTTCTTGGCATGATGGCAAACTATTCAATAAAGAACGCCAATCTTCACGTTCTTTTTGACCCTCCTTGCGTACGCCAAAAAATTGAATAACCATCTCATCATCTTTATCGAAAACTTCAAGTGAACTGACATAACCATCACGGGTAGGTTTGCGAACATGCCATACTCTAGCAATCCCGGACGTGAGTAAATGAAGGTCAAATCTTGGATCAAGAACATTAAGCCAAGGTCCCATTTGCTTAATATTTTTTACAGTCCCACTAAAAATTTGAATACACCCTTTATTCCCAACAAAACACATGATTGGCAGTTCTTGTTGTGCGACTTGGTTAAGCATTATTTCAACAGCATTTACCTGTAATTCATCGGCAAATTCATTACCAACATATTTTACAGCATGATGTCGATTAATTTTAAATTCGGAAATAATTTTGTGAAGTTGGTGTACATCTGTCATTTTCCGCCAACGATCCCGAAAACTCTCAATATCCAATTCTGTTATGTCACATTGGGCTGGGAGAGAAACGGGAAGAATGTTAAGAACAGGAGACTGATCTTCAAGAAGGAGCTTTTCAACAAGTTTATTCCACTCGTCCATATTTGTCATATCTTTAGAATAGACCTTTAAAATAGCAACGCCATGTTGATCAAAGAATTGCAGACTTTTTGTAGGTTTTCCAAGAATAACGACATCATATTCAAAACCGAACTTCCATTGTTTTGTAAAAATACGCAAATCAATTTCACCAAGTGTGATAGGAATATGTTCGTTTTGAACAATTTTTTCAAAGCGTCCCGTTATTTCGTGAACAGCATATTCATTGCGAGTTAAGACCATGACGGTTCCAAGTCGAGGTGCATTTTCCAAGAGAGTAGCAACATCGGTTTGTAGCCTTTTTGCTTTTCCAATGGTACAATAAGCCGCAATAAGCTCCGCTTCAGATATACCAATCGAAACCGCAAAATCGCGGTTTCGCATTTCTTTTTTTTCTTCACGCAAACGAAGAATCATTTCAGCTGTATGTGTCATGAATTTACCTTATGTTACTTAACTCAAAAACTAACTTTCAAATTTTACAATTCCAAGGCAATAAATTAAATTCTTTTAAGAGTTCAATCTATCACAAAATAACACTCTATCGCCAACAGCTGAGCAATCAAAAAACGATAAAACAGAAAGAATTAAAACTTTTCTACCAAATCTTTGTAATTTTAAAGATGTTGAAAATAGAAACACAATAATTAATCCTTTTATCAATACGATTTTATTGACCGAATAATTAACAGAAGTGACTAAAACTTTTGTACAAACGACACCTTAAAGTTACGACCAGGCTGGCTATAATAATCTTTTGGTGTTGAACTTTTACCTGAAGGAAGTTCAGATACATTCCAATATTTTGTATTGAAAAGATTATAAACACCGGCTCTTAGAATAGGTCCCGTTTCACCGAATGGTTTCCACCACCCTGTCATATCAACGACATGATATCCTGGAATTTTTTGGTAATCAGATTCTCCGGCTACTTTGTCACGTTTAGCTGCCAAAGTAAGGATAATATCGCTTCCCCAAACCTCTTTTGCATATCCTAATCCGATAACTGCTTTCAAAGGAGGAATCGAGTTAAGATACTCCTTTTTATCAAGATCTTTTCCTTGTGAATAAGCAAGAGCAACATTGCTATGAAAACCATTTTTAAGAACTAAATGAGCTTTTGTCTCAACACCAAAAATTTGCACGTGAAAACGATTCATGTAATGCCGACGCGCAAATCTAAATTCCTCTGATGGCCCCCTATCCTCAGTATCTATGAAATTCTTATATTGATTGAAAAAGGCATTGAAGGAACCACCGAAATTTACATTTCCATACCGTAGACCAACATCATACCCATTGCTTGTTTCTGGTTGAAGATCAGGATTCCCTTTCACGTAATAAGCAGAAGGTTTGATATAAGAGACGTAAAGTTCTGAAATACGTGGTGCACGAAAAGCCTGTGCCCACTGAGCATAGAGCGTTACTTGATTACGAACATCCCACTCCACGCGTAATTTAGGAGAAAAGCGTGAACCACTTCTTTCTGGAGGGAATTTATCAGAAATCAGTGCTTTCTCATAAGAAGGTGTTTTCTGAGGAACATATTTGTACCAATCATACCGGATTCCCGGTGTTACACGAAAACGATCATCAGCCAACCCAATTTCATCTTCAAAAACAAAACCTAAATTGTAACCATTTGTGTCTGGTGAATCTGATCGATTAGCAGGAACAAAAAGACATCCCCGAGCGTATTCTTTTATATGACAATTGTCTTTACCTAACAAATAGTGATGAAATTTAGATGACGAAACATTCATTACAAACTTTAACGTATGGTTTATAGTGCCAAAATCCACTTTTTTAAGGGCATCAGCATTGAAACCATAATTGATATTACGTAAGAAATTATCTCTCAAATAATCCCCTTTGGGAGCTGAAACACGAACACCTGTCATAACGTAACGACTTGATTGCCTTTGCCAATAAAGCTGCCCATTAAACGCATCAAGAACTGCATCACCATTACCATTATAATTATAAGAAAGAGAAAAGCGCTCACGAAGTTTATTATCCTGCTCATAAACGGAACCTGGAGCGTATCTTTTAGACGAATTTAATTCATGTGTGTTACTATTATGACCAAAACGCTCTGCGGTAAAACCAAGGCGGTGATTATCACTCAAATATTGATGAATTTTAAAAAGCAAGTTATTTTTATCAAAGTGAGAAGGGTTTTTGCGCGTGCGTTCCTCATACCCTTCTACTGTTCCCATATTTTTGCGCTCATGACCTTCTACATAAGATCCTTGAAAAAGTAAAAATGTCCGGTAATTACGCACAGCAAAAGCTTGATCGATGCGCCAGCTGTTATCAACAGAATTATAACCACCTTTTATAAGGCTTCCCCAATTCTTTTCTTCCACGATCAGGTCTTCAGGATCAAGGGTACGCAACGCAATGATTCCCCCTAAGGCACCAGAACCATAAAGACTAGAATCTGATCCCTGAATAGTATCAAACGTAGAAAGAGCATTGAAATCAAAAGTTGTGTTTCCACCTCCACCACGGAATATATCATTAAACCATGGAAGAGAAATACCATCCATTGTCGTAAGAACACGGTTTGCATCTAAACCCCGAATAACGAAACTGTTATTTTCTGAGTTATAGGATACGGAAGGATTAAGACGACTCACATCATAAACATCAGTTATTTGTCTTTCATCAATATTCTTGTTGGTCTTACGATCAGTCAGAATGGTTATTGAATTTGAAGCATCTTCTATTTTTTTTCCTTTAATAAGGATTGGTTTGAGTTCAGTGACAGCACTTCCATCTTTATTTTGTGCAAAAACAAATGAAGGTATACAGACCGATAATGCACTTAAAATTACACAGCTTTTATAGATATTTTTTCGTCTTATTTGCATAACACATCATAACCCTTTTAAACATCCCCTCTCTGTTTTGAAATTTTTTAATACAAAAAGGCTGGACTCACTGATTAAAACTTGCCAGCCAAGTAGGAATGATTTTGACAACGGCACAAAATCATTAGAAGACCATATTAAACATGACAAAATCAGTCAAGAAAAAAGTTGCAATTTCAAAATAGCCTGTTTTAATGAGATTGAACACCAATATTAAGCTTAAAATAGTGGCAGAAGAAACGATGAATTTTGCAAATACGAAACAATTATTAACTCTTTGGATTGGTGCATTTATTGGGGCTTTCTTTTTGCATGTATTATTGGCAGCACAGTTTTATTTTCAAAGTACTGGTATAAGTAATGGTTTGCTCTCGTCGGAGATTATGCTGACTTTTATGCAAGAAACTGTATATCCGGATGTTGATACAGACTTGCCAGATATTCATAGAGAGTCGGATATTAATACAGAGCAAGAAGTATTACAGTCTGATCTCCTAGAGCAGGAGTCAGAAGGATTGGAATCCGTGGATGAAATTCAATCGGAAGAACCTCAGCATATAGTAGAACAAGATGACTTAAAGCCTTTGGAAGAACCCCTACCTCAAAAAGTGGAGCATAAAGCGTTTATCAAAAAAACAATACCGATGCCAAAGGCTGTAGTAAAGCGCTCCAATGCAAAGGCGGTACGTTCTTCTTCCATCAACAAGGGCGGCGGGACAGCAGGGCTTGAAGATATGTTGTTAATGGAGTGGTTAGCAAAGGTACAGTCACAATTAGAAAGGCAAAAAAATTATATTGTGGGACAGCGCACCAATCGTACAAAAGGAACGGTGAAGTTAGAATTTATGGTGCATGAGCAGGGGAGTATTTTTTCTAGTCGTGTAGCAGTCTCTGCTGGTGACCCAGAACTTGATCGATTAGCGATGGCAGCCCTTCGACGCGTTGGTTCTTTTCCACCACCACCACCATCAAAAGTGAATAAAACAATTAGAGTATCCCTAATATTTAGCTGATTTTTTATGCGGGGCGCTTTTCTTATAATATATTGATTTATAATTTTAATGAAAGTTCAAATATAATTTATTCGAATTTTTTTGATGTTGAATCAATCAAAACCATCCGCTTACTTATGATACAAGTTGAGGAGGAGCATGGATAAAAAACTTCTAAAAAGCAGTGAATATACTTCTTATGAGTGCTCTAAATGAAAGGGCTTTTGCAACATTGGGAGTTAAGGGATGATAGAGCTATAGCTTTTATTAATTAAAGGTCTAATCGATTTTTATACCATTCATGAGAGGATTTTCGTAAGTACTTTTCAGATACACCGTTGTGAAATGGACTTAGAAACATTAAAATAAAACAATAATATAAATAAGAAAAACATACTATTTTGGGATGCTCTGTTTTGTGTGAAGGATGTGAGCTTATATGTAAAAATAAGAAAAAAAAGCAAAGCTTCATCTTCATCATTAAAAGATATTGACATATTTAAAAGTCGTAGAACCGAATGAAAAGGGAAGGGGCAGAAGAGAATTGTTTGTCTTTAAGGCTTTCTAACTCAATGAGTCTGTCTTTCTGTTATCAGAGATAATCCAAACGATATATATAATAACGTACTCTTATTTGTTATAGAAATGTTATAAGCAGGAAAAATAGTCTTAAAAGATGCTGTTTCACAAGATTTGAATATTGACTAATAAGCAACAGTAAAAGGATAAGCTATTTGTTTCACTCTTCTCTTATATTTGTAATCTCTATGATATTGTCGTCTATGTTGAGAAGAAAGGAATTATTTGTACTACCTGTTGATTTATAATGATAATTCATCATTTTGTATTTAAAATAAAAGACCCAAATAGCGTAGGGTTTTCTCATTTCGAATTTATTAATACTGAATCAATTAAAATTACTTTCTTATACGTCCTAAGAAAGTGGGTATGGTACTATTTAAAAAGGAATAAAAACACTTCTTATCAACGCTTTCAAATGCTATTTGGGAAGTTAAGGCATATTATTTCCGTCGACCAGAAAGCAAGTCGGTTTTTATATCTATTTTCCCAGTGAGTCTTGCTTTGTAGACACCATAATTTTCCATGACACGCATCACGTAATTACGTGTTTCTGTATAAGGAATACGTTCAATCCAATCAATGACGTTATCGAGAGATTGACCTCGAGGATCGCCATAACGTTTTATCCATTCATTGACTCGACGGGGACCCGCATTATAGCCAATAAGAGTTAGTATATAGGATCCATTAAAACGTTCTAATTGTTCATTGAGAAAATGAGCACCTAATGTTGCATTATAATGAGCATCACTGCTAAATTTTTTAGGAGACCATGCGATTGAGTATTTTTTTGCCAGTGCTTTTGCTGTTGTAGGAAGCAATTGGAGTATACCTTGTGCACCTGCTTTTGATATGGCTGTTGGATTAAATTCGCTTTCTTGGCGTGCAATGGCATAGATAAGCGATTTTTCTTCTACAGAAATATGAGCAGAAGCTGGTATAGCTCCCAGAGGATGAGAGAGTGCACCGACATTTTTCCCCTGAAAAACAGCCATTTTTCCAATTTTGAGGCTGGTATAATAGTCTCCATTTTTTTCTGCCATAACAGCCAGAAGAGCTAATTCACCGGGGCTTTCTATTTTTTTTCCGAGCTCTCTATAAAAAATTTTAGCAAAATCAGCATAGCCGGCTGCTTCAAGACGTTGAATTGCTTTGATCGCTTTTCGTGCACTAAAATGTTGTCGCTCAGCGGTTGTTGGTTTGGGAAAGAAAACTTTAAGCTTTTTTTGGTTGAGTCGTGCAGCGGCTAATTGACCATAGTAAGTTGCACCAAAATGAGCTGCGCGATGAAAGTATTGCTGGGCATTTTGATGTTCTTCTAGCGTTTCTGCTGTTCGTCCCATCCAGTAATATCCACGTGATGCATAAAAAGGTAAAGAAGAGAGTTGAGGAATACGTGAAAAATGCTGCATTGCCAATTTAGGGTTATGAAGAAACCGTAGTGCATACCACCCTGCATGAAACTCAGCATCGACGGCTAATGCAGATGTTATACCAGTGTGCATTGCAACAAGTTGATAAGCAATTTTTGGTTTGTTTAAATCGAGCATTTCACGAGAAAGGGCGCGTTGTTCTTTCCACAATGAATGAGGGTTCATAAGGCGGAATGCATCTTTTGATGTTTTCATCATGAGTGCTGCTGCTGCATCATATTGCTCTGTTCGTCGAAGATGGCGTATTCGAGCAAACTGAAAAAGAGGATCTTTTTGCCATGATCTCTCTACAGCTTTTAATTTTTGTGTAGCTCTAGGATCATTTTTTTCAACGGCCACAAAAGCATTAAAAAGAGATTGAGCATGGGCTAATTTTGCAACGCGTGCTGCTGAATCAAAACGATGTGCATAGAGCATAAACTGCATGCGTCTCAAATGATCAATAGGTTTTAATGCAGCGTTTGCATTTTTAAGAACAAATACTTCTTCTTTTGCATTAAGCTGTGTTTTATGCCACCATGGCGCAATAACGTGTTGAGCACGAGTGGTTTGTCCCGTTGCGATAAGTGCTTTAGCGAAGAGAGCCATCCCTTGTGCTGTTTGGGGCGGGTGATGAGAAAATTTTTGGATGATTGCGCGTGTGACGTTGGTTTCGTTAAGAAAAGCACGTTCAGCATTGCGTTGCATCGTTTCTATACCGGGCCATCCTTTTAGCATGTTGATTGCATTAAATATTTCAGAACTGGGTATATTAGCTTGGTTTGACACCCCCAGCGCCCATGTCAAAATATGACGATCAAGGCTATGTTTTTCCATTGAATTACGAAGATTTATTGTTTTTGCAATATTGTTGTTTGCTAGTGCATCTAGCCCAGTTTTCAGTTGCTGAAGTGTAGCAGTATTGTGTGATGTAGTGTGTATCTGTTGAAGAGATTCTTGAGCTTCTTTTGCGGTAAAGGGAGTAGGGCGAACCAAAGGGATTGGTACTTTCCCTTGCAAAAGGGGTGTTTGCGCGTATGCACTTGAAAATAAAATTCTTATTGCCAGTATAAGTGTAGTAAAGGTTGATACGAAAAGAGAGGTGGAAAATACACGCATAGAGAAAAGACCTTGAGACCTTGCTTTTTGTAAAAACTTAAGGATTTATAGAACACAAGCATGAAAAACGCGTTAATATAGACGGCTTATTTTAAAGAAATGTTCAACATTTAAGGAGGGACATTTTCATCTTATGGGGGCTTTTTTTGAAATTCATCTTGCTTCAATGATAGAGCAAGATTATGCTCTATTTAAAATTTATAAAAGGCGATTATAAAAAAATAAAAGCAAACATTATAGGGAGTTTATCATGCTCAAGGGAGCTATAACTGCGCTTATCACACCGTTTGATAACAAGGGCGCGATTGATGAGAAGGCGTTTTGTGATTTTGTTGAATGGCAGATCACACAAGGGATTAACGGTGTAAGCCCTGTTGGGACAACAGGTGAATCAGCAACGTTAAGTCATGAAGAACATAAGCGGATTATAGAATTGTGTGTTGAGCAGGTTGCAAAGCGTGTTCCTGTTGTTGCTGGAGCGGGATCAAATAGCACAAGCGAGGCTGTAGAGCTTGCACAATACGCGCAAAAAGCTGGTGCAGATGCAGTTTTGGTTGTCACTCCCTATTATAATAGACCAAATCAATCTGGCTTATACAAGCATTTTTCTTCCATTGCCAAAGCTGTTTCTATTCCGATTATAATTTATAATATTCCTGGTCGTTCTATTATCGATATGGCTGTAGAAACGATGAAAGACCTTTATCAAGATTTTAACAATATCATTGGTGTTAAGGATGCAACGAGCAGAATTGAGCGTGTTAGTGAACAAGGTGAAAAGTGTGGAAAAGATTTTGTACAGCTTTCCGGTGATGATTGTACGGCGTTAGGTTTTAATGCACATGGAGGTATGGGGTGTATTTCAGTTTCCTCCAATGTTGCTCCAAAGCTTTGTGCTGAACTTCAAGCCGCTTGTTTTCGTGGTGATTATAAAACAGCACGAGAATTAAATGATCGCTTGATGCCTCTTAATCGTGCTGTGTTTATTGAACCTAGTCCAGCAGGTATTAAATATGCTGCTGCAAAATTAGGATTTTGTGGTGATACTGTGCGTTCTCCTATTGTTCCATTAACAGAAAGAACAAAGAAGATTATTGATGCAGCCCTCAGTCATGCTGGTCTTTTAAAAGCATAAAATGATATTGACAAAGCCATGAATAAAAAAAAGAACGCGCCCGTACGGAAAATAATTGCTGACAATCGTAAAGCACGTTTTAATTTTGAAATCCTTAATAATCTCGAGGCTGGTCTTGTCCTTCAGGGAGCGGAAGTGAAGTCCTTACGTTCTAATCATGCCAATATTGCTGAAAGCTATGCGAGTTTTGAGAATGGGGAATTATGGTTAGTAAACAGCTATATTCCTGAATATACGCAGGCTAATCGTTTTAATCATGAACCACGACGTTTGCGCAAATTATTACTTTCAAAACGTGAGATGGCACGTTTTTTTAATGCAACGTCTCGTGAAGGAATGACACTTGTTCCTCTCAAACTTTATTTTAATGAACGAGGGCGCGTTAAGTTGGAGATCGCTCTAGCGCGGGGGAAAAAGCTTCATGATAAGCGCGAAACGGAAAAAAAACGTGATTGGGGACGTGAAAAAGCAAGACTTTTAAAAAGATATGGATGATGGATGCGATCTAGATATTCTTTATTCATAGCGCTGTTTAAAACAGTTTTAGCATTGATCTAAGTATGTTTTTGCTGCTTGAAAGATTTGGTGAAACATGGCGTCTGTCAAGCGCCCAGTATTTGTATTATAACGAGAACAGTGATAGCTCGAAAAGATGCGTAATCTGCCGATGTTATTGATTTCACCGTGTCCAAAAGGGTGAGATAAAACTTTTGCATTAAGGGCACGTATCGTTGAATAGTGCGCAATGGTGCCTAAGGTAATAACGGCTTTAAGTTTGGGAAGATTTGTTAAAAGAGGTGAGAAGAAATAGCGGCACGTGTTAATTTCTGCACCGGTGGGTTTATTTTCTGGTGGAACACAACGAACAGAGTTAACAATTGCTGCATCAATAAGTTCAAGAGTATCGTCTGCTCTTTCTTCAAAGGTTCCTTGGGCAAAACCAAACTTTTTTAAAGTTGAATAAAGTAAGTGCCCAGCATAATCACCAGTAAATGGACGTCCAGTTCGATTTGCTCCGCGTAATCCAGGAGCAAGCCCAACAATAAGAAGGCGTGTTGTATCTGGCCCTTTATAAGGAAAGAATGGGCGCACCGGTGCGTTATACCAACTTGGTTCTTTTACACGCCAGCCAGCGATAAATTGATGAAGCCTAGGACATAAATTGCAATTTTGGGGTGGTTCTGGGCAAAGTGATGTTAATTGGCTATTCATGGTGTTAGGCATCAATCGTTTTTCTATTTTTTTGAGTCTTTATATAGCGTATATGACGGGTTATGTTTTGATAAACAATCTATAATGAATATAAATAAACTTTTTTAGAAGAAAGTTTAATATAAACTTATTGCTCATTATTGTGTAAAGAGAGATCATCTTTCAGTAATTTATTCGATGAATAAGAGTGCGATACACATGATGTTCAAAGAAAAAAGTTTTCTCTTTAGATAAAGATATTATCATAAAAAGTATGTATAAGGCTGCTGTTATTGCAAAGGGTTTAAACAGCAGGTATTCCTTTTAAAAGGATAAGGACTCCAGACAAGTATTTTGTCAAGAAAGACCTCCCTTCGTTTGAAGTCAATCTATTGGAATGCTTTTAAAAGAAATTTTGATAACAAGCATGAATAGGTTATACATTTTTATAAATTTTCCAAGAATTTTTTTAAATAAGTTCTTTAATCAAAAAATATAAAAGTTTGTGTTGTTTTTCTTGTGTTTTATTTTGATTATTGTATATACTCCTCTATCCGCTATTAAATTTTTTTATTTGAGAAAGAGGCATAAATGGCCCGCGTAACGGTAGAAGATTGTATTGATAAAGTTGACAACCGCTTTGAATTGGTACTTTTAGCAGGTCATCGGGCGCGTCAGATTTCACAAGGAGCGCAGATTACGGTTGATCGTGATAATGATAAAAATCCAGTTGTTGCTTTGCGTGAAATAGCAGAAGAAACATTGTCGCCTGCTGATTTAAAGGAAGACCTTATTCATTCGTTGCAAAAGCATGTGGAAGTAGATGAGCCAGAAATGGCAAGTGAATTTATTACCCATTCAGGTGAAGCTGAAAGTGTTTTTAATACGTCGTCGCAAGAAGAAGGTACTTCATTTGATCATATGTCAGAAGAAGAGCTTTTAGCGGGTATTGAAGGTTTGGTTGTTCCAGAAAAAAGTGACGATTATTAATTGCAGCAATTTATGTTACAGGAGTAAAGATACCTTGTCATGTAAGGAGCAATTATTTTTCTTGTCTTTTATTGATAGGACATGTTCAATAAAGATTAGAGGTGTGAAAAGATAAAGGATATGCTCGTATGATGCGTCAGTGTGAGCTTGTTGGACGTGTTCAACGTTACAAGTCTGACGTAGATGAGGCTCTTTTAAACAGGGCCTATGATTATGCAATGAAAAAGCATGCACATCAAAAGCGTGCATCAGGTGATCTTTATTTTTCTCATCCTTTAGAAGTTGCTGCTATTTTGACAGATATGCGGTTGGACGAGGCAACGATTGCTGTTGCTCTTTTGCATGATACAATTGAAGATACAAGCGCTACACGAGCAGAAATTGATCAGCTTTTTGGTTCTGAAATTGGGAAGTTGGTTGAAGGGCTTACAAAGCTTAATAAGCTTGATCTTGTATCAAAGAAAGCCGTACAAGCAGAAAATCTTCGTAAACTTCTTATTGCTATTTCTGATGATGTTCGTGTTCTTTTAGTCAAACTTGCTGATCGTCTTCATAATATGCGTACCCTTGGTGTTATGCGTGATGATAAACGTCGGCGAATTGCTGAGGAGACGATGGATATCTATGCGCCACTTGCAGGTCGTATGGGTATGCAGGATATGCGTGAGGAATTAGAGGATCTCTCTTTCTTTTATTTAAATCCAGAAGGTTATCGTACAATTACCAATCGACTTTCTGAATTATTGAAACACAACCGTGATTTGCTTTCCACAATTGAAAATGAATTGACAAAACTTTTTTTGGAGCATGGTATTAAAGCAGATGTTAAAAGCCGTCAGAAAAAATCTTATTCAGTTTTTCGCAAAATGGAAAGTAAAGCATTATCTTTTGAACAATTATCGGATATTTTTGGATTTCGTGTGATTGTTGAGTCCGTGAATGATTGTTATCGTGCTCTTGGTGTCATTCATACGACATGGCCAATGGTTCCTGGTCGTTTTAAAGATTATATCTCTATACCAAAGCAAAATGATTATCGTTCTATTCATACAACAATTGTTGGTCCTTCAAGACAACGTGTTGAGTTGCAAATTAGAACGGCTTCTATGGATGAAGTTGCTGAATATGGGGTTGCTGCTCATTCCATATATAAAGAGCATGGTTCCAATTATTCGACTGTGAAGTTATCAAGTGAAACGAATGCCTATGCATGGTTGCGTCAAACGATACAATCTTTGTCTGATGGAGATAATCCAGAAGAGTTTTTAGAACATACAAAACTTGAGCTTTTTCAAGACCAAGTTTTTTGTTTTACGCCGAAAGGTCGATTAATTGCTTTTCCTAAAGGAGCTACGCCTATTGATTTTGCTTATGCCGTCCATACAGACATCGGTGATTCTTGTGTGGGTGTAAAAATCAATGGTCGTATTATGCCTTTAATGACCAAATTAAAAAATGGTGATGAGGTTGATATTATTCGCTCACACGCTCAAATTCCGCCAGCAGCATGGGAATTTCTTGTTGTCACGGGTAAAGCACGTTCAGCTATTCGACGAGCAAGTCGTGCAGCGGTACGTAAACAATATTCGGGTTTAGGATATCGTATTCTCGAGCGTTCATTTGAATATATGGGAAAGCAATTTTCAAAAGACCTTTTGAAGAAAGTTTTGCCACGTTTAGCACGTAAAGATGTAGAGGATGTATTGGCTGCTGTTGGGCGTGGAGAGCTGTTTTCCGCTGATGTGATTAAAGCGGTTTATCCTGATTATCAAGATCACCGTGTGGTACAAAAGTCATCTTTTAAGCCTGGGGAAGAAGGTTGGTTTAATATTGAAAATGCTCAAGGTATGATTTTTAAAGTTCCAGAAAATGAAAAGAATGCAAAGGTCGAGAATCATCAATCTAAAGCCTTGCCTATTAGAGGAACCCGTGGAGATATACCCGTACGTTTTTCACCGGAAGGAGCAGTACCTGGAGATCGGATTGTTGGTATTATGCAGCCAGGAGCTGGGATCGTTATTTATCCAATACAGTCTTCAGCTTTGATGGCGTATGATGATCAGCCAGAACGATGGATTGATGTTCGCTGGGATATTGATGCCCAAATGAATGAACGTTTTCCTGCACGGATGAATATTTTAGTTGTAAATAGTCCTGGTTCTCTGGCTGAAATTACACAAATAATTTCTGCTAACGATGCCAATATCCAAAATTTATCTTTTATCCGTACAGCACCAGATTTTACAGAAATTATGATTGATTTGGAAGTGTGGGATTTAAAACATTTGAATCGTATTTTTTCTCAGTTAAAAAAGGCAGGTTCAGTAAGTACAGTACGGCGGGTTCATGGATAAAAAGAAAGATTGTGCAATGAAGACACAAGATGTCATTGATATTTTTAAACAAGCAGATGCTATTCTAGAAGGGCATTTTATTTTAACATCGGGGCGCCATAGTGCGACTTATATGCAAAAAGCGAAAGTATTCATGCATGCTGACTTGACGGAAAAGTTATGTCGTGGATTGGCTGAAAAAATCAAAAAATCTATCGAGGGAAAAATTGACTATGTTGTTGGTCCCGCAATTGGCGGTCTTATTCCTTCCTATGAAACTTCACGTCACCTTGGTGTTCCTTCTCTTTGGGTAGAGCGTGTAAATGGCATCTTTGAATTGCGTCGTTTTGAAATCAAGAAGGGTGCACGGGTTGTTATTGTTGAAGATATTGTAACAACGGGGCTTTCTATTCGTGAGACTGTTGAAGCGCTTGTTTCAGCAGGAGCAGAGGTATTGGCCAGTGCATGTATCCTTGATCGTTCTGGTGGTAAGGTCAATGTTGGAGTTCCATTGATTGCGCTTGCTGAATACGAGATAACCTCTTATGCTAGTGATGCACTTCCTGCAGAGCTTTCTGTTCTTCCCGCGATTAAACCAGGCAGTCGAAATATTTAATTGTCGTTCTATTTTTTTTGTGCAAAAGCTTAAAAAGATTAATTTGGATGATATAGATTATTTCATCATTAAAAGATGTATATTGAGAGTCATATGCTTTTTCGTCGTCGAGAACCAATAGATTTTGTAACGCGTATTCGACTTTGGTTATGGCCACGTCGTTCATTTTCTCGCTCATTTTGCTACATACATAAACGTATTTTGCGTATATCAGCAACACCGCATGAAGTAGCATTAGGGGTTGCTGTTGGCGTTTTTTTAGCTTGTTCCCCTTTCTTTGGGCTGCATATTATTTTGGCAATATTTTTTTCTTGGCTTTTGCGTGCAAACTTTGCTGCCGCAATCATTGGGACAATTTTTTCTAATCCACTCACATTTTTATTGATTGTCATGGCTGATTATAAAGTAGGGTATTTTTGTTTATCACTTTTTAGCGATGTCAAAGAGATTTCTCTTTCGCAAATTCGTGCTCTATTTAATGGTTTGACATTGTCAAATCTCTCTCTCCTCTTTAAAGGCGCATGGGACACAATTATGAGTCCTATGATTTTAGGGGGAACTCTTTTAGGTATTGTTTTTGGTGGTTTATCTTATATAGGTGTTTACAGAGCAACGGTTCGTTTTAAACAAAAGCGATATCAAAAGATTATAAAAAAAAGGCGTTTAAAGAAGCGCTCATCGCCTGTATTAAAACAGAAATAAATTTAAGAAAGATCGGGTAATATCTTATGATTATTGGTCTTGGAAATGATCTGGTTGATATACGACGTATTGAGAAAATGTTGGTTCGTTATGGTGAGCGTTTTATCGAACGTATTTTTACGGATATTGAAAGAAATAGATCTGAAAATCTCAAAAAAAGCTCCTCTTCCTATGCAAAAAGATTTGCTGCTAAAGAAGCATGTGCTAAAGCCTTAGGAACGGGAATCGCTTGTGGTATCAATTGGAAAGACATGGGGGTAGTTAATTTGCCATCTGGTAAACCAATAATGCAATTAACAAATCGTGCGCAAATACAACTTCAAAAATTATTACCTCCTCATCATGATGCAGTTATTCATCTTAGTATAACAGATGATTTTCCTTGGGCACAGGCATTTATTATTATCGAAGCACTTCCACGTGGATAGATGGCATGAGAGATTGTGCTTTTGTTATTTGAATATTATGATGAAAAAAATTATATCTGTGATGAGAAGGCAGTTGGTGATGATCCAAAAAGATAAAGTGCATAAAAAAGAAAAAAAAGGTGGGCTTCGTGAATTTATTTCTGTTTTAATACAGGCTTTGCTTTTAGCAGCGTTTATTCGGACACTTTTTTTCCAGCCGTTTAGTATTCCTTCCGGTTCAATGCGTCCTACTTTGTTGGTGGGAGATTATCTGTTTGTTTCTAAGTATGCATATGGGTATTCTCGTTTTTCCATCCCCTTTTCTCCTCCTCTTTTTTCTGGACGGATTTGGGCATCTCAACCTCAACGTGGAGATGTGGTCGTTTTTCGCTTACCAAGTAATCCGAAGATTGATTATATAAAACGCGTTGTTGGGCTACCAGGTGATCGTATACAAGTCCGTCAAAGTGTCCTTTATATTAATGATGAGGCTGTTTCACGTCACTTTATGGGGGAGATTGATAATTCTGATATAACAGAGGTTAACTATCCTGTTGAGGTTTATCGCGAGACAATGCCTAACGGTGTCAGTTATGATACACTTGATTTAGCTTTCATCCCGAAAGTTGATGATACAGAAGTCTTTGAAGTTCCTCAAGGACATTACTTTATGATGGGAGATAACCGCGACAATTCAGATGATAGTCGTTTAGATGTAGGCTATGTTCCAGAAGAAAATCTTATTGGTCGCGCGAGCGTGATTTTCTTTTCTATCAGTAATGGTTCAAGTGCTTGGCAGATTTGGCGCTGGCCATTTGATGTGCGTTGGAAACGTTTGTTTTCTTTCATAAATACGGTTCATGATTTGCCGCTTATCAAGCAAGGAAACAACGATGAAACGTCTCATGATTGATCAGCTTTTCAAGCTGACGGGGCATCGTTTTAAAGATGAAGAGAGGTTAAAGAAGGCATTAACACACTCGAGTGTACAAGATTCGGAACAGGGGAATTATGAACGACTAGAGTTTCTAGGGGATCGGGTTTTAGGGCTTTTGATTGCAGAGATGCTGTATCAACTTTTTCCTCAGGCAAGTGAAGGTGAATTATCAGTCCGTTTAAATCATCTGGTCAATGCACAGACATGTGCTGATATTGCGCGTGAAATGAGACTTCCTGATATGATCCGTGTTGGTTTTGAGATGAAAAATTTTGAGGGGCGTCGACTTATCAACATGCATGCAGATGTCGTGGAAGCTTTGATTGCCGTAATATATCTCGATGGAGGATTGGAAAGCGTTCGCCCTTTTATTCAAAAATATTGGCAAAGTCGGGCAAAGAAAATGGATGCTGGTCGACGTGATGCCAAGACAGAATTACAGGAATGGGCGCATATCCAAGGCAATGCACAACCACATTATCAGGTTATAAAACGTTCAGGTCCAGATCACGATCCTGTTTTTATTGTAGAGGTCAGTATTTCTGGGTTTGCTTCAGAGATTGGGCAGGGAAGCTCCAAAAGATATGCTGAAAGAATGGCAGCTGAAAAAATTTTGCGACGAGAGGGTGTATGGAAAACAGTGGGAAAAAATGATCATGAGTGACGTTATGAAAACGCGTTCTGGGTTTGTTGTGCTTATTGGGATGCCTAATGCCGGTAAATCGACACTGGTTAATCAATTGGTTGGAACAAAGGTTTCAATTGTAACACATAAGGTACAAACAACACGAACTTTAATCCGCGGTATTGTCATTCATGATGATGTGCAAATTGTGTTGGTCGATACACCGGGTGTTTTTCGTCCCCATAAGCGCTTAGAACGAGCCATGGTCTCTGCTGCTTGGGGAGGGGCTAAGAGCGCTGATGTTCTACTCGTTTTAATTGACGCTCAAAGTGGTCTTTCGGATGAAGTTGATATGATGTTAGATATTGTAAACAATATGAAACAAGAAAAAGTTCTTGTTCTTAATAAGGTTGATACAGTTGTTAAATCATCTCTTCTAGCGTTAACCACTAAAATAAATGAACGTGTAAAGTTTGCGCAAACATTTATGATTTCTGCTCTAAACGGTTCTGGTTGCAAGGATTTACTTCATGCGTTGAGTAACATGATGCAGGAAGGGCCATGGTATTATCCGGAAGATCAAATTTCTGATATGCCTATGCGTCATCTTGCTGCTGAAATTACGCGTGAAAAACTTTTTCTTCGTCTTCATGATGAACTTCCTTATTCCTCAACGGTTGAAACAGAAAACTGGGAAGAGCGTTCAGATGGTTCCGTTAAAATTAATCAAGTTATTTATGTCGAGCGTGAGAGTCAGAAAAAAATTGTCTTAGGAGCAAAAGGCGATACAATTAAAGCGATTGGTCAAGCAGCACGTAAAGAACTCATGGAAATTATGGATCAAAAGGTGCATCTTTTTCTCTTTGTGAAAGTGCGCGATAATTGGGATACCGATCCAGAACGTTATCGTGAAATGGGATTGGATTTTTTTTAATAAGATTTTTAAAAATAATTAAAGTAAAATGAAGTGGAAAGAACAAGCCGTTATACTTGGTACACGCCAATATGGTGAAACAAGTGTTATTCTTGAGATTATGACACGTGAACATGGTCGTTATATGGGAGTGGTAAAAGGGGGGCGCTCGCGTCGCATGGCAGCTCTTCTTCAACCTGGAAATTTTGTGGAGGCTGAATGGTGGGCTCGTTTAGACGAACATTTGGGACTTTTTCGGCTTGAAGCTCTTGATTTACATGCGGCACGATTAATCTGTCTACCAGAAGCACTTTATACTTTGCAATTGATAGCTTTTCATTTGCGGCTTCTTCCCGAACGTGATCCGCACCCCATTTTATATGATATTTTACACCTTTTTATGCAGAATTTTGATGAACCATTTGTAAATGCAGAATTGCTTGTACGTTTTGAAATGCGGCTTCTTGAAGAACTTGGTTTTGGTCTTGATTTATCTTGTTGTGCTGCAACAGGTCGTCAGGAAAGGCTTCATTACGTATCACCAAAATCTGGACGGGCTGTCTGTGAAGAAGCAGGGGAACCTTGGAAAAAAAAGCTTCTCATTCTACCACAGTTTCTTGTACAAAGAACGACTCGTCCTGCTGATTTTAGTGACATAATAAATGGTTTTATACTGACGGGTTTTTTTCTTATGCGTCATGTCTGGGAGCCACGAGATATAAAGCAGCCGTCAGTGCGCATGAATTTGATACAATTGTTTGAGCGTCAATTTGGTGTACAGGCATTAATTGGTTGATCTGATGATAATTGAATGGGAAAATGAGAATTTTAAAGACAATTGCTGAAGTCCGCCAATATACTTCAGAGGAACGACGTTTAGGTTTTTCGATTGGTTTTGTTCCAACAATGGGGGCATTGCATGATGGACATCTTGCATTAGTACAGTATGCAAGAGCAATGTGTGATCGCGTAGTGGTTTCTATTTTTGTCAATCCAAAGCAATTTGGACCTCATGAAGATTTTTCTCAATATCCAAGAGATTTGAAGGGCGATTGTGCTTTGTTAAAAGAAGCAGGTGTTGAATGTGTTTTTGCTCCTTCTGTCGATGAAATGTGGCCACTGGGGAATGATACAATTGTACAAGTGAAAAAATTATCACGTATTTTGATGGGAAAATTACGTCCGGGGCATTTTTGTGGTGTAACAAGCGTTGTTGCTAAACTTTTTAACATTGTCCAACCAGATAAGGCTTTTTTTGGGGAAAAAGATTTTCAACAAATTTTAATTATTCGGCGTATGGTTGAAGATTTGGCTTTTCCTATTGAAATCGTTGGAGTTCCTATTCTACGGGAGTCAGATGGTGTAGCGTGTTCTTCACGCAATCAGCTTTTAACATTAGAAGATCGTAAAGCTGCCAAAATTATTCCTGAAAGTGGAAAAGCTGCTGAAAAGCTTTATCATGAAGGTGAACGGTCGGTTGATAAATTATGCAAAACTGTTCGTGATATTTTACAACAAGAAACGCGTGCAATCATTGAAGCGATAGATTTACGGGATATGGAAACTTTATGCGTGGTTAAAGGAACATTGAATAAACCAGCAGTTTTACTTCTTACTGTCCGCTTTGGTGAGATAAGGCTGATTGATCAATATATATTGCAAGAGAAGGGTGGAAAATGAGTGTACATAAAACCGTAAAGCGTATAACATCTTCCGAAATACGTGCACGAAAGGGACAACAGCCAATTGTTTCTTTAACAGCTTATCAAGCTTATACTGCGCGGATTGCTGATCCATATTGCGATATCCTTTTGGTTGGTGATAGCGTTGGGATGGTTGTGTATGGGTTTGAGACAACGCTTCCTGTTAATTTAGATATGATGATTTCACACGGGAAAGCCGTGGTGCGTGGATCTCAAAAAGCTCTTGTTGTTATTGATATGCCTTTTGGTTCTTATGAGGAAAGTCCAGAGCAAGCTTTTTTAAATGCATCGCGCATTCTTGCACAAACGGGGTGTGGTGCAGTTAAGCTTGAAGGGGGCGTTTATATAGCCGAAACAGTAGATTTTTTGTGTAAACGTGGCATTCCAGTGATGGGGCACATTGGTCTTACACCCCAAGCAATGAATCGTTTTGGTGGTTTTAAAACACAAGGACGCAAGGAGAATGATTGGCAAAGAATTGAAGCAGATGGAGCAGCGATTGAAGAGGCAGGTGCTTTTGCTGTTGTTTTAGAAGCAATGGTTGAACCTTTAGCGGTGAAACTGACAGATAAGCTTTCTATCCCTACGATCGGTATAGGGGCGTCCAATCAATGTGATGGGCAAGTATTGGTTATGGAAGATATGTTGGGCTATGGTTCTCATGTGCCAAAATTTGTACGCCGTTATGGAGACCTTGAACAAGCGATGGAAACTGCAATAAAGAATTATGCAGAGGATGTCACATCTCGTGCTTTCCCAGCGGATAATGAAGTTTATAAACTAAAATAAACTTCAGTTTAAGATGAAAGGTTTGACAAGAGAACATTTGTTATTTTGATAATGAATGTGCATTTTTAATATATTTTGTATGCAATTTGAACTGTGATTTTTTCCATTTCTTTAATGAAGTCACGCCTCTCATGCAAAACAGAACGCCATTGGGTCGCTAATTCACGTGCTTTTTTAAAGAAAGCTTTCTTAAGGTACTCAACCTATTTCGCGACGGCGTTCGTGAATAGTATAGTGGTAAGTCCCTTATGAAGTGTATAAAATTTATAGAGTACTCCCGTCTTTACGCTTCATAAGAGAGCAAGCCGGCATCATCACACACTTTGCCAATTTTCAATGCTGCGACAGCGCTTAGCACTTGAGATGGTTCATAAGAAGCATTTTAACTCTTTCTTTAAAAAATTTTACCCACACGCCAGACCCGCTTGTGGTGTGCAAGAGAATGATTTTGATTGATTCAATATAAACAGATTTGAAATGAGTGAAGCTTACGATATTAGGAGCTCTCATTCAAAATGAAAAAACAATGAATTATTATTATAAGTCAGTGTGATGATTCTGTAATGACAAGGAATCAACAATGCGAAGGGGCTATAATCTTTGGACATCCAAGTCATTAAAGCGCGTTAAAAATGCGTTTTCAATGTGTTGGGTAGAATAGGGGGATAAATTCAGATCATCGGGTAGAATATTATTGGGAGAGCCAAAATAGTGAAGGGCTTCTTCTGTATTAAATCCAGCAAGCGTAATCGCTTCATAATAGGCAGCGATACGGTCGGCTTGTTTAATTTTTTTTAAAAGTTTTTGAGAAAGATCAACGGGAAGAGAAAAGCGCATGTGGATAGCATCTTGGATGCGCTTTTCAACGCGTTCATATTGTTTTCCTATAACAGCTTTAAAAGGGGAAATCATATCGCCGATGACATATTCTGGAGCATCATGAAGAAGGGCATAAAGACATTCGTTGCTTCCCGATTGTGGAAAAAGTTTTTGAAATATTTGTTCAACCAAAAGTGAATGTTGTGCAACAGAATAGGCATGCTCTCCTCGTGTTTGACCGTTCCAACGTGCTACGCGAGCAAGTCCATGGGCAATATCTTCAATTTCAACATCAAAAGGAGAAGGGTTGAGAAGATCAAGTCGCCTTCCAGAGAGCATTCTTTGCCAAGCGCGGGCTTTTCCATTTTTTAATAATTCAGCTTTAGCCATGAGTGTTTTCTATAGTATTTTCAGGAAAGGTAAAATTCATATTTTCAGCAATGCTTATAGTGACAGGAATGTTTTTTACAGTAAAGGGGATGTTATGATCCATAGCATCTTTGACGTGGTCAATACGCATTAAAGCAAGAGCCTCATTTTCTACACATGTTCCCAAGTAGCCAAGCACTTTTGTTCCTGCTTCAATGCTAGATTGAGGGGTTAATTTACACTGGCCTTTTACAATAAAAATACGGCGACGTGCTGCACGGCGGTGGTGCATTCGTGAAACAATTTCTTGTCCAATATAACATCCTTTATTGAATGCAAGTCCATTGATTTGATCGTAATTAATATCATGAGGAAAGACTTTGCCAATTTCATAGTCTTGATCACTTTCCGCAATTGCATAACGGATACGCAATTGATTCCATGTGTCATGATATTCTGAAGTTAAAAAAGGTTTTTTGCCATAGATTCGTATTATTTTTTCTTTTTGTGGGAAGCGTTTATCAACAAAACTTGAATCAAAATTTAAAGCATCTGATTCATTATTCAAAGAAACTGTAACAAGCTCTTGGAATGGTTGTGTAATTTCTACTTTTTTGCGCAGCTTATAGAGCAACAGACGCTTATGGAGCGTATCAGCTAAAGGCATCCTGATATCAATCAGGTAACCATCTTCTTTTTTTCCGATAAGAAAATCAGCAAGAACCTTTCCTTGTGGGGATAAAAGGGCTCCAGGGAAAAGTTCCTGTGGACTGATTTTTTTTACATCTGTCGTGATCAGGGATTGTAGAAAATCTGTTGCTTCTTCGCCTGTAATTTGAATAAGTCCGCGGTTTTTTAAGCAAATGGCATTTTGTTTTTCAATCATGGTTCTTGCCTTTCTGCTCAAAGTTACATAATCGATAAGTGAGCAATATGTAAGGAGCGTGGTTATGTTTAAAACATTTGATACAATTTTTAAAGGTGCAACACTTGTGAATCATGATGGAAGAAGCAAGCGTGATATTGGTATTACAAATGGTCGTATTGCTGAAATAGGCGACCTTACATGTGCATCGGCTAGTGAGGTCATTGATTGTACGGGGCTTCATATTTTACCAGGAATTATTGATAGCCAAGTGCATTTTCGTGAGCCAGGAAATGAATATAAGGAGGATTTGGAAAGTGGCTCGTATTCTGCTGTGTTAGGGGGTGTTACGGCAGTTTTTGAAATGCCTAATACCAATCCATTGACAACATCAGAAGAAACATTAAGCGATAAGGTTCAACGCGCATTTCATCGAATGCATTGTGATTTTGCATTTTGGGTTGGAGGAACGCGTGAAAATGCTCATGAACTATCTGAATTAGAAAGACTTCCTGGTGCGGCTGGAATTAAAGTCTTTATGGGGTCCTCTACCGGTGATCTTTTGGTTGATGATGATGAAAGTGTACGCCTTATTTTGAAGAATACACGCCGTCGTGCGGCTTTTCATTCTGAAGATGAGGCGAGGCTCAAAGAGCGTAAAATATTGCGTATTGAAGGGGATGCATCGTCACATCCGATTTGGCGTGATGAAGTTGCGGCATTAAAATGTACGCAGCGTTTGGTAAAAATTGCTCATGAGACGAAGGCTCGGATTCATGTGTTACATCTTTCGACAGAAGAAGAAATTGATTTTCTAAAAAAACATAAGGATGTTGCAACAATTGAAGTGACACAACATCATTTGACGCTCACGGCTGATGATTATAAGAAGTTTGGTACATTAATTCAGATGAATCCGCCTATTCGTGAGCCGCGCCACCGTGACGCTCTTTGGTACGGTGTTCAACAAGGAATTATTGATGTCTTAGGTTCAGATCATGCGCCTCATACTCTTGAAGAAAAACTTCAACCTTATCCCTCTTCACCTTCAGGTATGACAGGCGTGCAAACAACAGCAGCAATTATGTTGACACATGTGAATGCAGGAAAAATATCTCTTGAACGTTTTGTTGATCTCACTTCACATGGCCCTAGTCGTATTTTTGGTATAAGTTGTAAAGGGCGCATTGCTGTTGGGTTTGATGCTGATTTAACCATTGTTGATCTTAAGCGAGAGGAAATTATTACGAATAGCTTAATTGGTTCTCGCGCCGGTTGGACACCTTATGATGGTCAAAAAGTTAAAGGTTGGCCTGTTGGGACTATTATCCGTGGTATGCGCGTTATGTGGGAAGGTGAAATTGTCACACCTTCACAAGGAGAGCCTGTTAAATTTATGGAAACTTTGGTGTAAACAGATTAAAATTATAAGTATGCCGTAAAATACCATCCTTTAGAGTGGTGATATAGGGTATGTCAGCCTCTTTGATACATAAGTGTTTTTTTTATGCGTGGTGAATATTCTTAGGCTTGTTTGTAGAAACTATGCAGCAAATTACATGTGTTAGAAGCCAAGAGAAACCTTGTTCAACAAGAACCTAGATTATTTACAGAGCAAATTTAGTTAAAAATCTTTGTCCGTTAAAGTGTGGGGAGGAAGCCAAAGAACAGTTTTGTATGGGGAAAAAGGCGCATATGAATAAAAGCGTATCAAGACATTATTCTTTAAACGTCTCTCTATTTTCAGAGCTGGTTTATTGCTCCCCGCATTTGTGAAAGGAGTATCATTGATATCGCTAAGATTGAGAGAGCTACTTTTTGTATAGATTAATTATTTATAATGCATGAGGAGGTTTTCAGATAAAATTCTTCCTTCCTCAATGTATCTTTGGTTGGCTTCAATGGCTGCTTGTGTACAATGATGATAATTTTCTGAGAAAGCACGATACGCTTCATTAAACGCTTCATAAAAATAAGCACGTCTTTGTGGAATGGGGCGTTCTGCTTCAATCAGTGCATTCATATAGTCATACCATTGGTTTGTTGGAGGCTCGCAAAGATTTTGGAGAGAATGCAATGATCCCAAAATTTCTGCTAGTCGGAGTAATTTTTTTTCATAAGGTGGAGATTGTTGTGCAAAGGTTGGCATTGAAATGACAAGAAATATTAAAATAATGATGTTCATCAATCTATACCGCATTATTTTTATTGCTTTCTTTGAATAAAAATCTGTAAAGATAAAATAATTTTGTCATGAGAACGGTGTAAAAAAATAAAGTTAATTGCTACATTATTCTCAATTATTGATTATAAAATATAGGGCGTAAGAGGCAGTAAGGAACCCATTGTGGAATATTGAAAATACTGACGAAGCTTTGTGTGGTTAAAAATTTAAGATTTTCTGCCTGCAAGCTATCTATTTTTCACATAGATTTATATTGTATTGCCTATAGATTTTTTTCTAAGCTCATTTTCTTTAAGGAGAGAACGCATCTCTAATGATAGAACGCTTTTGTCCAATCAAATAAAATAGATTGTTTTTATGATAAACGATGAATACAGCCGTAAATACAATGGGAAAATGGTAAGAAGAATTTACTATAAGATACAAGTTTTTAGCTTAAACCGCGTAATACAATGATTTGAGATAAGATACATCTAAAAGGATCGGTGCATAATATCGTCCATGGAGTCAATAAATGAAAGAGTTGCGATTTTATAATACGCTAACACGTAAAAAAGAAAAATTTACACCAATAGATGCGACAAGAGTACGCCTTTATGTTTGTGGACCGACAATTTATGATTATGCGCATATAGGAAATGCACGTCCTGTTATTGTTTTTGATATTTTATTTCGCTTATTGCGTCATGTTTATGGCAATGAGCATGTTCTATATGCACGTAATATTACAGATGTCGATGATAAAATTAATGCACGAGCAGCTAGCGAATATCCAAACGTATCATTGAATGAGGCTATTCGTCACTTAACAGAACGTACATATTCTCAGTTTCAACAAGATACCATAGCACTTGGTTGTCTGTTGCCAACCAGTCAGCCACGCGCCACTGAGCATTTAGAGGAGATGCGCTCTTTAATTGAAAGGTTGCTTGAAAAGGGGCACGCTTATGAAGCGGAAAATCATATATTATTTTCTGTAAGTAGCATAAAAAATCCTCCCCATTATGGGGCATTTGCAAATCGTTCTTTAGATGAAATGAGGGCGGGGGCGCGTATCGATGTTGCTGCTTATAAAAGGGAAGAGATGGATTTTGTTTTGTGGAAGCCTTCTGTGGAAGGAGAACCAGGTTGGAAATCACCGGGCGGAATTCCTGTTTTAGGTCGTCCAGGTTGGCATATTGAATGTTCTGCAATGTCAATGGCAAAGTTATTAGCGCCCTATGGCGGTGGTTTAACCTGTGATGATCCGACCGCCAATGTTTTTGATATCCATGGTGGTGGAATTGATTTAATTTTTCCTCATCATGAAAATGAGATTGCACAAAGTTGTTCAGCTTTTGGGACGGAGCGAATGGCTAATTTTTGGATGCATAATGGTTTTTTACAAGTTGAAGGCAAAAAGATGTCGAAAAGCTTTGGCAATTTCATAACTATTCGTTCTGTTTTAGAGAGTAATTTGGGGGAGTTTAATGGTATTTTAGCCGATGAAATGAAGCAAAATTGGGCTGGTTTGTCTGCGCGTTTTTCGATGTTGCAAACGCATTATCGTGAACCATTAAATTGGACAGCACAGCGTTTAATACAATCGAGCAGCGAACTGTATCGTTGGTATGAATGGCTTCGCAGCAAAAAGAGTGAGATGAAAAACAATGAAGCAATTGATGATACTTTGATAGATGCACTTAGTGATGATCTTAATACTCCAAAAGCACTGACTCTTTTGCGAAAATTTTATAAAGAAGGAAATGCTTTGGCTCTTCTGAATGGGATGAATTTATTAGGACTGTTAAGACAAGAATGGATTAAAGAAATAGATTGCCCATTATTTATGAGAAAAACTTTCCTTGATACAAAATTTATTGATCAGCGCATTGCCGAAAGACTAAGACTTATCCATAATAAAGAGTGGGAAGCTGCGGATACAATTCGTGATGAGCTTGCAGCCGAGGGGGTTCTTTTAAAAGACAGTAAGGATCCGCAGAGTGGTGAGCGCATAACTGTGTGGGAAATAAAGCGACACTAAAGCGACACTAATGTCTCTATTCCAGCAGCTCCATAAAAAAGGAGAATATGATGGAATTTTTATATCATTATGGGTATGTTGCACTAAAACTAGTTGTAGGACTTATCGCTTTCCTCTTGATTTTAAGAACCACAGGTCGTGGTAGTCTTAGTCAAATGACGCCAGTTGATTTGGTAAGTAATTTTGTCATGGGAAGTATTATTGGAGGCGTTATTTATAGTCCGGATGTTAGCAGTATTCAATTGTTGATCGTCTTATTTATTTGGCAGACTTTAGTCACATCTCTTAATTTTCTGATGCGCTATTCAGTTTTTTTTCGTCGTCTCATTGCAGGACGACATATTGCATTGGTTTTAGATGGAGTATTTCAAGTGGACAAGATTAAAAAATTAGGTATCAGTGTGAATGATCTGATTACAATGTTGCGCATTAAAGGCTGTAGTTTACATGAAGCTGCTTTCGTTCGTTTAGAAACCAATGGCGATTGTTCCGTTATTAAAAAGGAAGAAGGAAAGAAGTCTATCATTTTAATACAAAATGGTGAAATTCTTGATAAGGGGCTGAAAGAGATTGGTAAAACAAGAAAGTGGCTTCATGCAGAACTGAAAAAAAAGCGTGTAAAGTCTGAGAATTTATTTGCGGCAGAGTGGTATGAAAATACAGATCCAAATAATAAATTGTATAGTGGATTATTTCTTGTTCCTTTTTCAAAAACAGTCTAACTTCAAAAAACGGGTAGGTATAGCTTATTGGAAGCCGTAATGAAGAGATGAATCTATAAATAACCACAGAGGGTATTTTGCCTGTTTGTGCGGATGATAGAGAAGTAAGGACTTTATGAAACGCAATGAAATGACAAAAACTGTATCATCAGATACAGGGAAGACTCTGCACACACTTTACAATTTATGGCCCTATATGTGGCCGGTAGGTCGGCGTGATCTAAAAATGCGTGTGCTATGGGCAATATTTTATCTTGTTTTGGCTAAGCTCGTTCTCATATCTGTACCGTATTTATTTAAATATTCTACGAATGTGCTTGATTCAAGCTTTCAGCTACCTGAATGGTTCCCATCCAGTTGGATTATTCCCATCATGCTCGTTTTGGCATACAATGTCGCGCGTATTATGCAGGCTGGATTAAATCAATTACGCGATTCCCTGTTTGCCACTGTTGGTCAATATGCTGTTCGTCAATTAGCTTATAAAACCTTTGTACATATGCATGAGTTATCTTTGCGATTTCATTTGGAACGCCGAACAGGTGGGCTTTCTCGTGTGATTGAGCGTGGAACAAAAGGAATTGAAGCGATCGTAAGATTTTCAATTCTTAGTACAGTACCGACAGTTTTAGAATTTATATTAACGGCACTGGTATTTTACATAAGTTATGGGTGGCATTATCTTCTCATCGTTGTTGCAACGGTTGGATTATATATCTTGTTTACCATTAAGGCGAGTGATTGGCGTATTCGTATTCGGCAAAAAATGAATACAGCGGATACTGAGGCGAATACTCGCGCTGTTGATTCTCTTTTGAATTTTGAAACGGTCAAATATTTTGGTAATGAAACTCTAGAAGCCGATCGTTTTGATGCTTCTATGGTAGGTTATGAAAAAGCCGCAACAAAGATTTGGACATCTTTAAGCTGGCTTAATTTTGGTCAGACTCTTATCTTTGGTATTGGAATGACGATCATGATGCTGATGTCAGCTTATGAAGTTTTTTATAAGACACAAACTTTAGGAGATTTTGTTTTTATTAATGCGCTTTTAATGCAACTTTCCATTCCACTAAATTTTATTGGTTCAATGTATCGTGATATTCGACAAGGTTTAACGGATATTGAAGCAATGTTTGATCTTTTAGATGTTCAGAAAGAGATCGTTGATAAATCGGATGCTAAACCGTTAGAGATAAGCGATGGGACCATTTGTTTTCATCAGGTAAAGTTTTCCTATGATTCGAGACGTCAGATTCTCAGAGATATTGATTTTGAAGTTCCTGGAGGAAAAACAGTCGCTATTGTCGGTCCATCAGGTGCCGGTAAATCTACTATTTCTCGGTTGCTTTTTCGGTTTTATGATGTTGATGCAGGCTCTATCACAATTGATGGGCAGGATATTCGTGACGTAACACAAAAGAGTTTGCGTGAAGCGATTGGCATGGTCCCACAAGATACGGTGTTATTTAATGATACAATTGCCTATAATATTTGCTATGGGCGTCCAAGTGCTACAGATGAAGAGATGCGCAAAGCTGCTGAAATGGCACAAATATCAAAATTTATTGAAATTTTACCGGAAGGTTTTCAGTCTATGGTAGGAGAGCGAGGTCTCAAATTATCAGGTGGTGAAAAACAACGCGTGGCTATTGCACGGACACTTTTAAAAGCTCCTCCACTTCTTATTCTAGATGAAGCAACGGCGGCTCTTGATACGGCGACGGAACAGGAAATTCAACAAGCATTGGATATTGTAAGCCGTGGACGTACAACATTGATTATTGCGCACCGTCTTTCTACTGTTATCAATGCGGATGAAATTTTAGTTCTTAAAAGTGGTCGTATTATTGAAAATGGGACGCATACAGAGCTTTTACGCAAGAAAGGTCTCTATGCTTCAATGTGGAATAAGCAGCTTGAAGCATCGCAAGCGGAAGAAAAATTACGTAAAATGCGTGAAGAAGATGAGACGAGTGTTGTTAATCGTAAAAAATAAATAGAGCAAAATGTAATCTATATCTTTATATGGAGTGATTGATTAAATACATAAAAAGACACAAGAGGAACAAAAAGCTTTGTTGCTTGTTTAAGTTTACGATGAATAGGAAATTATATGAGTATTCTGCAATCTTTCCATAATAGCTTTGTAACGGTTCATAAAGAAGGTTATCCTTTTATTGTAGCGTTTTTTGTTATTTCGCTCATTCTTGGTTGGATATGGAGTCCGTTGTTTTGGTTTGGTCTCGTTCTCACGGTGTGGTGTGTATACTTTTTCCGTGATCCAGATCGTGTGATCCCTTTGAATTCAAATTGGGTTATGTCGCCTGCAGATGGGCGTATTTCATTTGTGGAATCATGTGTTCCACCTGAAGAATTAGGATTAGGGAAAGATGAAATGATCCGTATTTCCATTTTTATGGATGTTTTTTCATGCCATATTAATCGTATTCCTATCAGTGGTACAGTAGAGTCTATCGTTTATCATCCAGGTCGATTTACCAATGCTGACTTTGATAAAGCTAGTCAGTTTAATGAGCGTAATGGGGTGGTAATTGATAGCAAACATGGTAAAATTGGTGTCGTACAAATAGCGGGAATGGTTGCGCGCCGGATTGTTTGCTGGTCAAAAGAAAACGATGCCGTTATGACTGGTGAGCGATTTGGATTGATTCGTTTTGGTTCTCGCCTTGATGTTTATATACCAACTGAAATGAAATTGCGTGTTGCAGTTGGACAGACAGCAATTGCTGGAGAAACAGTTTTGGGTTCTTTTGATGATAAGAGTGCCACAACGGACTTCAGATACGATTAGGACTCACAATGAAAAATTTTTCGCCATTTTCTTCATTCAATCCTGAGGGGCAGCATGATGATGTTGCAAATCGGCGGCGTTCACCTACATCAATGCGGTATGTCATTCCTAATATCATTACTATTTTAGCAATTTGTGCAGGGATGAGCAGCATTCGTTTGGCTTTTGAACATCGCTATGAAGCTGCTATTTTAATGGTGCTTTTGGCCGCAGTTTTAGATGGTGCTGATGGTCGCATTGCCCGTTTAATAGATGGTAGTTCATCTTTTGGGGCACAGATGGATTCTCTTGCTGATGTTATAAATTTTGGTGTTACCCCTGCACTCATTGTTTATTCTTTTATCTTGAATCAAGCGAATCATATTGGGTGGGTTGCTGCCCTTGTTTATTGTGTTGCTTGTTGTTTGCGATTAGCACGTTTTAATGTGATGTTAGATAACCCCAATATACCTAAGTGGCAGAGAAGTTATTTTGTTGGTGTTCCAGCACCAGCAGGAGCATTATTACTTTTATTGCCTACCTATTTAGGCACTCTTGGTTTGGTCCCCAATTGGGGGTGGGCATTATTTTTTAGTCTTTATACTGTAATTATTGCTTTTCTTTTGATTAGTCGTTTACCGGTATGGAATGCAAAAACAATTGATCAAAATTTAAGGCGCGATATCGTTATACCTTGCATGTTGGTCATTGTTATTTATGTCGGTTTTCTTGCGACTTACACATGGGAAACTTTATTGATTACAGCTGTTAGCTATATGATTTTTCTCCCTTGTAGTTTTATCGCTTATAATAAACGTGCTACTTTAGAAGAGAAAAAGGCTGATGCTAAAGCTATCCAAGAATTATAAAGTGCTTCATTCTTCTGTCGAAAAGCACAGGAAAAAGAGAGAGTCAAACGATTTACTTCTCATATGATGATCAATCAGGTACATGATAATCTACAAACCGATTTTTATGGACATTAAAGAGTTTTCCAGTTTCCTTTAAATCAGGTGATAACAAATGGACTATCTTTTTTGCAACCTCTTGTGGTGAAGGAAGAGTTTGTGGATCTTCACCGGGCATAGCTTCAGCGCGCATGGCAGTGCGTGTGGCACCCGGGTTGACACAATTAATCTTAATAGGGGTTTGTTTGAGTTCTTCTGCCCAACAGCGGGCAATCACCTCTAAAGCCGCTTTAGAGGCTGCATAAGCTCCCCAGAAAGGGCGCGCAGCATGCGCAACGCTTGAGGATAACAGGATGGCTCGTCCAGCATCAGATTCACGTAATAAAGGCTCAACGGCTTTCATTAAGCGCCATTGGCTGAAAAGATTTATTTGAAAAACATCTTCAAATACCGTGTTTTCTATATGCGCTATTGGTGAGAGTGTTCCAAGAATTCCTGCGTTTGCAACGATAATATCAAGTTTTTTCCAGCGTTTGGCAATTGAGATAGCAAGGGTATCGATGTTTTCCATATGATGCAAGTCAAGGGGAACAAGGGTTGCATGAGCTCCTTTTTCTCGGATTTGATTATCTAATTCAGTAAGTCCACTGACTGTTCGTGCAAGAGCAATAATATGAGCGCCGCGTGCAGCAAGCTCGAGTGCCAAATAATAGCCAATCCCTCTTGATGCGCCAGTAACAAGTGCAACACGCCCATGGAGACTAAAGTCACGTTTTGTCATCATTAATCTCTTGTTTTAAGAACAGATGATTGATGAATTTTGGAGAGATTTTCTTGATCAACCAGATGCGTAGGATAATATCCAGTAAAATAATGGTCAGTAAATTGTGGATCGGCGTTATTCCGTTTTTCCCCTGCTACAGCAAGATATAATCCATCCGTTGAAAGAAATTCTAATGAATCCGCTCCAATAAAATCACACATAGATTTTAAATCTGGATATTGATTTGCTAAAAGGTTTTCAGCTTTAGGTGTATCAATACCATAAAAGTCAGGATAAAAAATCATAGGGCTAGAAATGCGCATATGAACTTCTTTTGCTCCTGCATCGCGAAGCATTCGTACAATTTTAAGGGATGTTGTTCCACGCACAATAGAGTCATCAACCAGAATAACACGTTTTCCTTCAATCACAGGACGGTTTGCCGAATGTTTTAACTTGACGCCAAAAGCGCGAATTTGTTGTGTTGGTTCGATAAAAGTGCGGCCAACATAGTGATTACGAATAATACCAAGCTCGAAGGGAATTCCAATTTCTTGTGCATAGCCAATTGCGGCAGGTGTTCCTCCGTCAGGAACAGGAACTACAACATCACCCTTACAGGGGGCTTCTTGTGCTAAACGAATTCCCATATTTTTACGTGTTGTATAAACACTACGCCCTCCAACGATTGAGTCCGGGCGGGCAAAATAAACATATTCAAATAAACAAAGCTTTTCTGGTGTCTCATTTTCTGGTTTTATAATTTTTTTCGTAATTTCCCCATTTTTTTGTATTTCACATATGATGATTTCTCCATTTTTAACATCACGGACATATTTTGCTCCAATAATATCAAGAGCACAAGTTTCAGAACAAAAGATAGGCTTACCATCAAGTTCCCCCATCACGAGAGGTCTAATTCCTGTTGGATCGCGTGCCGCAATAAGCTTTGTACGTGTGAGCGCTAACATAGCATACCCACCTTCTACTTGCCGAATCGCATCAACAAAACGATCAGAGGACGATTCATAACGTGAGCGGGCGATAAGATGGAGAAAAACTTCTGAATCTGACGTTGATTGACAGATAGCACCAGAAGCGATGAGTTCACGGCGTAATGTGAGACCATTGGTAAGATTACCATTATGCGCAATAGCAATACCTCCAACTTTCAATTCAGCAAAAAGGGGTTGAACATTGCGTAATGCCACTTCTCCAGTTGTTGAATAACGGGTATGTCCAATAGCACGATTTCCTGGTAAGCGGGCAAGTGTTGCAGGGTTTGTATAGTGATCGCCAACAAGACCTAAATGCTTTTCTTGATGAAATATTTTATTATGGTAAGAAACAATCCCAGCTGCTTCTTGCCCACGATGCTGAAGTGCGTGGAGTCCAAGAGCTGTTAATGTTGCAGCATCTTCATGCCCAAGAATACCAAAAACTCCACATTCTTCATGAAGGGTATCATCATCTAATGAAAATTCTTGACAGAAAACATCGCTTTTTATCATCATATTCTTTCAGTTGTGATATGGAGGAATCATTAATATCACATTTTACATCATTTAGTTCTCTTTCCTCATGAAAAACTATTCTCTATTTTTTGAAAATTATCTTTTCATGAGAGTGTTGCTCATACGTATGTTTATTGCTGTCTTTAAACAAATTTTCCGTCTTTTCGAGAACAGATCCAATATCTTTGGGGAGTATTTCCCAAACTTTTTGTCCCAATGAATCTAAAATAGGCCTTGTTTTTGCATTTTTTAACCAATTCGCTTGAAGCTCGGGTTTAATCAGTGCATTAAGCAGCAACATACCGATGACCATGATAAGTAAACCACGAAGTGCTCCAAAAATAAAACCAATAGCACGGTCAAGGATACCAATTCGACTATCAATAATAAAATCAGAGATCTTCATTGTAATAATTGAAGTAATAATGAGAACAATAATAAAAATTGTGACCAATGTTGTGATCAATGCAATCATTTTATTAGAGAGATATTGTTCAAAGAAAGGTAAGACAGGTTTGAATAAAAACAGTGTCGTAACAGCTGCAACTGCCCAAGAAATCAACGATAACACTTCACGTGAAAATCCTCGAAGCATAGCAAGAAAAGCGGACAACAGGATGATTACTACGACAATTCCATCAAGGATTGTTATGATCATTTGTTTGTTCCTTATACATAAAGTTGTGTTCTTTTAAGTCTGTGTGCAAATATATTTTTTGTTATGCCATTTTTTGTTCTTATAGCAAGGATCTTTTGTATTTTATAGAGTTTTTTCTATATTATCATATCTGTGGTGCAGATCATTTTTTACTTACGGTAAGAGTAGCAACGAGTTCGGGAAGGTCGGAGAAAGTTTTTTGTTGAAAGTTGAGCGACTTCATCATTTCGGTTGTTGTTGTGGGGTGAAAGGCTCCTTGAAAGCCGAGTTTTTTTGCTTCATTGATGCGCTGTGCTGAATGTGCAACAGCGCGGGTAGCTCCTGAAAGACTGACTTCACCAAAATATACATAATCCGTTGGCAATGCGATATTGGCAAGAGAAGATACCAAAGCAGCGGCTACAGCTAAATCAGCAGCAGGTTCTGATATGCGATATCCACCTGCCACGTTCAGATAGACATCATGCTGTCCAAAACGAATGCCACAATGAGCTTCTAAAACGGCAAGAATCATAGAAAGGCGATTTCCATCCCATCCGACAACCGCACGTCTTGGTGTCCCAAGGGAAGAAGGAGCAACAAGCGCTTGAATTTCTACGAGTATCGGGCGTGTCCCTTCCATTCCTGCAAAAACAGCAGCGCCTGGTGCTTTTTCATTACGTTCCCCTAAAAATAATTCAGATGGATTTATCACTTCGCGTAATCCTTTATCAGACATTTCAAAGACACCAATTTCATCTGTTGGTCCGAAGCGATTTTTTACAGTTCTAAGAATGCGATAATGATGTCCTCCTTCACCCTCAAAATAGAGAACGCCATCAACCATATGTTCAACGACTCGAGGACCAGCAATTTGTCCATCTTTTGTAACATGCCCAACAAGAACAACGGCGGCTCCTGTTTTCTTGGCAAAGCGGATCATTGCCTGAGCACCGATACGTACTTGTGTGACAGTGCCAGGTGCTGAATCTGCTGTATCTGACCATAGGGTTTGAATCGAATCGATAATCACCATATCAAGGTTTTTATGTTCGCTTAAGGTTGCCAGGATATCTTCAACATTGGTTTCAGCAGCAAGTTTCACTTCTGTATTGTTAGCTTCAAGCCTTTGTGCGCGCAGACAAATTTGCGCAATAGCCTCTTCACCTGAAACATAGATGACATTATATCCTTTACGTGATAAAGCAGCGGCTGTTTGTGTCAGCAATGTTGATTTACCAATACCCGGATCACCTCCAACAAGGAGTGCTGATCCACGGACAAAGCCCCCACCGGTAACACGATCAAGTTCAGCAATACCAGAATGAATACGTGGAGCATCTTCGATATTTCCAGAAAGAGATGTGAGTGTGACAATGCGTCCTTTACGAGCATTTTGCTTAGGACCACTTCCTATGCCGCTATTTATAGTTTCTTCGATAAGGGAATTCCATTCCCCACAAGCGCTACATTTTCCTGCCCAACGGGAATGGATGGTTCCGCAATTTTGACAGATAAATTGAATACGATTACGCGCCATGTCGATTTAACCAATTTGCTCTGGAAGGTAATTGCTATCGGCCAGATCACTAAAGCGTGTGAAATCAGATTGAAAGGCAAGGGGCACGATTCCTGTCGGCCCATGGCGCTGTTTTGCAATAATAACGTCAGCTTTTCCAAAAGCTTTATCCATTATTTCTTGCCATTTCGTATGTTCCAAGCTACCTAGTTTTGGTTCTTCATTTTTGAGATAATATTCTTCGCGATAGACAAACAGAACGATATCGGCATCTTGCTCAATTGAACCAGATTCACGTAAATCTGAGAGCTGTGGACGTTTATCTGTTCTATTTTCTACTTGACGAGAAAGTTGAGAGAGAGCGATAATAGGAATATTCAATTCTTTTGCTAATGCTTTTAATCCTGTGGTAATTTCTGTGATCTCTTGAACACGATTTTCTGATGAACGCTTTGAACTGCTTGTCATGAGTTGGATATAGTCAATAAACAAGATATCTAAACCATGTTGCCGCTTGAGACGCCGCGCACGAGCAGCTAATTGCGTAATTGATATTCCCCCAGTTTGATCAATATAAAGTGGTGCCTTTTGTAGTTGGTTCACCGCACGAATAATTTTTGAAAATTGTTCATCTGAAATATTGCCACGCCGAATATCAGAAGAAGAGACTTCTGTTTGTTCAGAAATAATACGGGTTGCAAGCTGTTCGGATGACATCTCAAGTGAGAAGAATCCCACAATGCCGCCTTCATTTTCTTGGATATTGGCATTACGATTATAAGCATTAGCAATATTAAAGGCAATATTGGTAGCCAGTGAGGTTTTACCCATACCAGGGCGGCCCGCAAGGATAATTAAGTCAGATGCTTGTAATCCTCCCATTTTTTCATCAAGTGTTTTAATATGGGTGGCTATCCCTGATAATTGTGAAGAGCGCTTTTTCGCAGCACTTGCCATATCGATAGCTTTTTTAATAGCCTCATTAAAATTTTCAAATCCACCTCCATATTTCCCTTTTTCTGCTAGCTCAAATAACTGATTTTCAACAGTTTCAATTTGTTGGGTAGGCGTGAGTTCTACAGGAGCATCAAAGGCTGTATTGACGACTTGAGTTCCAAGGTTAATCAAAGACCGGCGGATAAAAAGATCGTAAATGACGCGTCCATAATCTTCAGCGTTAATAATAGTGACTGCCTCTGTGGCTAAGCGAACAACATATTGGTATACAGTAATATCTCCAATTTTTTCTTCCATTTGGATATAGGGCTTGATTGTAACTGGATCTACACGTTTTCCTATTTTAATAAGGTGAGATAAAACATGATAAATTTTTTGATGCAATGGTTCAAAAAAATGTTCTGGTTTTAAAAAATCTGAAACGCGGTCAAGAGAATCATTGTTGATAAAGATGGCACCAAGCAATGCCTGTTCAGCTTCAATATTATGCGGAAGTTGCCGAAAAGAAGGAGAATCCTCTTTCTTTGAAGAGCTGACATTAACAACGTTAGTTTCTTCCATAATATTTTTCCACTAAAATTCTAAGTCTAGCTACTTTAGGCGATAAATTGAAAATCGTATAATTAAAAGAATAGAGCGACAAATCTTCATTTTAAGTTAAAATTATATAATTTTTTAAAACTCTCTTTTCGTTCCTCATTTATCATTTGTGTATTATTTATATAACATCTATCTATTTTATTTTATAATATGTGATTTTAAAGTGGAAGTTTTACTACTCTAAATTTAAGTATTTTTAAGTTACTTAACCTTAAAATTCCAATATCTGTGTAAGTAGAATTATTTTTTTATAACTGAAATTATTTCAGATCATGTGAGGATATAATCAACTTAACGCTCATACAAACTTTAGCCTTAAGGGTAGAACTTTAAATTATTTTTGCTTTATATGCTGGAAAACAAAAGACATTTCCTCTTAGTGATATTATTATTCTCGGCATGTAATGCCTTTAAATAGTATATTTCTAATTCTTTCATAAAAATTAGGTTCTTTATGTACGATAGCCATAAAATACTCACTTTTAAAGTGTGAGTATTTTATGATCGATATTTAAAATGGAATAAAAAATATAAAACAGAAAGAAAAAATAGAAATTAAGCTTCTTGATGAGAACTGTTTATATCGTTGTCATTAATTTCTTCTGCCAATAATTCTTCCTGACTTTCTTCTAATAATTCTTCTTGAATATTATATATTTCTTTAGCCGAAGTGAGAGTTTCACCTTCTGCTTGGCGTTGTGCTTCACTGGTAGAACGCGCAACATTAATAATCACAGAAATTTGAACCTCTGGATGTAAACTAAGAGTGATAGTGTGAAGACCGATCATTTTTATTGGATGATTAAGTTCGATTTGATTTCTCCCAATAGAAAAGCCTTCATCTGTTATAATTTCAGCAATATCACGTGTTGACACAGAACCATAAAGTTGTCCTGTTTCACCAGCAGAACGAACAACAATGAATGATTGTCCATCAAGTTTTTCAGCAATTTTTTGCGCTTCGCTTTTGCGTTCAAGATTACGTGCTTCAAGTTGTGCACGTTGTACCTCAAAATGTTTTTTATTAGCTTCATTTGCGCGTAAAGCTTTACCTTGAGGCAAGAGAAAATTACGCGCATAACCATCTTTAACTGAGACAATATCACCCATCTGACCAAGACGAGGAATGCGCTCAAGTAAAATAATATCCATAGTTTTTCCTTTCGAACAAATAAATTTAGTGGAGTTTTTTGCGTGATTGAAAATTGTATTGAATAGCAGCCCAAATTCCCATCAAAAGCATCATGAAAACAATAGGTGGAGTAAAAACGACTGTAAAAATAGCAATATAAACAAGAGAAAGTATAATAATCCGACCGTTTACCCCTTTTGTAATATTGTGAAGATATGCTAGACCGCTAATTAATATGATGACAGTGTATGCAGTACTAAAGGCAAGGGTACTCAAGTTAAGAGAAGCGCTCAACTCAATCATCGATGCTATGCAAACAATAATAAAAATAATAATTCCAGAAATTGGAAGGCGGAGAGTTTGGCTCCAATCATCACGGGGTCTTTTCAGCCATTTCATATGTTGTGCTGCTATCATGGAAAAGTAAAGGTTACCAATGAGAAAAACCAAACTATAAATAGTCAAAGAAAAAGCAGTAAAAGTTGCTGTATGCGTCATTAAAAGCTCATTAAAAGCGCGTATATCGGCTTCTTTTATTGACTGTGTTTGTTGCAGAGTTTGTGCTATGTTTTCGGTGATTTTTTTTGCAACGATGGGTGTGGAAGGACGTGTTTGAACATAGAGCCCAATGAAAGTTGCTATAAGAGCGATAAAATTAGTTAAATGAAAAATAACCGATGATAATGGATACCATATCAGTTCGTTTTCTTTTTGCGCTGGTCGTGCAAGCCCAAGAAGCCAAGAAGCATAGACAGCAGGAAGGAAAAATAAGAACATAAAGCCAAGAGCAATATAGGTATTAGTGGTTATGCTAAGAACAACAGTGGCACTTATGAGGGCGATGAGACTGGCTAATGTTCCTTGACCGAACGCAACAATAAAAATTGGCAATGAAAGAAAGCAGCCAAGAAGAAGAGAAAAAAAGGGCGCGATATTTGCAACACTGATGATTGCCAGTCCTATCACAACAGCAAATAATCCTGCCAAAATACCGGTTAATATCTCATAAGTACGATTTTTTTTCATTTATTGCTGTCCTGCTTTCTGCAGTTAGAGGCGTGTCAATACCCCAACTTTGACATTTAATAGCTTAACATAGGATACAACAAGCTATTTTTTAACCATATAAGAAAAGCAACTGGAGAAACTCTCCAGTTGCATAGCGTATTGATTGCTTACTTTATAACGTACGGAAGTAAGCCTAAAAAGCGAGCACGTTTGATAGCATTAGCTAATTCACGCTGTTTTTTCTGACTAACAGCAGTAATCCGTGAAGGAACAATTTTCCCACGTTCGGAAATATAACGTTGTAACAACTTGATGTCTTTATAATCAATTTTGGGAGCATTGGTCCCTGAAAAAGGACATGTTTTACGACGACGATGAAAGGGGCGACGTGCAGAGTTTTGATTAGTATCAGTCATCATTCTACCCCTTCTATAGTATTTTCACGTTGACGACGTGGAAAACGGGGACGCTCTTCATCATGTCCAATGTGACTATTGCGATCAAGGTGTGAGAGCATAGCAGATTTTTCTTTTTCGTGTTTTTCTACGCGAATGGTCATATAACGCAAAATATCCTCATTGATGCGCATCTGACGCTCCACTTCAGCAATTGCTGAAGCTGGTGCATCAATATTGACTAAGACATAATAAGCTTTACGGTTTTTACGAATACGGTAAGCAAGAGGACGAAGTCCCCAATTTTCTATACGCCCAACTTTTCCACCATGCGCTTCAATGACACCTTTGTAGAGACTCAAAAGTTCATCAACTTGCTGCGGTGCAATGTCTTGTCGGGCAAGGAACATATGTTCATAAAGAGCCATTGTTTTGCCTTTCTTCAATTAAATTTCACCGGTTTTAGCGCAAAGCCTCTGCGACTTGTCTTTTTTGGAAATCCAAAGAAGAAAGGACGCGTTTACAATTCGAGACATCTCAGAGCGGAGATACGGGAGGCCGGAAACATTATATTTCCTACTGATATTTTACAGCCCTCCGTTCAACCTCCAGCTAAAGTGCCGGCAACGAATATTTCATATCTACAGGTTATCTTTTAAAATAGCAAGTTTATGCACATAAAAAAATTGATTTGTTAAATCTTGATATATTTCCTTCTTCTACAAAAAGATAATACTGTAATATAAAGGCAAAGGAGGGAAAAATGGACTTTTTAAACCAGATTGATGTTACACTCTTTGAAATGTTTGTCGGCAATCATCAAGCTTGGTCGATTGTAGTTTTGTTTAGTATTTTTTGTGCAAAGTTTTTAATTTATATTATTCCTCTCCATCTTTGTGCGTTGTGGTTTTGTGGTGGGGAGAGGGAACGGTGTGTTGTGCTAAGCATTTGCATGAGTATTTGTGCATCTCTTTTCATAGGTTATCTCATTTCTCTTTTTTATTTTCATCCTCGCCCATTCGTGGTAGGGCTGACGACACCGCTTATTCAACATCGTGCAACAGCTTCTTTTCCTAGTAATCATGCCTTGACCATTGCATCTTATGCAGCTAACTTTTATTTTTACCGATACAAAGTTACTTTTAAATTTGCCACCGTATTTTTGTGTTTGATCTGTTGGGCGCGCATCTTTGTGGGTGTACATTATCCCTTTGATATTTTAGCAGGGGCAATTTTAGGAAGTCTCATAAGTTTGGGTGTTATTCAGTTTATAGCACCTTATTTTCCTAAGTTTTTATATCAAATTCCGCCTTTAAAATATAATTTTAAGTGTGGTATTCGTTTTAAATAAAGGGCTTTATCTTGATTTGTGCGGATGAATAAGGTCAAAAGAAAATAATTTAATTGTACAGTTTTAGGAGTTGATAAATGGGTGCAGCTTTTATTTTTCCAGGGCAGGGGAGTCAACTTGTTGGTATGGGGAAAGCGCTTGCAGAGCAATTTATTGTCGCACGGATGGTTTTCGAGGAAGTTGATGATGCTTTGGGTGAGAAATTATCAAAGATCATTTTTGAAGGACCAGCAGATGTTTTAACGTTAACAGCAAATGCACAACCGGCATTAATGGCTGTATCTATGGCTGTCATTCGTGTGATGAAACAATTAGGGCTTCGTATAGAAGAAAAGGTAAGGTTTGTTGCTGGTCATTCTTTAGGCGAATATTCGGCTCTTTGTGCTGCTGGTACATTTACTCTCACAGATACGGCAAGACTTTTGCGTATTCGTGGCAATGCTATGCAGGCTGCTGTCGCGGTTGGTGAAGGTTCTATGGCTGCATTAATTGGTTTAGAAGAGCACATTGTGGAAGAAATTTGTGAAACTGTTTCTGGAGAAGGACTATGTCAGATTGCTAATGATAATGGTGGTGGGCAAATTGTTATTTCCGGTAAAGCAAAAGCAGTTGAGGCAGCGGTAGAGATTGCATCAACAAAAGGTGCAAAACGTGCACTTCTTCTTCCTGTTTCTGCACCTTTTCATTCATCTTTAATGCAACCTGCTGCTGATGCCATGAAGAAAGCACTTTTGACTGTTAACAAAATGTCCCCTATTGTTCCTTTGATTGCCAATGTTTCTGTTGCACCTGAGAGCAATCCAGAGCGTATTACTACTCTTCTTGTCCAACAAGTGACTGGGAGGGTGCGATGGCGTGAAACAATAGAATGGATCGCTGCTAATGGAGTTGATACGCTTTTTGAAGTTGGTTCTGGAAAAGTATTAACAGGTTTAACGCGTCGTATTAACAAAGATATAAAGGGGGTAACCATTGGAACAGTTGATGAAATAGAATCAGCGCTAGGTATGCTCGGCGTTTAATCTATAAGGAGTTTAAAAATGTTTAGATTAACAGGACGTAAAGCTCTTGTAACGGGGGCTTCGGGAGAAATTGGTGAGGCAATTGCACGCTGCTTTCATGCACAAGGAGCTATTGTTGGACTTCATGGAACACGTGAAGAAAAGCTCAGAGAAGTGGCGGCAGAATTAGGGCAGAATGTTTTTGTATTTCCCGCTAATCTTTCTGAACGCCAATCGATTAAACAATTGGCTGAAGTTGCAGAGAGAAAAATGGATGGCGTCGATATTTTGGTTAACAATGCGGGAATCACTAGGGATGGTCTTTTTGTGCGTATGCAAGATAAAGACTGGGATGATGTTTTAGAAGTTAACCTAACAGCTGCTTCTCTTTTGACGCGTGAATTAATACATTCTATGATGCGCCGCCGTTATGGAAGGATTATTAACATTACATCTGTTGTTGGTGTTGTGGGAAATCCTGGACAAACGAATTATTGTGCTGCAAAAGCAGGCTTGATAGGTTTTTCTAAAGCATTGGCACAAGAAATTGCTTCGCGAAACATCACTGTCAATTGTATTGCTCCTGGATTTATTAAATCCGCAATGACAGACAAGCTTAATGAAAAGCAAAAAGAAGCCATTATGGCTGCGATTCCGATGAAACGTATGGGAAGTGGGCAAGAAATAGCCGCTACTGCTGTTTATTTAGCAAGCGATGAAGCAGCCTATACGACAGGTCAAACACTCCATATCAATGGTGGAATGGCAATGATTTGAGTATTTATTTTATTCCACATTGATTTATGAGTTGTATTATTTTAGATAGTAACGATTGAAATGGATAGATGCATCTATTTCTTTAATATGGTCGTTGATCAATTGATGTCGGAATGTCAGATTGGTTCATTTTGTAGGGGATATCCACAGGATGTTTTAAATCATTACTAAAATCTTTTAAAGTAATGCATCTATTGCTTGATTAGATGAACCGATATAGTTAACCAAATTATAGGAAATATAAATTCGAGGATTTCAACATGAGTGATACAGTAGAGCGCGTTAAGAAAATTATCGTGGAACATCTTGGGGTTAATGCTGATAAAGTTGTAGAAAATGCAAGCTTTATCGATGATCTAGGGGCTGATAGCCTTGATACGGTTGAACTCGTTATGGCTTTTGAAGAAGAGTTTGGGGTAGAAATTCCAGATGAAGCTGCTGAAACGATTTTCACAGTTGGCGATGCAGTCAAGTTCATTGATAAAGCTTCTGCGTGATTACTAAAGGGCAAAGGCATAAATTGCTTTTGCCTATATTCTTCGGAGCTCTTTTGAAAAGAGAGCTTTGAGAGGTGAAGTTTAGTTCAAGGTTAGAAGTTATGAGACGTGTTGTTGTTACTGGTTTAGGATTGGTATCTCCATTAGCTGGTAATATTGAATATAGTTGGAAGCGACTTCTTGAAGGAAGAAGTGGTGTCCGACGTATCACAGAGTTTGATGTGTCAGATTTGCCATGCCAGATTGCTGCGCGTATCCCCTTAGGGGATGGAACAGAGGGGACTTATAATGCTGATTTGTATATGGAACCTAAAGAGCAACGTAAAGTTGATGCATTTATTGTTTATGCAATGGCTGCTGCTAACCAAGCGCTTGCAGATGCCGAATGGTTTCCTAAGAGTGATGAAGATCAGATTTGTACAGGCGTGTTAATTGGTTCGGGAATTGGGGGAGTTGAGGGTATTGTTGAAGCTGGTTATACGCTTCGTGATAAGGGCCCACGTCGTGTTTCTCCTTTTTTTATTCCAGGTCGTTTGATTAATCTTGCTTCTGGTTATGTGTCTATTCAATATGGTTTACGGGGGCCTAATCATTCTGTTGTAACGGCTTGTTCAACAGGGGCGCATGCAATTGGTGATGCGGCACGTTTGATTATGTTTGGTGATGCAGATGTCATGGTGGCAGGGGGGACTGAATCTCCGATAAATCGGATATCTCTTGCAGGTTTTGCAGCTTGTAGAGCTCTTTCTACTTGTCGCAATGATGATCCTGAACGGGCGTCACGTCCTTATGATACTGATCGTGATGGTTTTGTGATGGGGGAAGGAGCAGCTGTTGTTGTTTTAGAAGAGCTGGAACATGCCAAAAAACGAGGAGCGCGTATTTATGCTGAGGTTATTGGCTATGGTTTATCTGGTGACGCTTACCACATTACAGCGCCTTCAGAAAGTGGTGAAGGGGCTCAGCGTAGTATGATAGCTGCTCTTAAGCGTGCACAAGTGAATATAAGTGAACTTGATTATATTAATGCTCATGGTACATCTACGATGGCTGATTCCATAGAGCTAGCGGCTGTTGAGCGTGTTTTAGGGAGTTATGCACCACAAGTTTCTATGTCATCAACGAAATCATCTATCGGGCATTTACTTGGTGCAGCCGGTGCTGCTGAGGCTATTTTTTCTATTTTAGCTATACGGGATAATATAGCCCCAGCGACACTTAATCTTGACAATCCATCGATTGAAACGAAAATCGATCTTGTACCACACAAACCGCGTGAACGAAAGATTGATACGATTCTTTCTAATTCTTTTGGATTTGGTGGGACAAATGCATCGTTGGTGATGCGACGTTTTAGGGGATAATAAGTATTTTTATTTAATTTTTGCTTTTGAGTTTTCTACTTTATTATAAGGTGAATGAGAAATTATAATATTATCCTTAATCGCTATTGAGGGGTTATGTCCGATGTGAAAAATGGAAAATCATTAAAGGACGTAAGTGATTCCTCTTCGAATCATTTAGCAGATAGTTATGACATGTTAATACATAAAAAACGAAAGAAATCATCTATCGTCCGTAATCCGTTGGTCATTCTCGGTCATTTTTTTCTTATGCTGATTGTGATTATTCTTTTTGCCATAAGTATTCCTCTTTATATTGGAAAAAGTATTTTTGAAGAAAAGGGAAAAATTGAGGAAGAACAAATTGTTCTTATCCATCCTGGTACCGGAATTCGTGAAATTGCTTCATTGCTAGAAAAACGTGGTTTCATTCGATCATCAGATATTTTTGTTTATGGGGTTGGTTATCACCAAAAAACAACGCATCTGAAGGCTGGTGAATATTTAATTCCAGCTCATGCTTCGATGCAGGATATTATGGATATTCTTGTGAAAGGAAAATCTATAGAGTATACATTTACAGTACCTGAAGGTTTAACGGTTCAGCAAGTTTTCGATCGATTAGCTGCGAATGAAATTTTGATTGGAGACCTTCCAAAAATTTTGCCTCCAGAAGGTTATTTAATGACGGATACTGTTCGTTTTATTCGGGGAACAACGCGTAAAGAGATTGTAAACAGGTTGCGTGAAGGACAGACAAAATTAATTCATGCTATATGGGCTACGCGTTCACCTGATTTACCCATTAAATCAATTGATGAATTTGTTATATTAGCCTCAATTGTTGAGAAAGAAACGGGAATTGCAGCAGAAAGACCAATGGTTGCTGCGGTATTTTATAACCGCCTTACAAAGCATATGCGTCTTCAATCGGATCCAACAGTAATTTATGGTCTCTTCGGAGGAAAAGGAAAACCATCCGGTCGTGCAATTTATCGTTCAGATCTTGAGAAGGAAACACCATATAATACTTATAAAATTAATGGTTTGCCCCCAACGGCTATTGCAAATCCAGGTCGAGATTCTTTAAAAGCGGTGGCACATCCACCAAGCAGTGATGCACTTTATTTTGTTGCTGATGGTTCAGGAGGGCATGTTTTTTCTCGAACTTTAGAGGAACATAATATGAATGTTCGCAAGTGGCGAGAATTAAAGGCAAAACATTGAATTTATAGTGATAACACATCTTTTTGCATCGTAAATGAGAATCCCAAATATAGTAAAATTTTTCTATTTAAACTTTTTATGAGAATGATAAAAAATCATTTTCTTGTCTGTCACAAGTGGGGTTGGCGTATGGATAAAAATATTTAAGAAAGAAGTGAATATACTGCTAATACCTTATCTCAAAAAAGAGCAGAATAACATTGAGAATTGCTAAGAAAACACATTGATTAGGAGAGAGGTTGAGATAATGTATAATTCAAATTTTGGAGAAACATTTATGAACAAAGTAGAGTGATGTAATGACAGTCTTTGAAAGTAAATTGAGTACTATAAAAATGAATCAACGCCGCGGTTTTTTATTTATTCTCTCTTCGCCTTCAGGTGCTGGTAAATCAACAATTTCTCGATTACTTCTAAAAGAGGGACAATTAGAGCTTTCCGTAAGTATGACTACAAGGAAAAGGCGTCCTAGTGAAGTAGATGGGCTGCATTATTACTTTATTTCAAAAGAAGAGTTTGAATATAAGCGTGATAGGGATGAATTTATTGAGTGGGCAGAAGTTCACGGAAATTATTATGGCACTTTACGTGAAACTGTTGAAAGCGCATTGAATGCTGGCCAAGATATGTTATTTGATATTGATTATCAAGGTACCGAGCAGCTGCAAAAAAAGATGCTAGGAGACACTGTATCTGTTTTTATTCTTCCACCATCAATGAAAGAGCTTGTTTCGCGTTTACATCGTCGAGCAGAAGATAGTCAAGATACTATCAATTTGCGATTGGAAAATGCACGAACGGAGTTAAAGCATTGGCTTTCTTATGATTATGTTGTGATTAACGAAGATTTAGATCAGTCTTTATCTTTTATTAAATCAATTTATTTAGCTGAAACCGTAAAACGTGAGCGTTGTTCTTATCTTGGCTCTTTTGTTGATGGGCTTATTGCTGAAAAAATCGATAAATGTTGTGATTAAAAAAGGTTTTATAACACAAAGTGCATTTTTTAGAGCACTAGATGCGCTAAAGTTACAAATTCAGAAATCGAGAGCGTTTCAGCACGGCGCGTTCCATCAATTCCAGCTTTTTCTAATAGCTCTTCACCTCCAAGTATTTTGAGATTTTGACGAAGCATTTTTCGTCTTTGCCCAAAGGCGGTTTTTGTGACGAGGCTTAGTTTTTGTGCAGAGCAGGAAAGAGGTTGTATTCGCGGAATAATATGAACAACGGAAGACGTTACTTTAGGTATTGGTATGAAGGCTTGAGGGGGGACATCAAAAGCAATTTTAGCAGTGGTACGCCAGCCAGTTAAGACACTAAGACGTCCATAATGAGTAGATTGAGGTTTAGCTGTAATCCGTTTGGCAACTTCACGTTGAAACATCAATGTCATTGATTCATAAAAAGGAGGCCATGGTTCAGTCAAAAGCCAATTTAATAAGAGTTGTGTCCCAATATTATAGGGAAGATTTGCAATAATGCGCGGTTTTACAGGGCTTGTTTCAAAGAGTTTTGAGAAATCTTGCTTCAGTGCATCATTACAAATAACTTTTAATTTTTTAGGATAGTGTTTTTCTATTTCTAAGAGAGCCGGTATGCAGCGCTCATCGCGTTCTATTGCTGTTACAATGGCACCCTTTGCTAGCAAGGCACGTGTGAGACCTCCAGGACCAGGACCAATTTCAAGAACAGGTTTTCCTTCTATATTGCCTGCTTGATGAGCAATTTTAGATGTTAAATTAAGATCAAAAAGAAAATTCTGCCCCAAAGATTTATGCGCTTGTAATCCATATATATCAATGACCTCACGCAGAGGAGGGAGATTATCTATTGGCATGGGTTTAAACTATTTTTTGCAAGTTGATTTGCAAGTTTAAGAGCAGCAATAAAGCTTTCGGGAGAGGCTATCCCTTTATCAGCAATGTCAAAAGCAGTTCCGTGATCTGGAGACGTGCGAATAAAAGGTAGACCTAACGTGACATTAACAGTGCTATCAAAGTCTAATGTCTTAACAGGGATAAGGGCTTGATCATGATACATACAAATGGCAACGTCATATGCTTTTCTTGCGCATTCATGGAACATTGTGTCGGCAGGCAGCGGGCCTGCAATATTGAGTCCTTTCTTTTTAAGATATTCAATAACAGGAGTGATAACTTCAATATCTTCTTTTCCCATCGCACCTCCTTCTCCAGCATGAGGATTAAGACCAGCAACAGCTAGTCGGGGTGATGTTATTTTAAACCTTGTTTTTAAGTCATATTCAGTAATAAGTACCGTTTGAATAATTAAATCACGGGTAAGCTGTGAAGGAACATTTTTAAATGGAATATGAACAGTTATTGGTACTGTTTTTAATCGAGGTCCTGCTAACATCATAACTGGATGATAACATTTATGAAAAGCTTTATGGGCTAAATCGGCTAAAAATTCTGTATGACCTGGAAATCGAAAACCGGCATCATAAAGACTCTTTTTTGCAATAGGACAAGTGATAAGTGCACATGCATGGCCATTTTGAATCAATTGAACACAGCGTTTAATTGCTTCAATAATTCCAGCTGTATTTTTCGATGAAGGTATACCTAATTGATCACTTTGTTTGTTTTTTAACGGTATGATAGGAAGAGCTTTTTGAAAATTTTTTGCAGGATTATTGATTAAAACAGATTGCACCTCAACATCAATCTGTAAAAAACGAGCGCGCGAACGAATAACATCTGGATCAGCAAGAAGTACAAAAGGTGGAATTTGGCGCGTAACACGCAAATTCCACGCTTTTAGTACTATTTCAGGACCAATTCCGGCAGGATCACCACCGCTAACAATAAGAGCAGCCATTATGAATTTTGAATGCGTGCCACTCGGCGCAGTTCTCCTAAATATTTGTCGCTTAATTCTTCAAGTTTTTGCGGGCTTCTTTTTTTACTATCTTGAAGAGAAAATATCAGTCGAGCGACATAATCATCAGAAACTCTTTTTATTTTGCAGACAGCAATTGCTTCGATTCCATCAGATGTTTCTTGTAATTTTGTCATTTTTCCAGCAGGCGTTTCAAGAATAGCTTGTTCCCATGCATTAGGAAGTTGTGGCTCCAGAAACTTTCCTAAGTGGCGGATAGTAACGTCTAAAATACCTCTTGCTTGATTGTGAGCATTGGCACATCCACGGAAATGTGCGCGAAAATTACTTGCTTCTCTTTGACGTCTTTCAAAGATCTCTGAACGACGATGTGCAGGAATGACAAAAACAATTCGCTGTAATGTATATTCGTTGGTTGAAGGTTTTACACCACCATTTTTTAATATTCTGCGTACAGCTTCTTGTTCGCTAATCATACCTGTTTCAGCTTGATAGCGTGCGCTAACAAGACGCCCCCATCCTATTTGTCCACGGATGTAATCTTTAAAGTGTTGCACTGTGATCTCAGTTTGGATCAGAATCTGGTTGAGCTGATCAATCGTCATATTATTTTGTGTCGCAAAATTCTCAAAAGCTCTATCAACTTCATCATTGCTTACTTCAATATTACGACGTTTTATTTCAATATTTTTTAGCTTTTCATCAATAAGCTCTTTTTTAGCCTGTGCCACCAAATTGCCTTGCTTTTGTTGTAGCCTGAGAAAAGCAAGGCGTCTTTGTATATCATAATTTGTGATGGGGTTGCCATTAACTGTAACAACAATAGAAGTCTGCGCAAAGACTGTCGGAATCAAAAATCCATTTATTAGCAGGCTACTTACGCTCAAAGATGCAATATAAAATAAAGCAAGAAAACGCTTTTTCAATTTATTCATGTAAATAGGCTTTCGCATTGTTTATTAATTCTCATCAACAACTTAAAATACACGCTTTCTTTCATAAAAACAATGATAAGTTAAATGACTGATACATTCCCTTTATAAATTAATCTATCTTTTTTCCGATATCTGCAATCGTACGCAATGAAAGAGAGAAATTAAAGTTTTGCAAGGGTGCTTTCCTGCCTGGATTCGTTACCTGTTGATAACCGAATGTTAACCCGAAACATTCATCCATATAACTCAAGCTAATTCCTCGCTTTATAAATGTACCAGATACTAAATCATAACCGGCGTTGCTATTAATGGACCAATAATCTGCTAATTTAAGTCCTGTTTGAAAAGAAATTTCTTGGCGCTCTTGAGAATATTCATAGTCTGGTTGCTTTGCGATATAGGCATATTGTAGAGCCACCCAAAAATTTTGCCATTTTTGTGATGCTTCGATTTCACTACGGCGGATTTTTCCTGTTTTTTTGTCAAAGCGTCCACGCGTTTCTAAGGAAAAACCACTTTTATGGGTTGTACCAAACATTGCAACATAGTCTGAACGTTTTGCCTCTAAGCTAGAATGAGTACCGACATTGATAAAGTCCTTTTCTGCAAAAGAATTCTTTCCTGCTAGATGGAAGGATTGTCCAATGAGACCATAAAGAGACCAATTATCATTAAGGCTTCCAGAATATCTTATACCTATATTGGCTCTTGTACCACCTTCTACACGATCATAACCAGAAAATTTGTCTCGTTGAAAGAGAGTGGTTGCATCAAAGACAAAGCTTTGAGCATCTTCATTAGGAATTTGTCCAATATATTGTTCATTATTGCGTATAAAAATTTGTGCAGTTGGTTCTATAATATGTGTAGAATGATCAGCTGTAATGAGGAAGGGATAACGTAGTTCCAACCCTGCTGTTGCCATGCCACGAATTGCTGAACCATGAATTGCGGATAAGGCATTGTTTTCTATAGAATCTGTGTGATTTTCGCTTGCATTGGTTGTAATGATATCAGCTCGTAGAGAGAGAAGAGGGGTTAAGATGAGTCCGTTGTGCGTGTTGAAGCGCTTTTTCCACTGAAGCTCGTTTGTTAAACGCAAACTATTTCCAGCCATACCAGAAAGTTTTACTGTGTTGAGAGGGTTTCCGTTCTGGTCGGGTGAACTGAAGTCAGCATGGCGACGATAAACTGATTGCATATTACTATGGAAGGTAAGCTCTCCATTATAAATGGGTTCATCTGGTGTGAAAAAATAATCGATGCGTGGTAAGACCCACGCTTGCCGAGAGTGACGTTCATAATGAGGATCATTCAATATTGAATCTTGAACTTTAAAATGATAAAAACGCATATCAAAATAATTTTTTCCTGCAAGACCATTCAGATAGATCTGAGAAAGTTGTGTAGGATTGTTATAGTTTTCAAGTTTATAGGCACGACTAAAATGCCGATCTGATTGTGCAAGAATATCCCATCCATAAGTCCAGTGTGAATTAATACGAAAATCCCCCTTTGTCGCCAGCATATAACGGTTTTTATGTTGGGCATCAATCGTATCATTATCAAATCTATGCGGTTTCATTTGATATATATGAGCAAAGCGAATGTTATAACGTCCCGTTTTTAAACGCTGACGCCATTCCCCTTCGGTTAAAAGCCCTTGTTGGGTATAAACCGTAGAAGAAAGGGTAAAATCATAATGGGGGGCGAGATTCCAGAAATAAGAATTCTTTATCCCCATACCGAGATAATCAGTATAAAAAAAATGAGGAGTAAGCAGACCGCTAGCACGCCTGACAGTTGGATCATAGATCTCAAAATTTGGAAATTTTATAATCGGTACACCAAAAACTTCAAAACTGCTATTTTCAAACCGAATTTTTTTGACGCTATTATTCCATATGATCTTTCTTGCTTTAATTTTCCATAGGACGTCTCTATCTGGTTTATAAGAGCAAGGTTCACAGGCTGTATAGGTTGCATTTTCAAAGACTGTTATGTGATTGTGTTTGCGTGTAGCATTTTGGGCTGAAAAGTGAACATTGTTGGCTGTATCAATACGTAGGGCGTTTACAAAACCCTCGCCAAGATCTTTGGTCATATCAATTTGGTTGGAATAAATTTTATTACCATCCTTTTGAGTAATTTCAACGTTCCCTTGTGCTATAAGCCGTCCTGTTTTTTGATTGTAAATAATTTTTTGAGCGACAACTTTATTGCCATCATATTCGATTTGGACATTACCGTGTGCAGAAACAGTGTTTTCATCACGATTGTAGATGAGTTCATCCGCAGAGAGCAAAAGAGGAGGTTCCAGATTTTGAATGCGACTTTGAGAAGGAGATTGAAGGCTTTGAGCGTGCGCACAATAAGACAAAGCACTTCCTAAAATAACCCCCACAACACTTTTAAAAGCGAGAGCACTTAATTTTGTTAAAATAGTTTTTTTAAGTGTTAATGCTTTCACTTAGCCATCCTCTTTATGAAGTAAAAAAGAGATTCCTAAGAATAACGCAATAACAACGGGTGTCCAAGCTGCAATAATTGGTGGAATATATCCAGCATTACCGAAAGCTTGAACAAGTACGGAAATAACATAAAGCATAAACCCAGCTATTACGCCACCAAGAATCAACATTCTAGATTGCCCAAAACGTGTAAAATTTAAAGATACAGTTGCTGCAATGAGGGTCATTGCCACAAGCAATGCCGGTAATGCAATCAAAGATTGGAAATACATATCAAAATTATGAGCAGAATAGCCAAATGAACGTGCAATCATAATTTTTTTTGGCAATTGGTAAAATGGAATAGTTGCGGGATTCACTAAACGTTCCGTTAAAAATTCAGGTTTTAGATTGGTTTTTATTTGCAACACGGTAAATTTTTCAGGAGGATGCCCTATTTTATAGATTGTTCCATTTGTTAATAGCCAAAATCCATTAGTCAAGGTTGCTTTTGGGGCGTTAATCCAATTTTTAACGGTTGCATTGTCATTGTATTGTACAAAGGTGGCATCGAGAAGAGAAAGTCCTTGATCGGTGATAGATTTAGCACCAATGGTTGTTCTGCCTAAATTTGTATGTTGTGTTAACCAGTGGATACTTGTATTGTGAAGAGGTGTTAGTACATTGTGATTGCGCCATTCAGTCATCTTTTTTTCTGCTTGAGAAAATCCCCATGCAGCAAGTGGATTAATGAGAAGAATTGAAAATAATCCCAAAAGAAAAGCTCCAAAACAAGCTGGCATAAGAAATTGCCATGCAGAAACACCGATTGAACGAGTCACTACAAGTTCAAGTTTTTTGTTGAGCGAGATAAGCGTTGCCATTGCAGAAAAGAGTGCAATGAAAGGGATAAGTTGTTGCATGATAAAAGGGATGCGTAAAGCAGAGAGGAAAAATGCATCTTTTGCTGTATAATGCGGAAGGGAAGATAGCCTACCAGAATTCTCTGTGAAATCGATTAAAAGAGCAAGAACAAAAATGCTTCCCCAGAAATAACAAGTTATTTTAAGATACCGTATAAAAAAATATCGTCCAAGTGTCCACCCAATCATGATATTTCATCCGAGGAATCTTGAGATTTTCGATGTTCAAATTTGTTCATTATTTTTTGAAAAGCGATTTGAAGTATCTCATTAACTTTTGTGGGAAGCCCAATTTTATGATTCGTTAAAAGCATAAAAAAGACAAATGCACTTGTTCCTATAGGTATAATATAAAGGAGAGGAACGTATGCAAGATCGCTTTTTGCTTTTTCTGCGAAAAAATATCCTATCCAATACACCAGAAAAGAGAGGGCAATTGCCGAGAGATTTGCGGAATGATGAGCTTGTCGATGGGAGCGTACATCCCCTGCCGCTGCTAATGCAATAAGTGAAAAAACAATAGGGTAGAGCCATTGTGTTAATCTGCGGTGAAATTCAGCTTTATATTGGAGTGGTTTTCGTTGATAGTAGGGATCTTTTGGGTCAGGGTTTTGTAAATAAGAAAGAGACCGATCTTTTGGATAAAGAGTAGGTGTTTTATCACTGGGGATAAACTCTCCTAGGCTAAAAGTATATGAGCTAAATTGCACGATTGAAACACTGTTATTTTGATGATTGACTCTTTCTATTTCACCGTTATTGAGAACCAGAAAACTGCCGTTTTTATTGCTCACAATGGATGCGTCTGTTGCATAATAAAAAAGATCAGTCTTAGGATCACGCTGGTCGGCAATGAAAAGGCGTTCAAGTGTTCCATTTGGATTTCGTTCGCCAATTTCTATGTAAAGGTTATTGGTGAGTTTTTGGAAGCTCCCTTCACTAATGAATAGATTAATAAGATCAAAATGAGCGCTTGCTAGCATTTGTCGCATATGAAGACGCGCTTGAGGAACAACAAAATTAGCTATAGAAAAGGAGGTACAGGATGCAACAATAGCAAGAAGAAGGATAGGTTTCCAAACAGTACTTTTAGGAAAACCAGAGGCATTGATGACAGCAAGTTCTGAGTCTTGATGCATTGCTGAGAGGATGGTTGTAATTGCGATCACTAATGCAAACGGAATGACAACAAAAATAACAGAAGGAACCAATGAGAGTGAAAATTGTAAGACTGTGAGGAGTGTTTGTTTACTTGTTGTGAGAAAGTTTATCCGTGCAAGAATTTGTATAGTCCAACTAACGCCCACTGCTGCAATCATGACAGAACTAAACAAAACAAGGACACGTTTCAGGATGTAGAACTCAATAATACGCATAAATTGGGGAAAATCCTCAGTTTTTAATTCGATAGCAAATATTCTTACTGCTTTCGGTTAAAATGTAATAAAGTTTGAAAAAATATCCTTTCATGAATTGGATATTTTTACCAAATAAATAATATAAAATTGCCTATGAGGTCCTCTTTAAATTTTCCGTACATTATATTTTATTTTCAACTATAGTCTACAAAGAATCTAGAAAATAACTTAAAAAACTTTTTTATTAACGTTGAAGATAAAAATTTTTGTCTTTTAAAGACACGTGCAAAAAGATAATGCATCTCAATCAAAAAAGAGGGTTTATATCTTGAACCGTTTCCTTTGTATTAGGGATATAGAATTTTTTTTAAAAAGATGTTAGCTTTTTATAAAGAATGATGAAGGCTTAAGAGATTGGATATTTTATTCTATCATTTGACGCAGTCAACGCTGAAGGATATTTTGCCGACGCTTGTGGAGCGTGCATTGGCTCGTTTTGGTAAAGTAACAATACAGTGTGTGAGTAAAGAACAACGCGATTCTATAGATATACATTTATGGGTTTATACTGATGAATCATTTATTGGACATGGAACGGAGTGTGATCAATATCCAAACTTTCAGCCTGTATTTCTTACGACAGGACAAGAAAATCCGAATGATTCAAAAATTCGTTTTCTCATAGAGGGAGCTGTTTGTTCGGATATTGATGCTTATCAACGGCTTGTCGTGATATTTGATGGTAGAAGTGAAGAGCAGTTGAATCTCGTTCGTGCACAGTGGAAAAAATATAAAATGAAAAATCATAATTTAACGTATTGGCAACAGACTGAAGATTATCGCTGGGAAAAACAGGTTTAATGCGTCTTGTATCTATTGTTCTGATTTTTATAGGATTACTGGGAATAGTAAATCCTGCACTTTTTATTACGGAAGGCTCAGGGGGAGGGCGTTGGGTTTTTATTGTGATTTTTCTTTTAGGCATGTTAAATATATGGACTATAATTAAAAAAACGAAACGCCATAATGATGATCATTGATCGAATTTTGCTTGTTTTATGGGCTGTGATGTTGGCCTTCTTTTGCGTTTCATGGTTGGGGACAACGCATATCTTATCAGAAATGTTTGCTGTTTCTTATATAAGCAATATTGCAGATTTTTTATTTTTCTTTTTGAGTGCCTTGTTTGCAGGAATATTGTGGTGGAAAATACCTCAACCCCTATCTTTAAAAACGAAACTGGCAGCATTTTTGCCACCAGTCCTTATTTTATTCTTCGTTATTATATTTTAGTTGGATATTTCATCATCTGTAAATCCGACGAAGCAAATCAGTGAAATAAAAGAAGCAAGAAGCAAATAATAACCGATATAAGATGTATCGAAATGTTGCACCAGATATTCTGCAATATAAGGCGCGAGAGATGCTCCTACAATAGCAGATAAATTGAAAGTAATAGAAGAACCGGTATATCGAATTGCTGTTGGGTATGGTGAAGCCAAAACAGCACCAAGAGGACTGTATATCATTCCCATGAGAGACAAACCGATAACAGACATTGCAAGGACTCCTATAACTCCAGAATTTAAGAAATAAGGAATTGCGAAAGAATAAATACCGGTGATGATTGTAATCCAAATCATCAAAGTTCTACGTCTAATACGGTCAGCGAGTCTTCCCGTGATGACAGTAAAAATCCCACAAAAAATAGCACCGACAATTTCGATTTGAAGAGCTTGATGAAATGGCAATTGCAAATGGTTTGTTGAATAGCTTAACAAATATGTAGTAACCAAGTAAAACAAAACAAAAGTTGCCATACCAGAAAATATTCCAAGAAATAGGATTCGTGGACATTTTAAAAAGACATCTATGATAGGAACTTTGACATGTTTTTTACTTTCAAGAGTTTTTTTGAATTGAACAGTTTCATTGATTGAAAGACGGACCCATAATCCTATAATCATAAAAACAACTGAAGCAATAAAAGGAATACGCCATCCCCAGGCTAAAAGTTCTTCACGATCAAGGAAATGCAGCAGACCCAAATAAACAGCAATAGATAAAAACAAACCTATTGAAACGCCTAATTGGGGAAACATTGCATACCAGCCGCGCTTTTCTGGAGGGGCATTTTCTGTAGCGAGCAAAACAGCTCCTCCCCATTCTCCTCCTAATCCAATTCCCTGTCCAATACGGCACAAGGTTAAGAGGAAAGGGGCAAACCACCCAGCTATTTCATAAGTAGGAAGAAAACCAATAATGACTGTTGAAAGACCCATTGTGAGAAGAGAAGCGATAAGTGTTGCTTTTCTTCCAATCTTATCTCCAAAATGTCCAAAAACAACTGATCCAAAAGGGCGGGCAAAAAAGGCTGCTCCAAATATTAGGAAAGATTGTAAAATAGCAATTTGATCATTTTGTGTTGGAAAAAACACATGAGGAAATATAAGAGCTGCGGCAGTGCCAAAGACATAAAAATCAAAGAATTCAATTGTTGGGCCAATAAGGCTTGCAAATAAAATCCGACGAGGGGAGTTTCTGTTGCTTGTAGCTTTCATTTCTGAGTTTATAGACATGAATAGAATGTCCCTTTTAGTATATGACAAATCAAATGACGAGTTAACTGACTATAACTATAGAAATTTCAAATCGGTGTCGAGTCAATATTATGACACTTCGTTATATATTAGAACAATGATTATGGACTGATGGGTATGAATAAGTGCTCTATATATTATCCATATTGAATAAAATAAAGACACTGCTTTAAATGCTGTAGAAGATGGCAATAGGTGGACATAAACGCAGCTCTCATTCACATTGCTGTTTCCTTTAAAGTTTAATGCCATTTTTATCTATTAAGGGATCAATCTTATTCGTAGATCAGTGTTTAGTGTCTCAAAATATTAAAAATATTTTTCATGGATGCAATTATAACACTTTTAAAGTGTATCTAAAAAATTAAATCTTTTAGTTGTGCATGCATTTTAAAACACATGGTGTATATTTGATCTGTCAGAGCTTAATCCATCGAATGCTTTGCTATCTTAAAAGACATGAGGTTGAGCAATTACGTTGTGTTGTTTTGATCTATGCACTTTTTTCTAAATGGGAGAATTTAAATTTAAAATTATGGAGTGTAAATAATGCAACGCAAATTGAAATTAAGTTTTTGTGCGGTAATGGCCAGTGGTTTTTTTGTCAAGATTGCGAGTGCATATGGAGTAGCTACACCAAGAGAAAAGTTATTAACACCAGTAAGTATCAGTGAACACCTAGAAGAGACAAGAAAGTTGTTATCAGAAGTGAGGGGACTAAAAGAAAAAAAGGGGGGATCAAAAAAGATAGAGAATAAACAGACAGTAGAAGGAAGTGATCTTTCAGAAGAGGAAAGGAAGAGATTAGAAAAGCTATTCTTTGAAGTACTCACAAATTCAATAATAAGCGATGGTGCTACGATCTATATTACTAACCGTGACTCTGAAGGTTCTGAAATAAATAGCTTTAACTATAAAGATGCAGCTTATTCCATTAATAATACGGTTAGAGAAGGGGGAAAACTCTACATTGATGCAGCAAGTGTTAGCAGGGATACGACAATTGAGCATGGTGGGATTGAGTTTGTCAAAAACTTGAGCAGTTCGGAATATGCCGCTGTTAAAAAAGGGGGGAAACAAATTGTTGAGAGTGGTGCAAATGCAGAAGGGGCTCAAATCCATGGCGGTGAGCAGATTATTTTTGGTAAGGGGTTTCTTGGGGATGGTTTGTCGCGTAAAGATAAGGAAAGTAGTGCTTATGGCACTGAAATTCATGCTGCAGATGGAATGCTAGGAATACAAAGTGTCTATAGTGGGGGGATGGCTGTTGACACAAAGGTTATGAAAGGAGGTGTCCAGAATCTTGATGGTAAAGAGAATTTTCATAACGGTTTCTCAGAAGATACTGATACAGCCGATATAGAAGATGAAGATTTTACAATTAATGAGGGGGCTTTTGCACTGAGTACCGAACTTTTTAAAAATGGTATACAGAATATCTTTGCAGGAGGGAATGCGAGTGAAGTCGCTTTATACGATAGAGCTATTCAGAATATATATGATTCTGGATACGTGGATAATCTAACCATTAATCATCAAGCAAGGTCATGGGCTTTTGCTGGTGCAATATTAGATAAGGATACAAATGTTCATGATTTTGGTAGTCTCTATCTTTATGCTGGGAATGGTGAAGCTGTTACGGAAGTAGAAAATCTTAATTTAAATGGAGAAGATAGCAAACTATACATTATTGCTCCTGAAGATAACAGCAAAAAACCTCACGTTAATATCCAGAATTTAACTGGAAGTGGCAGAGTTATTTTTACGTACTTAGGGACTAATAAGCATTACTCTAAGCTTAATATTGATGATCTTTCAGGTTCTTTACATTTTGATTTTAATGTCAACTTTGCCAAGCATCTTAGTGATTATCTTGTCATTAAAGAAAGTGGTTCAGGTTATCACACAATAAGTGTGGCTGATTCTGGGCGTGAAATTACAATCCCTTCCCACAAAAAGCTTAAATTAATTTCTGATCGCAGTGGAAATGCTCATTTTATTCTGGCAAACACTTTTGGTGAAAAAATCAAAGCTATTGATGCCGGAACCTATCGGTATAGTTTGAAACATAGAAACAATAAGGGGGCTGGTAAAATTTGGTATTTAGATGCGAATTATGCTCTTGATGAGACAAATACCTCTTTATTTTCTGATTTTAGCTTGCAACCATTTGCTATAGCTTCATTATCGAAGGATCTCACAGAACGCACAATTGAAAAGGGGATGATTGTTACGATTGCTGATCCTAGCTTTGATAGTAACGTTGAGAAAGTTGAAAGCACTGGAGAAACTTCGATTAGTAATACAGTTAAAGACGGTGGAAAGATCTCCGTTTATCACGGTGGTTTTAGCTTGTATACAACAATTCAAAGAGGCGGCACTGAGCTTGTTAGAACACAGGGTCTTTCACAGGATAGTACAGTTAAGAGAGAGGGAAAACAAAAGGTTAAAGATGGGGGAAAAGTTGAAGGGGCTAAAATTTACGGTGGTGAGCAGTTTGTTTCAGGAAAGTCTGATATCAAAGGGGAGATGGTAAGGAGTAGCGCTCATGACACTATCGTTTCTGGTGAGAATGGAGTGCGAGGATATCAGAATGTGTATGATGATGGAGAGGTTTTTAGCTCAAAGATCATGGAAGGAGGGGTACAAAATCTTTATGTGGAAGAAGATTTAGACCATTATAGCAGTTTTGCCTTTGATACGAAGGTCTTTTCTGGTGGACAGCAACATGTTTTAGCGGGAGGAATCGCGATTGGCGTTCTTTTAGAAGGGACTGCTTTTCAGGCAATAGATTTAGGAGGTTATGTAAAAGATTTAACCGTTAAGGATCAAGCACAATCGTGGTTACATGGTGGCGCAACATTGGAAGGAAAGACAACGGTTAATGATTCTGGACGGATTTATCTTTATGCTGGTGCAGAGCAATCTCGTACTGAAGTAGAAAAAATTGTCTTAAATGGCAGAGATACAAAATTGTACGCGATTGCCTCTAATATAGATGGTGAAAGTTCTTTGATTGAGAATCTGAGTGGGAATGGTCGTGTTATTTTTACTTCTACCGTGTTTAATCCACATTACTCTAAACTTGAGATCAATGATCTTTCAGGGAGTTTACATTTTAGGTTGCATACTAATTTTGCAGAACAGCGCGGTGATTATCTTCTGATCAAAAAAGGATCAGGTAATCACACCATAAGCGTTATCGATTCTGGTGTTGAAATTACCAATTCTCCTCTACAAGATCAGAATTTAGTTTTGGAGCTTGATTTAATTCATGTTCAAAGCGGAAATGCGCATTTTACTCTGACAGATTTTTCTGGTGAAGAGACGAGTACGATTGATGGTGGAGCCTACATGTATGGCTTAAAGACAAAAGATGATAATGGGGGAAAGACTTGGTCTTTGGCTACATCACAAATAACTTCTGCTCCTGTAATTCCTTCACCTCATGTGGAGTCGCCTATAGATAAGCTTCCTGAAAAAGAAGAAAATATGACATCGGCAAAAGATTTTAGTATCTCTGATGTAATTCATTACAGCATTGGGGAAGGAGGAGGAATTCTACAAAGCTCTTTGCTCGGTGATGATAACGTAGTTTATGTCTCTGATGATGGAGAGCAAGGTATTCTTAAGAAGTCTATTAATAATACAATTCAGGGATCAGGAAGACTTTATGTTGAAGCTGGTGGTTTCAGTAAAAATACAACCATTGAAAATGGTGGTACTGAGATTGTAGGGGAACAGGGGGTCTCAGAATCTACGATTATTTACGAGGGTGGAAAACAAAAAGTGGAGGGGGGAGGCTCTGCATTGAGAGCTGAAATTTATGGTGGGGAGCAGCTTGTTTTTGGAGATGGGTATGTGGACGGTGGAATTGTTGGGAGCAGTGCTTATGATACGACAATTTATGGTCAAGGTGACACACTGGGACAGCAGAATGTATATGATGATGGAATGGTTGTCAGAACAAAAGTGATGAGTGGAGGAGTACAAACTCTTGCTAAGTGGTTTCCTAATGATGATAACTTTGCAGAAAAAGCCGGCAGTTTAGCTGTAAATGCTGAAATCTTTTCAGAGGGTGTGCAGCGTGTTTTAGCAGGAGGTGAAGCAAATACAGTCATTTTACGCACTGGTGGTGTTCAAGAAGTCTATGCAGGTGGAATTGTAAAGAATCTAACGATTGAAGGTAATGCTAATTCATGGATTTCTCCTGGTGCAATATTAGGAGGAGAAATAAAAGTTCAGGATTTTGGTGGGCTCCATCTTGATGCTGGAGACGATGGTCAACAAACTATAGTAGAAAACATTGAATTAAATGGAGAAGACGCTCAATTATACTCCGTTGCTCGTGGGTTTGACGACAAAAGTACACGCATTCAGCAGTTAAGCGGTGTAGGAAAAGTCATTTTTACCTCTTTTGAAGATGATTTATATTACTCTCAGCTTTACATTGATAATCTAGCAGGGAGTCTACATTTTAACTTTAATGTTAGCCTTGCAGAAGAAAAAGGTGATTATCTCTTTATCAAAAATGGCCGTGGTTCTCACACAATAAGTATTTTAGATTCCGGTATTGAAATTGTTGATCCTTCTTCAACAGAACTTGATTTAATTGTTGATCAAAGTGGTGGCGCATCTTTTACTCTACAAAGTTTTTCTGGTGCAAAAATTCCAATTATTGATGGGGGAACTTATACCTATGGCTTAAAACACAAAAATATTGAGAATGAAGAGGGAAAAATTTGGTATTTGACTGCAGTTTACATGGATAGTGCGTCACACAGAAGCAGATCTATGCGGCATTTAAATCAAAATCAATCAGTTTTTTCTCTTTCAACTATTGCAGCACCACAAGCGCATGCTATTAAATTGCCACGTCGAAGAAAAAACCGCCAAAACTTAAGGCAAAAATCTCAGGTTTCTGTATCTCCAACTGTTTCCTCTCTTGGAAGTCATGTTATTGAAGTCTTAGGTTCAGGAAGTTCTCATCCTCTTTCTGATGAAAAACAACAAACTGCTGTTTCAACCTCTTCTCAATCTTTAGCCGATCAAATGATTGTGCGTCCAGTTCATAAAGAACAGCCTTCTCCACAATTGAGTGAGACGCTTTCAGTTTCTCACTTTTTGACCACGCCCTCTACAGATGCGGTATTGTCTATGTCTGTAGCTCCAGCGATGGTGTTTCACAACGAAATGCAAACAGTGCGTGCGGGAAGAGGAATTCTAGATAAAAGTAAAAAGAATGCAGCTTTATGGACCTATGCGATTAAATCTAAAGAGAGTATTGCGACAGAGCATATAGATTTTAAGTTAGATCAGACAGGTATTGTTTTAGGGATCAATGGTTTAAGCGAGTGGGAAAGTGGAGAATTTTATATAGGTGGTTTTGGCAGTTATGATCGTGCCCGTGTTGCGCATGCACGGGGGGGTATCAGTGGTATCAATACTTATGGTATTGGCGCTTATGTCACTTATTTTGATCATAGTGGATGGTATCTCGATGGTATTTTAAAATACAATCATTATCAAAATACTCTAAAAGCCGTTTCAACGAATGGTTTAGAGATTGAAGGAACATATACTCAAAGGGCATTGGGAACTTCCTTTGAAGCTGGTTATCGACTTAAGACGTCAAAGAACAGTTGGTTACAGCCTTATGGACAATTTACATGGTTACAAGTTGAGGGTAAAGAAATCAAGTTATCGAATGACATGACAGGTGACATGCGTCCATTCACTTCATTACGCAGTGAGGTTGGCTTATCTTTAGGATATGAATTTGGTTTTCACATGGATTCCTCATCGCTTGCGTATATTACAGCAGCATGGTTGCGTGAGAATAAAGATGACAATCAAACGTTAATTAATCAACGCCATCCATTTACCACTGACTTATCGGGGAATGCAGGTAAATTAGGAATAGGTTTAAGCAGTTTAGTGAGTGAGAAGTTAAAGTTATATGGTGAGGCCCATTATATTAAAGGGCGTAAAACAAAACAGTCCTTTCAGGGTATTTTAGGTGTACGCTATAGTTTCTAACGACATGGTTATTTTTTAGTTATCTTTAAATGTATGATTAGTTTTTTTAAGTTTTTAATGCAGCATCAGAGAACAATTTTTCAGAGTACGCAGCTTCGTTTTTCATGATAAACTGTATACCCTTATATACTTGATTATGCATTACTTTTTATCTTTGATAAGAAAACTCCGAGAAAATGCTAAAGAAGCACTATAAAAGCGCTCTTATATTCTTGATCAAAAAAGTATTTAAAAACTATAAAGAACGGTTTTTTATGAGATAAGGGGGATTTTTAAGAAGGATTATTGCAATCTAAGGTTGAAAATATGTTTTGTAGAGCTAATTACGTTTAGTGTCTATGCAGGCGTGAAGGGGGGAGGATATGGCTCTACAATATAAATGGAAACGACATTGTTGGATACTCATGTTGAGCAGCTGTTTTGTGCAAGCTGCTGCTGCAAATGAGGGGAGAACAGCACTTTTTTGTCAATCTTCAAGTTATGAAAATGATAAAGTATTTCAAGATCAATACAATGAGGATATGAAAACAGGCAGATGCATACTTGGAGCCTCTAATGATGTCATGGTAAGAACGCGCAATGAATTAGACTTTTTGAAAAAGCCTAGCGATTTTATCATGGATAAGGGTGCTAGAGTGTTTGCGAGTCAACAGAAGCTTGACAGCAGTCATCGTGACAATGCTGGATATAATGCACAAGAACAAAATACTGCATTTCTTAAAAAGCCTGAACTTATTTCCATTAAAGATGGGGCAATGTTAGAAAATTATATCCTTGATAATGAAGGTAAAGCATACATTTCAAATGATGGTGAGATTGATAGTCCAGGGCGATCCATTAATAACACTGTAAGGAATGGTGCAGAGCTTTATGTGTATGCAGGAGGACTCAGTGAGAATAGTAAAATTGAACATGGTGGAATTGAAAATGTTCAGGCTTTGAAGGGAAAACAAGGTTTTTCGAAAAATGCTGTTGTTGAAGAAGGCGGACACCAAAGTGTTGAAAATGGAGGAAAAGTAGAAGGGACTAAAATTTATGGTGGTGAGCAGCTTGTTTTCGGGGAGGGGGATATTGGAGGAGAGATTAAAGGCAGTAGTGCTTCTCATACTGTCATTTATGGTCAAGATGAAACACTAGGCCAACAAAAAGTATATGATGGCGGAAAAGTTTGGAATACGAAAGTTATGCAAGGGGGTGTCCAAGAGGTTGGGCAAAAGTCTCAAAGTGCAAAAAATGGTGGTTTTGCATTTGACACAGAAGTTTTTGGTGGTGGTAAACAACGTATCTTAAAAGGCGGTCAGGCTATTGGAGTCACTTTAAATGAGAGTGCTATTCAGGAAATATATACTGATGGATCTGTAAAAAATCTAACAATGAATGATCAAACAAAATCATGGGTGCATGCTGGAGCAACATTAGAAGGCAAGACACAGGTAAACCATTCTGGGCAGATCCATCTTTATGCTGGGAATGATCAACAACGCACCACAGTAGAAGATATTATTTTAAATGGAAAAGATACAAAACTATACTCTATTACTGATGAGTTTGATGGAAAAAGTTCTTTGATACAAAAATTAAGTGGTGAAGGGAGTGTTATTTTTTCGTTTACAGGTTCTGATCCATATTATTCTCAGCTTCATGTGAATAATCTTTCAGGAAATTTACATTTCGCGTTCAATACTACGATTGCCCATAACCGTGGTGATTATCTCTTGGTTGAGAAAGGCGCTGGGAAACATACAATAAGTGTTGCTGATTCTGGAGTTGAAATCACGGATCCTTTTTCAAATAAGCGTGATTTAATTACGGATCAAAGTGGTGGAGCGCATTTTACGCTGACAGATCTTAAGGGTGAAAAAATTAACGCCATTGATGGTGGAACTTATATGTATGATTTGAAAGAAAGAAAGGATGAAAATGGAAAAGTTTGGTTTTTATCGGCAGACCGCCTCAATGGACCAGAACCTTCTATGCCAGATCCGACAAATCCTTTTTTTCCTGGAGAAACATCAACAACCCCCTCTACAGATGCAGTGTTAACGTTGTCCGTAGTTCCTGGGCTTATTTTTAATAATGAGTTGCAAATTATACGGAATGGTAGAAAAATTTGGGACAGAAATAAGAAAGATATCGAACTATGGACTTATGGGATTAAGAGCAGAGAACGTGTTGCGACAGGCCATACACACTTTAAGCTTGGGCAGACAGGTTTAGTCTTTGGTGCTGATCAGTTGAGTGAATTAAGGCATGGAGAGTTGTATGTTGGTGGTTTCGGGAGTTATGATCAAGCACGTATTTCTCATGCACGAGGTGGTGACAGCGATTTGAGCTCTTATAGTATTGGAACTTACGCAACTTATTTTGATCATCGTGGATGGTATATGGATGGTGTTTTGAAATATAATTATTACCGAGATAATTTGAAAGCCATATCAACGAATGGTTTAGCCATTCAAAGTCATTACAATCAGTGGGCGATAGGTGGATCATTTGAGATTGGTTGTTATTTTGAACCGGCACAGAATACTTGGATGCAGCCTTATATCAAGCTAACAGGTTTGCAGGTTGAAGGTAAAAGAATAAAACTTTCCAATGGAATGATAGGTGATCTAAGCCCATTAACTTCATTCCGCAGTGAAGTTGGATTAACTGCAGGACATGAATTTTTTGTGAGTTCAGAAACTTCATTAACAGCTTACATTATGGCAGCTTGGTTGCGTGAGAATATAAATAATAATTATACGACAATTAATAACCAGTATAAATTTATTACAGATTTGTCGGGCAGCGCGGGTAAATTGGGAATTGGTTTAAACGGTTCGGTCAATGATAAACTAACACTTTATGCGGAAGCACATTATCTAAAAGGACATAAGATTAAGAATGCTCTTCAAGGTATTTTAGGATTACGCTATAGTTTCTAAATATGTGTGTATGGCTGATTAACTTTACAAATGTAATGATTTTGCAAGCTTAAAGAGATAACGCTCGGCTATGTCTTCTCGAGAGTGTAGGGACTTTCTCAAATAGTAGAAATGTCTTTATACTCTCTCTTTTAAAGGTAACATACTGAATTTATAATAATAATTCATTTCTATGCATGTTGAATGAGAGTCGCGAAAATCATAGGATTCTCTCATTCCAAATCTGTTTATGTTGAATCAATCAAAACCATTTTCTTGCACGTCACAAGCAGGGAAGCCTGCGTGGATAAAAATTGTACAAGAAAGAACTAAAAATACCTCTTATAAACTGCCTCAAGTACCAAAGGGTGTCGCGTTGCAACATTTTAGGGCTGGAAAAGTGTATGATGATATCGGCTCGCTTCTTCATAAGCGTAAAGATTGGGAGTTCAATGGCTTTACCGGTATATCATTCATGGATGACGTGGCGAAATGGGCTTGAGTGCATTGAGAGATGTCTCTTTAAAACAAGTGTGTGAATGTACAACCCAATGGCGTTTTGTTTTACGTGAAGAGGGGCTCCATTAAAGGGCACGAGCATTTTTTTCATCTATAATTCCAGATATGCAAATTATTCCTTTAACTTAAGTGAACATTTTGAATTTTATTCAATTTTTCTGCCTTAAGTTAGAGTTTTTTAGTGGCTTGTAGATAAGCAACTTAAAGTTGCTTAAATTAAAAAAATGCACTAAAAAATTGTATTTAGACATAAATAAAACACATTATGATACAATCTAAAATGAGCTATCTATGTAGTCGCGGGGTATTTTTCTAAATAATTGAGAGTGGAGTGTGGATAATGCGGTATAAATACAAATTAAGTTTTTCAGTATTGATGATCAGTAGTTGTCTTGTGCAATCTGCAAGTGCAGTTGAGAGTAGGAATAGAGTGCTAACAAGAGCAACACATGTGGTAAATAGAGAAGAGGAAGAAAAAAAAATAGCACTGATGTCTAATTTTTTTCGCAATAATACTATTCTCAAAGATGGTGATGTAGAGCTTGTTGATAATGGAGAAAGTTCTGTAGGTTCCACTATTAAAAAAGGAGGGATGCAAATAGTTACACGGGCAGGAATTGCAATGAACGCCAAAATTTTGGGAGGTCAGCAGTTTATTCATGAAGAGCCATATATTGATCTTACAAGCGTGGAGAGAAAAAGTAGTGCATATAATTCCACAGTTACTGGGGATGGTGGAACAGTTGGACAGCAGAATGTGTATGATGGAGCGTGGGGTTGGTATACGAAAGTGGGAGATAACGGAGAACAAAATCTTTATGCAGGACAAAGAAAAGAGGGGGGAAAATCAATGTATGCTGAGGTCTCTGGGAATGGGAGACAGCACGTCTTAGCGTTAGGAGAATCTTATGCTACTAATTTGAAAGATCATGCTATTCAAGTTGTATATCCTGAAGGGTTTGTGGATGGTCTGACTGTTAACAACTTTGCTAAATCGTGGTTCCATGTTGGTGTACAAGAGGTCCTTGGAGAAGTAAGGATCAATGATCACGGAGAACTTTATTTATTCGCTGGTGATAGGACAAATCATACGACTAAGAAAAAAATTCCTATAAAGGACAGAGTGGATGAAACAATATTTGAGGTTGGTGAACGGAATATGGGAGAAAAACCTCAGATTGAAATTGAAGATTTAGGGGGGCAAAATGGGACTGTTATTTTTACTTCTATACCGTATGATCCACGATATATTTCACTTCATGTTGAGAAACTTTCAGGGAGTTTACATTTTCGATTCAATATTAGTGCTACGGGGGATTCGAGTGATTACTTATCGATTGATGAGGGCGCAGGTAATCACAAAATAAGCGTTGCAGATTCTGGTCGTGAAATTACAGGTCTTCTCTCACAAAAGAATAGTTTGGTTACAGGGATTAATTTAATTACTGATAGAAGCCACAATGGAGGCGCTAATTTTACTCTGGCAGACCTTTCGGGTCAGGACATTACAGCTGTTGATGGTGGGGCCTATCAATATCAATTGCTGAAGAGAGATAGATGTGCTGATTCTAGTGGTAGTGCTACAATTTGGTATTTAGGAAGAGCCTCTGGAGGTACGACACGTTCGAATACTGAAGCACAGTGTGTAAACAAGAAAACGAAGATTCCTCTTGCATTATCTGATCAAGGTGCTCCTTCTAGAGGAAAAAATACAGGCTCTCGTAAACCTATTATAAAACAACCAGCTAAACCACGACCTCCACGTCATTTAAGAGGGGCACAGAATGTCTCTAGTGTTTCTGTATCTCCAACTGTTTCCTCTCTTGGAAGTCACGTTATTGAAGTCTTAGGTTCAGGAAGTTCTCATCCTCTTTCTGATGAAAAACAACAAACTGCTGTTTCAACCTCTTCTCAATCTTTAGCCGATCAAATGATTGTGCGTCCAGTTCATAAAGAACAGCCTTCTCCACAATTGAGTGAGACGCTTTCAGTTTCTCACTTTTTGACCACGCCCTCTACAGATGCGGTATTGTCTATGTCTGTAGCTCCAGCGATGGTGTTTCACAACGAAATGCAAACAGTGCGTGCGGGAAGAGGAATTCTAGATAAAAGTAAAAAGAATGCAGCTTTATGGACCTATGCGATTAAATCTAAAGAGAGTATTGCGACAGAGCATATAGATTTTAAGTTAGATCAGACAGGTATTGTTTTAGGGATCAATGGTTTAAGCGAGTGGGAAAGTGGAGAATTTTATATAGGTGGTTTTGGCAGTTATGATCGTGCCCGTGTTGCGCATGCACGGGGGGGTATCAGTGGTATCAATACTTATGGTATTGGCGCTTATGTCACTTATTTTGATCATAGTGGATGGTATCTCGATGGTATTTTAAAATACAATCATTATCAAAATACTCTAAAAGCCGTTTCAACGAATGGTTTAGAGATTGAAGGAACATATACTCAAAGGGCATTGGGAACTTCCTTTGAAGCTGGTTATCGACTTAAGACGTCAAAGAACAGTTGGTTACAGCCTTATGGACAATTTACATGGTTACAAGTTGAGGGTAAAGAAATCAAGTTATCGAATGACATGACAGGTGACATGCGTCCATTCACTTCATTACGCAGTGAGGTTGGCTTATCTTTAGGATATGAATTTGGTTTTCACATGGATTCCTCATCGCTTGCGTATATTACAGCAGCATGGTTGCGTGAGAATAAAGATGACAATCAAACGTTAATTAATCAACGCCATCCATTTACCACTGACTTATCGGGGAATGCAGGTAAATTAGGAATAGGTTTAAGCAGTTTAGTGAGTGAGAAGTTAAAGTTATATGGTGAGGCACATTATATTAAAGGGCGTAAAACAAAACAGTCCTTTCAGGGTATTTTAGGTGTACGCTATCGTTTCTAACGATATGGTTATTTTTTAATTGATCTCAATGATAATTTTGATGGAAAGTGTTGAGGAATATAAAAGAAGTTCAACATTTGCTGAGGGGCGGTAGCGCATCTTTATGATGGGATGAGCAATTGCAGGTATTTTTATTAAAGTCTTCTTTATAATTCATTCTATATTTTTGAGAATTTGTATAGATTTTTGCAGAGTCACTTGGCAAAGGGCTCCTTGCTCGCTATAGAAATGGCTAGAGAATATTATAAATGAAATAAAGGTGGTTAAATGGCTTTAGAGCGTACTTTTTCGATGATTAAACCAGACGCAACCCGTCGTAATTTGACTGGCGAAATTACTAAAATGCTTGAGGATGCGGAGCTACGTGTTATTGCATCTAAACGTGTCTGGATGAGTAAACGTGAGGCTGAAAAATTTTATGCTGTTCATAAAGAACGCCCTTTTTTTAGTGAATTGGTTGAATTCATGTCTTCTGGTCCAACCGTTGTACAAGTTTTGGAAGGCGAAAATGCAATAGCTAAAAACCGTGAAGTAATGGGGGCTACGAATCCTAGTGATGCAGAAGAAGGGACAATTCGTAAGGTTCATGCTTTATCGATTGGCGAAAATTCTGTCCATGGATCCGATAGTGCTGAAACGGCAAAAACAGAAATCGCCTTTTGGTTTTCTGAGGCAGAAATTGTTGGTTAATAAAGCGTTTATAATAATAAAGCGTATATAAGAAGCAAAAATCCGAAACACTATGTTTCGGTTTTTTGCTTATAAGATTATAGATTTTTTTGAAAGTATATGAAGCATTAATCGTTTTTTTAGCTTTTAATATTGCAGCTGCTTTTACGAAAATATAAAGCCTATTTACTCTTTTCTGAAGAGTTTTTATCTACACGCTACCCTTACTTGTAATGTGCAAAAAAGTGTTTTATTGATCTATCATTAATAGATTTAAAATAAATCAATCTTATGCTATTCTCATCTCTTATTTAAGTACAAAAAGATAAATCACCATTATAAAATTCCATATGATTCATAGGATAACGTGTTTTAAACCTGCACGAAAATAATCCCACCCTGTCCACAATGTAAGGAGGGCAGAAATCCACAACATAGTAATGCCAAACTCTACTGTGTAAGGGAAAATTTTATTACCGGCTGGTCCAGCTAAAAGAAATACAATAGCGATCATCTGTACAAAAGTTTTCCATTTTGCAAGACGAGAGACAGGAACACTAACTTTTAACTCAGCCAAATATTCACGTAATCCTGATACAAGAATTTCTCTGCAAAGAATGATAATAGCTGCCCATAGTGTCCACCCAGCGATGGTACTGTCTGCGGCAAGCAAGAGCAAACAAGCAGAGACGAGAAGTTTATCGGCAATTGGATCTAACATGCGACCAATATTGGATGTTTGTTCCCAAATACGAGCAAGGTAACCGTCAAGAAAGTCAGTAATGGATGCAACGATAAAAATGGAAACAGCAATCCAGCGAGTGATATCACTTGATTGTAGCCGCCCTTCTAAAAAAAAGCATGCAACAACCATTGGGACTGCAACAATTCGTGCATAAGTTAAAATATTTGGAAAAGAAAAAGTATGATTTTTCATGGAGCCATTTTTAATTCTTGTGAAAGAGAATATATTTCCTTAACGTAACAAGGAGAAGGTTATGAAACAAGCCTATTTTTCATGAAAATGGTTATGAATTTTTTGTGCAATTGTCATAGAAATTCCCGTAACTTTTTTTAAATCTTCAAATGAGGCACTAGCAACAGCTTTGGCACTTCCAAAATGATGAAGCAATGCACGCTTTCTTGTCGGACCAATATTTTCGATTTCATCAAGTGGGTTTTTGAATGTTGCTTTCTTTCGTTTTATCCTATGAGTTCCAATCGCAAAACGGTGTGCTTCATCACGCAGACGTTGCAAAAAATAGAGGATAGGATCACGTGGAGGAAGTGTAAAGGGGGGAATACCTTTTATAAAAAATCGTTCACGTCCCGCATGACGGTCAACACCTTTGGCGATTCCAACAACTGTGAAGAGATCATTTAATTGTAATTCAGCAAGTATTGCATGTACGCTGTTGATTTGTCCTTCACCACCATCGATTAAGATAAGGTCAGGCCAAATGGGAAAAAGATCATCATCTTTTATGTCATGACTTCTATTTGGCAGATCATACTCTTTGATAAGGCGTGAAAATCTTCGTTTAATCACTTCTTTCATCATGCCAAAATCATCGCCAGGCGTGATATCTGTTGAGCGAATGTTGAATTTTCGATATTGATTTTTAATAAATCCCATTTGACCAGCAACAATCATAGCCCCTACAGCATTTGTTCCCATGATATGAGAATTGTCATAGACTTCTATCCGGCGTGGAGGAACAGGTAGTTGGAATGTTTTAGCAAGACCTTGAAGCAATTTTGTATGGGTGGCTGTTTCAGAAAGCTTATGTTCAAGTGCTTCATGAGCATTGAGATAGGCACGATTAACAAGAGTTTTCCGTTCACCTTGTTTAGGTAAAGAGAGGGATACTTTGTGGTTTGCTTTGAGACTAAATGCTTCTGTAAGAAGTGCCTTTTCTTCAATTTCTTCAGATAAAAGGATGCTTTTGGGAAGTGGTTTATCATCGTAAAATTGGGCAAGAAAACTCGCTAAAATTTCAGTACGGGAAAAAGAGGGATCTGCTTTAGGAAAATAGGCACGGTTTCCCCAATTTTGCCCCATGCGAAAAAAGAACACTTGAATACAGGTCATTCCTTCTTTTTGCGCAATTGCAAATACATCCGCTTCTTTTATCGTTTGAGGATTAATACCTTGATGGCTTTGTATGTGAGAAAGGGCTGATAAGCGGTCACGATAGGAAGCTGCTTGTTCAAAATCAAGATTTTCTGCGGCTTTATGCATAGCTTGAACCATATCGCTTTTAATAGATTGATCTTTTCCCGAAAGGAACGCTTTTGCTCCTTTCACCAGTTCTTTATAATCACTGTCACTAATTTCATGAGTACAAGGTGCAGAACATCGCTTAATTTGATAAAGCAAACAGGGGCGTGTACGGTTTTCAAAAACTGAATCAGTACAGGTTCGTAATAAAAAGGCGCGTTGTAAAACATGAACTGTTTGTGTCACTGCACCAGCAGAAGCAAAAGGACCAAAATAGTGAGCTTTTCGTGTTCGAGCACCACGATGTTTGTAAAGTGCAGGCACTCGATGATCATCTGTAATCATAATATAAGGGAAACTTTTATCATCACGCAGGAGTACATTAAAATGTGGATGCAATCTTTTGATGAGATTGGCTTCTAAAAGGAGTGCTTCTGTTTCTGTATGGGTGACGATAAACTCCATATGATATGTTGCACGAATCATGCGGGTAATACGATTATTGTGTCCTTGTTCACGTGTATAGTTTGAAACACGTTTTTTGAGATTACGGGCTTTGCCAACATAAAGAATATCACCATTTTCATCAATCATCCGGTAAACCCCTGGCTTATGCGGAAGGTGTCTAACAAACTCTTGTATGAATTTGATACCTTGGAACTGATTTTTCTCATTGCTTTGATTGGCATTATGCCATGTAACATTAGAGAGAAAAGAAAGTTTTTCCCGTTCATTTTGCGGACAATTTGTATTATTTTTCAGGACCATTCCGTTTGTTACGAATATGTTGTTTGTTTAATATATGAAATATTCTTTTTTATTAAATAATGATTATTTATGTCTTTATAATTTTTTTCTATAAATAATATCTTATAACATAAGAGTATGATTTTAGAGAGCCGATCTTTCATAAAAAATATGAGAGTTGTTATTCTAAGACAGCTTTATGAATTTGCCCAATTTATCCATTAAAATGATTGAAATAAGAAATCCATGATGATTAAGAGGATAGACTTTCTAAAAGGAAAAAAATTAATTCACGCTGATCGTTATTAGCTTACCATTATAATATGTTGGTATTATCCAAAGAATCAAAGAACTTTATCATTTAATGCCTTTGTATTTTACAACATGATATTTGATTTAGAAAAAATATCAGAGAAAGATCTAACATAACAGATGTTCTTTTTGAAGCCACTTATGCGTTATTTGGGCATTTTCATCTTGTCCCAGACGGTTGATAAGAAAGGGGCTGAGTTTTTTCATTTCTTCTTCCAAAAGGTAGGGAGGGTTAATAATAATCATACCACTTCCATTCATTGTCGGTGGACTTGAATTTTTTCGGATACGCATTTCAAGCTGTAGAATCTTAGGAATTCCGGTTTGATAAAGCGCGTGAAGAAAACTTTCAATTTCTTTGTCATATTTAACAGGATACCATAAAGCGTAGATTCCTCCAGAAAAGCGACGATAGGCTTTCGTTAATCCATCAATAAGGCGGGAAAACTCTCCAGTTTTTTCAAAGGGAGGGTCAACAAGGATAAACCCACGTTTTTCTTTTGGTGGTACATGAGCATTTAAGGAAAGCCAACCATCTAAATGCAGAACTTTTGTTTGATAATCTCCTGCAAAGTTTTTTGCTAAAATATGATAATCTTCATTGTGCAATTCTATTGCGGTGAGGCGATCTTGTTTCCGTAATAATTGACGAATAAGAACAGGAGATCCAGGATAAAATACAATTTCTTTTTCCCCTTTATTGAGGGCATCAATGATATCACACCATGGACAAAGGAGTGTTCTTAAATCTTCTGGGATAGGAGTTGAAAAAAGTCGTTGGACACCTTCGCGACACTCTCCTGTTTTATGTGCTTCTAAAGAAGAAAGGTCATAAATACCGATTCCAGCATGCGTATCTATAACGCGAAAAGCTTTTTCTTTGCGTTTGAGATATTCTACAATGCGAGTGACAATAATGTGTTTAAAAACATCAGCAAAATTGCCAGCATGATAAATATGCCGATAATTCATGGAGTAAACTCTATCATATGTATAACTGTACCGGATTATTAGCATAGAATAATAGAATTGATATCCATAAAAATACTCTTGTAGAAATCAAACAATACCCTCACTCCCACATTATACACTACAGAAAAAATATTAATGTCATCAGAGCATTTATTCACAGAGCTATTTTTATATAATGAGATTAATCGTTAAAATTTTAATTTTTTTATATGAAAGATAGACAAGAAGAGATCAAACATTTCAATAGAGATATTTATGTTGTAAGAGAATTTTTTTATGACCGCGGACTCTTTCAGGAAAACTATAAAAAAACTCAATTAACGAGAATATTAGTGAAGTTTGTTGAAAAATTGAAGGGTATCTTTCAAATTCATTTTGTTTAAAGATTAAAGAATTTCAAATGCTTGATAAAAACATTGTTACATTTATAAGTTTTTTAGCAAGCGTAAAATTATGGATAGAGCAATAAAGTGCTGGTGTTATAGTGATAGATTTTTGTAAAAGTGTGAATGAATTTCATTGTTTTAAGCGGAGCCGAAGCTTTACATTATACACGCTAAATAGCTAGGTTATTGTGTATGATGCTAAAATAAAACTTTTGAAAATTGATATGTGCTCTGCAAGCTATCTCAATCAAAATGAGGAATTTTAAACTAAAGTAAATAGGTTTATCTATCTCTAACACTGTATTATCGAGCGGCTTTATGAGGTAATCTTATAAAAAAGGCTAGGATAAGAAATTCTTTTTATATGGATTATGCTTCTATACCATGCTTTTGATTGAATGTAATTTTCTATTCATGCCCATTCTGTTTTCAATACTGAGATAGGTTAAACACATGATATTATGAGAACGCATGCCCAGAATCCGGAGACTTGTAATAGTTAGAGCATACAGTGGCTTAGAGAGCTGGTTATATGGAGGTATTTTACTGAATAAAGGCACAAGCTGGTACCTTTTTTATTTTTTAGCAGTATTGCCATACCTCTTGGCACTTGAGTTGGTTCATAAAGTGCATTTTTACTCTTTCCGCTAATAGTTTTTACTTACACGCCAGATATTTAACTGAACGCGATGATGGCTCATATTTCGTATTGTACATAGAATAATGAATGATAAAATTCCTACCCCAACGCAAAGAATAAATGTTGTGCGTAAGATGATAGTTTTTGAAGAGACTGATGATGTGTTAAGAAAGTTTTTTAGAGATTTTTCTTTCTGAATTTTTTAATTGAATACGTAAAGTGTTTTACAACATGTTATGATCTTTATCAGTAAAGGATAATTTGACGGAAATGTTTGTAATGATACGTAAAACATTGTGTAAAAGGAGAGACATTAGCTATAGTATTTACAGGAAGATGAGTAACCTAGGAAATCAGATGAAGTTATTTTAGAAAAGTTTTTAAGTGTTTTGAATTTTGTATGAGGCGGTTTATCATTGTTGAATGGTTTGTGTTATAGTACGCTAAAAAGGGATGAGAGGATAAAAAGTTCTTTTGCAATAAAAGCGTGTAATTGTTTTTAAGTTAAGAAGAAAATATACAAGTAAGATATTATATTTGATACATTCTTCAGAGGAAGCATGAATAAATGAAATCAAATTTAAAAGCATAAGTTAGAGAGAGTAATGGGTAATATTTTTTCACCAACGCATTTAATTGTAATTTTATTGATTATCTTTGTGCTTTTCGGTCGCGGTAAAATTTCTGAATTAATGGGCGATGTTGCTAAGGGAATTAAAGCCTTCAAAAAAAATATGAAGGAAGAAGATGACAGCATTGAGGATAAAGTTGAAATGGCTCCTACTTCCCAAATAATTGATGTAGAATCACAACAATCTCAGCCGTTATCGGTAAAACATGCAACAGCGCGCAGAAAGGTTTCTTCTGCTTCTAAAAAACGCAAAACATCTGTTGCTAAAAAACAGTAACAAAAACGCAATCATCATTGTGCATTATTTTTTGATGAGAAAGTCGAATTAAGAGATGTTTGGGATTGATGGACCAGAGTTTATCGTAATCTTACTTGTTCTCATCATTGTCGTTGGACCGAAAGATTTACCTAAAATATTAAAAACAGTAGCAAAGGTAAGAGCTCATATGTGTTCAACAGCAAATGAATTGCGTCATCAGTTTGATGATGCAATAAGACAAATCGAGCTCGATGCTTTGCAAAAAACATGTTCGAATATTAGCGATTCAAGTAAGAAGTTGACAGAGACTTTTGATCCCATTCAAAATACATTAGAAGATATCCACGATAATTTGGATGTTAAGGCAACACACCATAAATCAAAAAAAGATAAAGAAATTTTGGAATGCGATCAAAACGTAACCAATAAAGATACGACAGTATCTATTGCTTCTAAAGATAAAGAAGATATGTCATGAATGTTAAGAAAGATGAAGTTGATGCCCATATGGCACCACTTTTAGAACATTTAATTGAACTTCGTCAGCGAATTATTGCTGCCTTGGTTGCATTTATGATCGCTTTTATGATGTGTTTTCTTGTTAAAGATTATATCTTAATTTTTTTACTATGGCCATATCAGTGGGCAATGAAAATAGCAGGGGGTAATCCTGAGGGTATTCGTTTGCAATCAACGCAAGTATGGGAAACTTTTTTAACGAAGATGAAGCTTTCTGCTTTTGGGGGAATTATTTTATCTTTTCCCTATACGGCTTTTCAGTTTTATAGTTTTATTGCACCAGGGCTTTATAAAAATGAGCGGATGGCTTTTTTACCATTTCTCATTGGGGGGCCTATTTTATTTTGTATTGGGGGAGCGTTTGTTTATGGTCTATTAGCGCCAATAATACTATGGTTTAGCCTTTCTCAACAATTTCTTCCAGATGTTCATTTAAAAATAGAGTTTATAGTGCGTATTTCTGATTATTTGGGCTTTATGACATCATTTATCCTAATTTTTGGTTTGATTTTTCAATTACCTCTTGTCATCAGTCTTTTAACAAAAATTGGATTTTTAACGTCTCATGATTTGGTGTCTAAACGAAAATGGGCTATTTTGCTCTCTTTTATCATTGCGGCAATCATAACGCCGTCGGATTTTTTTACGATGTTTGCAGTGGCTTTACCAACAATAGCACTTTACGAGATTTCAATTTTAATTGCTTACAGTATAGAAAAGAGAAGAAAATCCGCTTAAGAAAAGTGTATAATCTTATGCGATAAGGAATGAATAAAAACAATATAAATGAGGAATTTTTATGCTTGATATTAAGTGGATTCGTGACAATCCTGAGAAATTAGATAAAGCACTCGTAAGTAGAGGTCTTGAGCCACAAGCTGAAAGGTTAATACAACTTGATCTTGCACGTCGGTCGCATATTGCTAAGGTGCAATTGGCGCAGGAACGTCGCAATGCTGTTTCAAAGGAAATAGGACAGGCTTTAGCGGTATCGGATCAGCAAATGGCTGAACGTCTTAGAGCTGAAGTTGAAGAGATTAAAGCTTTTCTTTCCTCTGCAACAGTGGAAGAAAAACAGCTGACGGAGAGTCTTGAGAAAATTCTTTCAGCACTTCCAAATATTCCATTAGATGATGTTCCAGAAGGTAAAGATGAAAGTGATAATGTCGTCATTCGACATTTTGGTACACCTCCAATATTTAATTTTACACCAAAGGAACATTTTGATCTTGGTCAAGATCTCAAACAGATGAATTTTGAACGAGCTAGTCGTTTGTCTGGAACACGTTTTACAGTACTTTCAGGGGCGTTAGCACGGCTAGAACGAGCATTAGGCCAATTTATGCTTGATGTGCATGTCAATGAGAATGGTTACACAGAAGTCTCAGTACCTCTTCTTGTTCGTGATGAGATTGTTTACGGAGCAGCACAATTACCGAAATTTGCTGAAGACCTTTTTCGTACAACAGATGGTCGATGGCTTATTTCCACAGCAGAAGTGCCATTAACCAATTTGGTCAACGATGAAATTTTTGAAATATCAGATTTACCACTGCGATTTTCTTCTTTATCTCCCTGTTTTCGTTCAGAGGCGGGAGCAGCCGGTCGTGATACGCGCGGTATGTTGCGTCAGCATCAATTTTGGAAAGTTGAAATGGTCTCGATTACCAGTGAAGAGCAGTCTTTAATTGAATTGGAACGTATGACGGAATGTGCAGAAGATATATTAAAACGGCTTGGTTTGCCTTTTCGCACAGTGGTTCTTTCTACGGGTGATATGGGGTTTGCAGCGCGTAAAACCTATGACATCGAGGTTTGGCTTCCTGGTCAAGAATGTTATCGTGAAATTTCTAGCTGTTCAGTTTGTGGAGATTTTCAAGGTCGCCGTATGAATGCGCGCTATCGTAAAGACGGCGATAAAAAATTGCATTTTGTTCATAGCCTTAATGGTTCTGGTACGGCTGTTGGACGTTGTCTTATTGCTGTACTTGAAAATTATCAACAGGCTGATGGATCAATTATTATTCCAGATGTTTTACAACCTTATATGGGAGGCATGCGCTGTATTACTGCTTAATTTTACGAAAGGAGAGACAATATGCGTTTATTGCCAAGAGGTGATGATACACAGACGCAAGTTTTTGCCATTTTAAAAGAAGCAGTTTGTCAGTATGATAAAAGTGTACCTCCATTGGAGATTGAATGATACTATGGGGCAAAAGGGTATTTTACAATTTCGTGAGGAGTTAGCCGCTCTTGTACTGAAAATGCGTAGCAAAGGCATTGATGACGTGCGATTTTTTTCGGCATTAGAGAAAATTCCGCGTCAACAGTTTGTTGCTGCTCCTTGGTTCAATAGTGCTTATGATAATAAAGTTATTCCCCTTGAGTGTGGTGAATATATGGAACGTTTGGAAGAACAACTCTTAATTCTTTCGGCATTATCGTTGAAAAAAAGGCATCGTGTCTTAGAAATTGGTACAGGATCTGGTTTTTGTACTGCTCTTATGGCATGTCTGAGTGACCGTGTGACAACGATTGATCGTTATAAAACGCTTGTTGATTTAGCACGCCAAAAATTTCAAACTTTAGGAATTGAAAATATTGTTATACGGCAGATTGATGGAAGTCATAGCGTGACAGGCTTAGGATCATTTGATCGCATTCTTATTTGGCCATCACGTTTTGATGAACCAAAGGAATTTTTAGAACTTTTAGCTGAAAATGGAATTCTCATTCAGGCGATAGGACCTGACGAAGGGGTACAAACGGTGACGCGCTATACAAAAATTGGTAGTCGATTTGAGTGTTTAGAACTGTTCCAAGTGCGTTACCAACCTTTTATTAAAGGCATTGCGGAGATACTTTAATTTTTACAAGCTAAGAAGTTTCTGCAAATTGTCTACGTTAAGTTCATTTTGATCTTATATAAAGATATTTATGAATAAAACATCTCATTTTAACTCTTCGGTAATTTAAAAAAGCTTTAATGGAGTGAGTTGATTATTGATGAGTGAGCAAAACGATGTGTCTAAAAGCTTTGGATAATATTTTCCAGCATAATTTTCAGAGAATAACTTTGTTAGCGGTGGTAACTATTGTTGCTGGTTGTAGTTCTGGTACACAGCGTTTTTCCAATACGTTCTCTCATCGTACGGTATCATCTCAATCAAATATATCAAGCACTATGTATACAGACCCGCGAATGCTATCATACGGTAGTGGTATGATACAAAGCACTGAATTGCCACCTGTGGAATCAAGCGATGATTCGTGGGGAGATGATAATTCCCCCTATAATTTTCCACATCAAGATAGGATAACTTCTTCTGATGGTCGCGTTATGGGCTCCCCTCCACGTAATCTTGGAACACTTTCTCGTTCACAAATGGATAAATCTCCTATTTTTCGGCGGAATTCTTATATTGTCCAGAGTGGAGATACACTGCTCAATATTGCACGACAAGTAGGGGTTAGTGTTGAGGCATTAAAATTAGCAAATGGTATAAACAGCAATTCCATTTATATTGGTCAGGTACTGGTTGTTCCAAGCAGGCGTACATTAGCATCTTCAAATGCACACAGTAATAACGATTGGGCAGTGTCAACAACAGAATCTGCATCCCAATCTCAAGTGATGTCCTCTATAAAAAACAAGAAGTCCTCTCCTATATATAAAGCTCCTGTAACAACGCCACCCTCTGCAAAGATGAACAAATCAAGTTCTGAGAAAAATTTTTCTAAACAGATGACGCAATTGAAACATGAGACTGGTTTGTCAAGTACTGTTACGAATACAGATAATATGACGACTCCGCAAGCCACAGGAATTTCTAAGATGCGTTGGCCAGTACGAGGGCGTTTATTAAGCCAGTTCGGTCAAAAAAAGGGAACAGTAATGAATCGAGGAATAGATATTGCAGTGCCTGAAGGGTCTTCGGTAAAGGCGGCAGAAAATGGTGTGGTTATTTACGCGGGAGATGGATTAAAAGAGCTTGGTAATGTTGTGATGATTCGACATGAAAATGATATTATCACTATTTATGGATGTAATAGTAAGCTTGTTGTTAACAAAGGACAAAGGATAAGGCGCGGTGATGAGATTGCTAAATCTGGTGTTTCAGGAAATGTTAAAACGCCACGTGTCTATTTTGAGATGCGTAAGAATTCATTACCTGTTGATCCCCTTAAATATTTAGAAAACTAATTTATTGATAACTTTGACATTTGAATAGTCTTACAGTTTATAGAAAATTCATGAAAAACAATTGATTTTCTTAAATCAATAATATAGCAGCAAAAAATCATTGGTTTCAGGAGAGTAGTTCGTTGGGGTCGTTAGATATTACCATCTTTGTATTTATGAAAGTGTAAGACAATAGTATCATACTGTTTGTCAGCTTTGAGTATTCCAATTGCTCTTGCATTTGAGAGAAGCATGAAAAAAGATATTTCACGCCTTTCTTAAAAAGTTTTTATCGACAGGCTCGTTTCATATGTGTGACGTGCAAGAAAATCGTTTTGATTAATTCAGAAGGTTTGAAATGAGATCGTTTTATTGTATTTAGATCTGTCATTTGATATCAAAAACGATAAATTATCTATATAAATTAAGTTTGTTCATTAGAAAAATTATCTTGTATAATTTATTGAGTTAGTGAAAAGATTTGTATTGTAGGATATACAATAGGGGAAAGTGAATCTATTTTTTAAGATTTTTCTCATTGTATTTTGGTATTCTGCCTCTTAAGGATTTATTGTATTTTTGTAAAGCTGTGATTAGATTATGTAGTTATTGCTTTTTATGATAAATTCTTTAGGAATTTTTTCTGTATCGGAATTTCATTTTAATAGAGTGGGAAATACCTGAGGTTTAACTATAGGAGATAAAAATGTTTATTACGAACGCTTATGCTCAAGTTGCAGGCGATGTTTCCGGTGGAATTTCATTTGCTAGCGCTGTCCCATTCATTTTAATTTTTGCAATTATGTATTTTTTTATCATTCGTCCACAGCGTGCCCAAATGAAAAAACGCCAAGAAATGCTTAATGCAGTACGTCGTGGTGATACAGTTATAACGGGTGGTGGTATTATCGGCAAGGTTACGAAGGTTCACGACGAGAGTGGTGAATTAGAGGTTGAAATTGGTGAGAGTATGAATATTCGTGTTATTCGCTCAACATTAGCTGATGTGCGCGTTAAAGGTGAGCCGGTTGCAGAAAAAAAATCAAAACTTAATGCTAAAGCAAAAAGACCACAAAAGTCTAAATCTAAAACGACAACGAAAGAAGATATGAGTATCTCTAAAGAGAAAAAAGCTATATCAAAGGAAAATGCATCTTAAGGTGTAATGGCAGTTTATTACATTTTTTAAGCATTTTTATAAAAAGCTTGGCAAGATCAAGACAATTTCATTGAAAAAGAGGCTTTTATAGTGGCTACAGAAAATGGAGTTTTTGTTTTCTTTAGATTATTAAAATAGTTGTTTTATTTATAGAATATTACGCAATTTTTTTCTGTTTTTTAAACAAGATCATTGTTTTTATAAAAAGCAATTTGTGAGTAAATAAGCTGAGGAAACTTTTTAAAAGATAGATTTATTTAAGCAGGTATAGCATTTTACAGCGGTTTATTCCCAAATTTTCATATATTTGTTGTATGAGAAGATTAGGGCATTATATAAAAATTTTCACTTCAATACTAGGCTATGTTTAACATATCAATGTTTATATCAGCCTTACTTTAATTTTTATGGTGAGAAGAAGCAAAGACAATTGGATTATTCAAAAATAAAAGGTGCATATTCATGTTCGATGCAATTCAAATTCGTGAAGCACATTTTCCAAGTCGCGCACCTATTGATGCTTATGGAAATGGTGGGTTTCGTTTTGCTGATATGTCTCATAGAGGTTCTATTATTTGTGTACCATCAGGTATTTATGGCATTGAGATGGCAGGGCCTGTTCCCACTCAAGGGGATATATCTCGTATTTTAGAAGAAGCTTCTGAAATCGAAGTTTTATTAATAGGTACTGGAATTGAATTATTACGATTACCTGAAGAGTTACGGGTGCTTTTATGGGAAAAACGTATTTCATCAGATACAATGAGTACGGGAGCGGCGGTGCGTACATTTAATGTTTTATTGGCTGAAGATCGCGCTGTTGCAGCGTTATTATTTGCGGTAGAATAGAGTATTGTTTAATAAAACAAAGGCTCTGGTCTAGCATGAAAGACTTGTGTGATTATTTTCTGCGCTGTAAAATACTGTCGTTTAAGGCGGTGATATAAGGGTATAGAATATACATAACTTAACACATTAAGTGTTTTTAAATACAGCAGCAAGTATTCAGGACAAAGTTTGCTCATAGTTCCTAATGAATCACATGAGTGATCAGCTCTTGGCACTTAAGACGGTTCATAAGAGGCATTTTAATTCTTTCTTATACAGTTTTACCTACAAGCCAGTTCCGCTTGTGACGTGCAAGGGAATAGTTTTTATTGATGTAACATGGAATTGGTTTGAAATGAAAGCATATCTACGATATTTGGGATTCTAATTTAACATACAAAACACAAAATTATCATTATAAATCAATGCGTTTATAGTAACAGAAACGTACCGAGAGCAATTGGATTTTTTAGAAATTGGTGTTGGTAAGAACCTTTGTCTTTTAGGATGGGGAGGAGGTCAATGATTTGATGAAGTTTTTGTGATCAGTGCATTTTTTATAAAATAACATTGTCATCTATCCACTGAAAAAGTGTCTTGCATTGTTTGTTGTTCAAGTTTTACTATGCATGTTACGATTGGTTTTTAGCTTTTTTATTGCAAATGAAAACTTGAAGTCCGATAAGATAAGTTTTATCAGAAAAATTATTTATTTAATTTTTTTCTTTCTAAAACGAAAAGGGACTAGAAAAGAAATTTTAATTCATAATACAGTTAAGAGACACATTTAAAAATCTTATTTTCTGAACTGTATTTGCTTATCCTTCATTTTTTAATATGAATAAAAAGAGGGTATTAATTTAATTGCTAAAAAAGGGACGTTAATAGGTTCATAGAATGATAGGCTCTCTTCCTTATTGTCTTGATATTTTACGTACCATAGATCGTGATCGCTATATATCGGTTTTATTTGCACCTAAAAAAAAGCGCCAAGCATTGGCTGCTCTTTATGTATTTAATGCTGAAGTTTCTCGTATCCGCGAAAGTGTACATGATCCACTCATAGGAGAAATACGGTTACGTTGGTGGTATGATGCTATTGCTCATGGTGAAATGCAAACGAGTGGAAACAATCCGATTTTGAATGATTTATTAAAAGCAATCACTCTTTTTAATTTACCTAAGGCAGCTTTTTTACGTTATTGTGATGCGCAAATTTTAGATCTTTATCACAATCCAATAGAAACACTTCATGATCTAGAGCATTATTGTGGTGAGACAGCAGGCATAATTTTACAGCTTTCTTGTCAGATATTAGATCCTGAAACTGCACAAGAGTTTACAGATATCTATGAACACGGAGGGATTTCTCAAGGATTAAGCGGTGTATTGCGTCTTTTATCATTCATGCAATCACGATATCAATATTATTTACCCACTGATATATTAAAGGCTGTAGGAGTGAATAGGGAAGATTTGGAATCTCATCGTCTCAGTGATCAACAAAAGGGTTGTATTGTTGAAGCTATGGTAGCATTATCGCGCGATCATTATACCCAATTTTACGAGTATTCTTGTATTTTACCGAGAGTTCTTAAGCCAGCTTTTCTTCCATTGGTCATTGTACCGGCTTCTCTTCAAAAAGCTATACAGCTGGGGGCAGCAATTTTTCAAGAGAGCGCAACTTTGCCATTGATGTATCGCTATTGGTTGATAACAAGGGCAGCAATAAGCGGCAATTTTCCAAAGATATTGTAAAAAAATATTACTACGTTGGAATGCGTAACATGTAGACTGATTTTTTCATATGAAGATAAAAGGAGCTATTGTGATTCCAAACCATTTTTTTGTTATAAAAAATGTTGATGTTTTGGTTGTTATGAACACAGAAGAATAAGAAATTTTATGATCTTGAAAATACGCTGTATTTCTTCATCAGTAATATGTTTTATTCAGTGTATTGGATGGGTGAGATGCAGAGAAAGAAAAACATAAGATAAATCTTAATACATTGGTTTGTTTGATGAAGAACTTTTAAGTACTCTGAATGTATTGATTGTAGCTCATTTGCAAATGAAATAAAATTTCTATTTTATGAGAGAAGTTATCTTAGCAGTCTATAAGTCTATAAAAAACTCTTATTTTTGAGAAATTATAACATCATAATTGATGACTGTTATGATTGATGAATATATTGATTTATAATGATAATACGTTTTTTCTTATATTGAATGAGAGTCTTGAATAGAAAAAGATTTCTCCATTTTTATAATGAATTTTAAAAATAGTTTTTTTATCTATTATAAGTTGGATGTGTAAATGAAATCATTTAAGGAAGAAGCAATACGCTCCCTATGAATGAATATTAAGAGTAGCAATATAATGAGCTATGAATGAATGACGATAGGGATGATGTTTATAGCTTAATGGGCGGCAACCTTTACGACCTTTGGATGGATAATGTTTTTTAATGCATTGCAAAAACGATTCTACATTCCATTGACTATTTTCTCGCAAATCCATACATGCACTGTTTTGCGAGAAAATGAATCATTATACAAACGCTGATCCTAAGATATGCAGACAAGAAACCCGTCTTACCTCTTCAACTATAGACGAAGAGCTGATGAAAACTTTATCAATAAGTTCTTAAAATTATGCACAATCTTTTTATTGGAGAGCGTTAAAGATCTGATTATAATTTGTGCTATTAATTTCCAAAGGATGTTCTTTATTGGCAACTTGTAGCATTTCTAGCTTGAGATCTTCTCTTATCATCATATCTATATTGGCGCGGACCTCAGTTGAAAGATTATGAGACGTGATATCTTTAGGCATGGTTACAGTCTTTATTTGATAAATGATACGGTTTGTTGCAACCGGACCTTTTATGATGCCATAATGACCTTTGGGAGCGGAAAATAATGCTTTAATGCCTTCAACGCCAAGGGTTTCAGATGAGTCTTGACGCCGGAGGGTTGGTGTTGTTTGTTTTGTAACACCAAGGGTATGAGCAAGAGCAACAAGACTTTTTCCTTCCGTGAGCTGTTTGAGAGCATTTTGGGCTTTTTCATCAAGAAGACGTTGGATTTCCTCATCTTTCCATTGAGAAAGAACATCTAGCTTAGCCTCTTCAAGTGTCTTATCACGGGAAGGAATAATTTTATCGACCTTGTACCAGAGATATCCACCATTTTGAAAAGAGAGAGGATCAAGATCGACTCCTTCGTTTGATTGATAGATGGCATTCAGTAAAATATCTTTTTGAGGTAAATCCGTGAGTATTGCACCTTCAAGCGTTTTTCCCGTTTTATCAATAGTAATTGTGCGCAAAGATAACTTGTATTGGTCAGCTAACTCTTTGAGAGAAGCACCCTCAAAACGAGCATTTTCAATGGCAGCATAATTGTTACGGATATCATCAGTAGCACGATTTTTGGCAAGTATTTGGCGAATATTTTCTTCTACACTTTCAAAAGGAAGAGAGCTTGAAGGTTCAATATGCGTAACGCGAATGAGAACAGGTCCCTGTAAGTCATTTATCACAGGACTGACTTGGCCTTGTTGAAGTTCAAAAATTTCAGATGTCAGATGATTAGGAAGTTCGTTTTCTGCGAGAGGACCTTTTTTTATGTCATTAAGAGTCTTTTTTTCAGCTTTTACCAGTTCATCAAAACTCAATCCATCAGCTATTTTTTTTGCTGCATTATCGGCTTCTTCGCGTGAGGGGAATCGCAGTTCTTCGAATGTACGCTTTTCAGGCGTTACAAAACGTGAAGCATTTTGTGTATAATAGGCTTTCGCCTCATCTGTTGAGATATCTTTAGGTTTTACAAAATCATTAAGTTCCATAGATAGCAAAGAGACAGTACGGTATTCTGGAGCACGAAATTGACTTTGATGTGTTTCAAACCATTTTTGTAATGTTTCGTAATCAGGATCAGCAATTGTTTTCTTTTCTTTTAGATCAATAACGAGATAATCAGCAATACGCATTTCTCCTTGATAAAGAGCAAGTGCTTTATAAAAGAGATTTGGTGCCTTCATATCAGAAAGTAAAGCAGCAATAAGCTGATTACGCTTTTCTTGTTTGGTGTAATAATTAAGAAAAGCACTTTCACTAATACGTAAATGCTGAAGATAGTTATAAAACAAGTTTTTATCAAAAGTGCCATTTACCTGGAACATCTTATCAGAACCAATCGTATGAGCTATTGTATCTTTTGAAAGACTTATTTTCATTTTACGTGCTTGTTCATCAAGCAGTACATTTTGTTGTAATTGATTAAATACAAAAGCAGGAATTTGGTATTGCTGCATTTCATTTGTTGTAAACATTCGTCCAAGATGAGCAGCATATGCTAAACGTGCGCTTTGATCGGCGAGTGCAAGACGATAATCATCGACAGTTACTGTGGACTTTCCAGAAGTAATAAGATCTCTTTCACTTTTTTTGTGTAACTGCGGTACCCCCCATAAAAGAATGAAGCATAAGAGTAAAATAGCAAGGAAAATTCTAAAAATCCAAGAATTTGTAGCATTTCTTATGATGTCAAGCATTGTTCAAGTCCATTTTTAATGTGAGTTATTATCAAAGCTGTAATGGAATTTGCAATAAAGGGATGAAAGATGCAAGCTTTAAAGACTTGCTTTCATTTTATAATTTGGTAACTACAGATAAACAATGTATTGTAAAAGCTCTTGAGGTGAAAATATGTCTCAAAATATTCGGCCTTTTCTTGCTGGAAATTGGAAAATGAATGGAACGAGTGAATCGCTTGGAGAGTTGCGTGCTATTGCTACAGGCGTTAGCTCTGATCTAGGTCATCTTTTTGAGGCGCTTATTTGTGTTCCAGCAACGCTTTTATCGCGTGCTTCTAATACGCTGAATGGTGAAAATCTCCTTTTGGGAGGACAAAATTGTCACTTTGATGATCATGGTCCTTATACTGGAGATATTTCAGCTTTTATGCTTAAAGAAGCGGGAGCAAGTCATGTTATTATTGGGCATTCAGAACGTCGTACAGTGTACCAGGAAAATGATGCGATTGTCTGTGCCAAAGTGCAAGCTGCGTGGCGAGCAGGTCTTGTGGCTCTTGTATGTATTGGTGAAACATTGGAGGAGCGTAATAATAATAAAGTACTGGATATTCTCACGCAGCAGCTTGAAGAATCTCTCCCAGATGATGCAACAGCAGAGAATACCATTATCGCTTATGAACCAGTTTGGGCGATAGGCACCGGCAACACAGCGACTCCAGAAGATATTGCAAAAGTACATCATTTCATTCGTGATAGGGTGCGCTCTCGTTTTGGTGATGAAGGCAATAAGATACGTTTGCTTTATGGTGGATCCGTAAAACCATCCAATGCATTTGAGCTTTTAAGCATTGCTCATGTTAATGGTGCTTTGATAGGTGGAGCAAGCTTAAAAGCGATTGATTTTTTAACTATTTGCGATGTTTGTCGTAAACTATAGCAGAGAAATTTGAGTTTCCCCTTGGATTGTGTGTTATTTATGTGTAAATAGCTATTAAAGAGTTATTTGAAGAGCAGGGTTTATGCAAACAGTACTTATAGTTATTCATTTTTTGATTGTGATTACTTTGGTTGGTGTTATATTAATTCAACCTTCAGAAGGTGGTGGGCTAGGTGTGAGTAATAGCTCAGGGTTGATGAAAACTCGTGGATCTCGAAACCCTTTAACACGTTTGACTGCTATTTTAGCCTGTTGTTTTTTTGTTGTGTCTATTGGACTTACCGTGGTGAGTAATATATCAAATTCTAGTTCTGATATCTTAAAGCGTATACCGGTTAATTCAGAACAGAATTCTACCAATAAAGACTCAGGATCAGTCCCATCGTCAGATGGTGAGTCCTCCCCTTCTATTCTTGAACAGCTAGGAGGCACTTCGAATTCTTCGCAGGAACAGAAACAGTCCACAAATCCTGAAGCAGAAAGTCCAGTTCCTCAGGTTCTTGAAAATACAGTTCCCGATAACAGTATAAAATAGTTTTTTAAGAAAACATAGACTTTTTAAAAAAGGTGATTTTTTTCGCCTTTTTTATTTTAGAAGAAAAATTGTTTCTTTTTGCATTTTTTGCTGGAAAAATCATTATAAATTGCTTATCACCATAAGCCCATGGCACGTTATGTTTTTATTACTGGTGGTGTGGTTTCTTCCCTTGGAAAAGGCATCGCAGCGGCGGCGTTAGCAGCGTTATTACAGGCTCGTGGCTATCGCGTACGTCTTCGCAAACTTGATCCTTATTTAAATGTTGATCCAGGTACGATGTCGCCTTATCAACATGGTGAAGTATTTGTGACCGATGATGGTGCAGAAACGGATCTTGATCTTGGTCATTATGAGCGTTTTACTGGGCGTTCTGCAAATAGCCAAGATAATATTACAACAGGGCGTATTTATCGCAATATCATTGAACGAGAGCGGCGTGGTGATTATTTGGGGGCAACAGTCCAAGTTATTCCTCATGTTACAGATGAAATTAAGAGATTCATTACGATGGGAAATGAAGAATTTGATTTTGTTTTGTGTGAGATAGGTGGAACGGTTGGTGATATTGAAGCAATGCCTTTTCTAGAAGCGATTCGTCAGCTTCGCAATGAGCTACCGAGACAAAATGTCGTTTATGTCCATCTCACATTAATGCCTTATATTCCTTCAGCAGGTGAATTAAAAACGAAACCAACACAACATTCTGTCAAAGAATTGCAAGCAGTTGGTATTTCTCCTGATATTTTGCTTGTACGTGCAGATCGATCTATTCCAGAAACAGAACGGTGCAAATTATCACTTTTTTGCAATGTTCGCTCCAATGCAGTCATTCAGGCATTAGATATGCCAACAATTTATGATGTTCCTATGGCATACCATAAGGAGGGTTTGGACTCTGAAGTTCTTTGCGCTTTTGGAATCGATTCGGCACCTTCCCCCAAGATGGATCGTTGGGAAGATATTACGCATCGTATTCATCATCCTGAAGGAGAAGTTACGATTGCTGTTGTGGGAAAATATACGGGCTTAAAGGATGCTTATAAATCTCTTATTGAAGCGATTGCGCATGGTGGTTTAGCGAATAGAGTGAAAGTTAATATTGAGTGGATTGATTCGGAGCTTTTTGAAAAAGAAGATTCTGTTTCAGCTTTACAAAAAGCCCATGGAATTTTAGTTCCAGGTGCTTTTGGGGCACGAGGGGCAGAAGGGAAGATTCGAGCAATTCAATTTGCGCGAGAGCGTAAAGTTCCATTTTTAGGGATTTGTTTTGGGATGCAATTAGCTTGTATAGAAGCTGCGCGCAATATTGCACAGATTGAGAATGCTTCATCAAGTGAGTTTTGCGAAACAGACAATCCAATTGTAGGTTTAATGACAGAATGGCTTAAAGGAGATGTTCTTGAAAAACGTACAAGAAATGGTGATCTCGGCGGTTCAATGCGCCTTGGTGCTTTTGCTGCTGAGTTAAAAGAAGAGAGTCATATTGCTCAAATTTATGGGATGACCAAGATTGTCGAGCGACATCGTCATCGTTATGAGGTCAATATTGATTATAAGGATAAGTTAGAACAGTGTGGTTTGATTTTTTCTGGGATGTCTCCTGATGGTATTTTACCAGAAACGATAGAATATGTAGATCATCCATGGTTTATTGGTGTTCAATATCATCCAGAATTAAAATCACGTCCTTTTGATCCACATCCTCTTTTTTCTTCTTTTATTGAAGCCGCTGTAGAACAAAGTCGATTGGTTTAATGCGTAAATTGGATTACTTTGCTTTTGAGGGATAAAATGACTAAACCAAATGCCCGTGTGAAAGTTGGAAATATGATTTTTTCAAATGAAATGCCTCTTTCATTAATTGCAGGGCCGTGTCAGATGGAAAGTCGTGATCATGCTTTTGAAATGGCTGGTCGTATTAAAACAATTACCGATCAGCTTGGTATCGGGTTTGTTTATAAATCAAGTTACGATAAAGCCAACAGAACCTCTTTGGGGGCGGCACGTGGTATTGGTCTTGAAAAAGCAATGTCCATTTTTTCTGATTTAAAAAAAGAGTTTAATTGTCCCATATTAACTGATGTGCATACAGAAGAGCAATGTACAATTGTTTCTTCTACAGTTGATATTTTACAAATACCGGCTTTTTTATGTCGTCAAACAGATCTTTTGGTAGCAGCCGCCAAAACAGAATGTGTTATTAACATTAAAAAAGGTCAGTTTTTAGCGCCGTGGGACATGGAGAATGTTTTAAAAAAGGTTGTTTACAGTGGTAATCCGAATGTTATGCTTTGTGAGCGAGGCACGTCATTTGGTTACAACCGACTTATTTCTGATATGCGTTCGTTGCCTATTTTACGTTCATTTGGTGCTCCTGTTATTTTTGATGCAACGCATTCTGTTCAAGAACCTGGGGGGCAGGGGGCTTCATCTGGTGGACAGCGTCAATTTGTTGAAATTTTAGCGCGTGCAGCTGTCTCTGTTGGGGTAGCTGGTATTTTTTTAGAAACACATCAAGATCCAGATAATGCACCTTCTGATGGACCCAATATGGTTAAAGTTGATGATTTACAAAGATTGCTTGAGACTTTAATGGAATTTGATTATCTGTCAAAAAAGTTGAGTTGAGAAGAGAAAAAATATTTCATTAATAGGGCATTATAAATGAATCGAGACTTTTATTGGATAAGGAAACACATATGACTATAATTGTCGATATCATTGGGCGTGAAGTTCTTGATAGCCGTGGTAATCCAACGGTAGAAGTTGATGTTCATTTGGAGAATGGAGCTTTTGGTCGCGCTCTGGTTCCTTCGGGAGCTTCAACAGGAGCACACGAGGCTATAGAGCTTCGTGATGGTGGTTTGCGCTATCAAGGGAAAGGTGTTGAAAAAGCGGTTGCTGCAGTTAATGGCGAAATTCTTGAAGAACTTGGTGGGCGGGATGCAACAAATCAAATTGCTATTGATCAAGCAATGATTGCTTTGGATGGAACGCCAAACAAAGCCCGTCTTGGTGCCAATGCACTTCTTGGTGTTTCATTAGCTGTTGCAAAAGCAGCTGCGGATTCATTAAATTTACCTTTGTATCGTTATATTGGTGGTACACAAGCGCATATTCTTCCAACCCCCATGATGAATATTATTAATGGTGGTGTTCATGCTGATAATTTGATTGATTTTCAAGAGTTTATGATTATTCCTATAGGAGCTCCTACTGTAAAAGAAGCTATCCGTTATGGCGCTGAGATTTTCCATGCATTGAAAAAGCGTTTAAAAGATGCGGGTTATAATACCAATGTTGGTGATGAAGGTGGTTTTGCTCCTCAATTTAAAAGTGCTGATCAAGCAATTGATTTTATTATGGAATCTATCATGATATGTGGCTATAAACCAGGTGAACAAATTGCCATTGGTTTAGACTGTGCTTCAACCGAATTTTATAAAAATGGTTCGTATTTTTATAAAGGTGAGGGGAAATGCCGTGACACCCAAGAGCAGGTAGATTATTTAGCGCAGCTTGTGAAAAATTATCCTATTATTACAATTGAAGATGGAATGGCAGAGGATGATTGGGAAGGTTGGAAGCTACTTACTGACACAATTGGAGAAAAATGTCAGCTTGTTGGCGATGATTTGTTTGTAACGAATTCAGCACGTTTGCGTGATGGTATCAAAATGGGGGTAGGCAATTCTATTCTCATAAAAGTTAATCAAATTGGTACATTGAGTGAAACACTTGATGCTGTAGAAGTAGCACATAAAGCAGGTTATCGTGCCATTATATCTCATCGTTCAGGCGAGACAGAGGATTCTTTCATTGCAGATCTTGCTGTTGCAACGAATTGTGGACAAATTAAAACAGGTTCTCTTGCACGTTCGGATAGATTAGCAAAATACAATCAACTTATCCGTATTGAAGAAATGCTAGGAGCCCAAGCGCATTATGCTGGTGATTTATATCGTGTATAGTTGTGAGCACAAAATATGAAAGTATAAGATCATTTAGATTATGAAATTGATATTTCTTATCAAAGGCATATACGCAATAATTTTTAAGTGTTTAAATTTATAGGGATTAAGATGAGAGGTATAATTATTAGTCAAGATCAAGGAAATTATCTCGTTTCGGGTGATGATGGTAAACGTTATCAGTTTGCGACTTGGGATTGGTTGGGAAAGAATCCACCAAGGATTGGTAATGCTGTTGATTTTGTCTGTGAAGGGGGGGTTGTCAGTTCTGTTTTTCCATTGTTGAGATCAGGTACAGAGAACACAAAGATAATGTTCGCACTGCTTTGTTGGGTTGCAGGTATCTTTGGTGTCCATCGCTTTATGGTTGGTAAAGTTAGGACTGGTGCTTTAATGCTAGTTCTATCTTTATCATTGTTTGGATTGATAATTACCGGCATTTGGGCAATTGTTGATTTTATAGTCATTCTTGGTGGAAGATTTACGGATAAAGATGGAAATCAGATTACAGATTTGTGAAAATCTTATAATAAAAAAAGGTGATTTAGCTCGCTTTTTATTTTTATAAATATATTAAGTTGCATCATGCAAAATTATTGTACTACATTTATTTAATATGAGATATTAAAAAACATGTACAGCTAAGTAAACGTATTGAAAAAGACAATGCTATTTTATATGGGTAAAGCAAAGATATAAATCAACTAAAGCATGTTTTTTGTTACTGCTTATAGCAGGGGGAAATATTAGATTATTGGGGAGTTACGAACTATTTTAATTTCATGTTTATCATGGTGAGTACGAATTGTATTTACACCGTGAGGTTAATCCGCATATTATCGAATTAGAAATAATCTCTTTATGAATAACACATGAGAAGCAGCTTTATAGGTGGGCAAGAATGAAAGGTAAGATTATTGGTCAGGATCAAGGAGATTATTTTGTTTCAGGGGCTGATGGTAAGCGTTATCAATTTACGAGTTGGGATTGGTTAGGAAAAAAACCACCAAAAGTGGGTGATACCGTTGATTTTGTATATGAAGATAATGTTGTTAAATCTGTTCTCCCTCTTTTGAGTAAATCGCAGTCAGAAAAATCAAGATTGGCGATAGCACTTGTTTGTTGGTTTTTTGGTTTATTGGGAATTCATCGCTTTATGGCTGGTAAAGTTGGAACGGGTATTGTAATGCTTCTTATAACGATAACAGGTATAGGGCTGTTAGTTACTATACCGTGGTCATTCATTGATTTTATAGTTATTTTATCCGGATATTTTAGGGATGAAAATGGGGATAAAATTATAAATTGGTAGAAATTTTAGAATAATATAAAAAGTAAAGAGTGAGGCACTTTCTTTACTTTTAATGTTGTCAATATATTAATTTAATAATGTAAATTATTTTAATATATGTCTTTAAATGTGAAATATTAAAGAAAATTATGAATATTTAAATAAAACTATTGAAAAAGACTGTACTATTTCATATGAAAAAAGCAAAGGTGCAAATCGAACAGCGTGCTTTGTATTACCACTTGTAATTGCGGGAATTTTAAGTTGTTGGGGAATTTTTAGCTTTTTAAATTGTCATATATCACGGTGAATACAGACTGTATTCATGCTGTGAGGTTTATTCAACATATTATCATATTAGAAGAAAAGCTTCTTTATGAATAACAATTTTATAGGTGGTGAAGATGAAAGGTAAGATTATTGGTCATGATCAAGGAGATTATTTCATTTCAGGGGCTGATGGTAAGCGCTATCAGTTTGCGAATTGGGATTGGTCAGGAAAAACGCCGCCGAAAGTTGGTGACGTCGTTGATTTTGTGTGTGAAGGGGATACCATTAAATCTATTTTCCCTATCTTGACTGAAGGTCAGTCACAGCAATCAAAAGTGACGTTAGCGGTCGTTTGTTTTTTTCTAGGTGGACTAGGACTTCATCGTTTTATGGTTGGTAAAGTTGGAACGGGCATTGCAATGCTTCTTATAAATATAATAAGTGTAATACTTATAATAAGTGTAATACTTATGCCGGTAGGGCTTATAGGAATTTTTTTGATAATTACACCTTGGGTATTGATTGATTTTATAGTCATTTTAACAGGAAGTTTTAAGGACAAAGATGGGTGTAAAATCACAACTTAGAGGATATCCAATATTTATAATATAAAAAGTGGGTTATTCAGCTTACTTTAATTGTATTAAGGGGGGGACTTTGATGATAACAAATTATTTTGGTGTAGATTTGGTAATGAGGTATTAATCAAAATCATGCATAGTTGGGCAAAATATCAAGAAATTTGTGCTGTAAAGACTGTGCTATTTTATGTGGACAAAGCAGAAACGTCGATCAATCAAAGTACGCTTTGTACTACCTCTTATGACGGTGGGAGTCTTAAGCTATTTCAGTTATCACATTTATCATGGTGAGTATGGATTGTATTCACGCAGTGAAGTTAATCAGCATATTAGCGAATTAGAAAAGGAGCTTCATAAAATAGAAGCTGAGCGGATATTCATGGAAAAGCGTATTTCTCTTTTACGCAATGGGCATATAGAAAAAGATATGTTGGATGAGTATGTCCGAAAGAATTTGAACTTTTCTAAGCCAAATGAATTGACAATCTTAATACCTTGAAATGATACCAAAGGTAAATGAAAAATCGCTTAATTTAAACAACAATCAGCAATGATATTGTTTAAGCCGATTGATAAGGCTTGTAACTTTTGTTCGTAAAGGTTATTCCTAAATAATCATAAAAGGGAGTTTAATATGGCAGAACGACTTAAAAAAAATTCTGCGTCGGCGGCGCGCACTGCATTATCAAGCACCACAAAGAAAGCACCAATAGCAGATTTTACAAAAGAAGAAGAAATTGATGCTTATCGTGAAATGCTTTTAATTCGCCGTTTTGAAGAAAAAGCAGGACAACTTTATGGTATGGGGCTTATTGGGGGATTTTGTCACCTTTATATTGGTCAGGAAGCCGTTGTTATAGGAACATTGAAAGCGGCAAAAGAAGGTGATCAGGTTATTACGTCTTACCGTGATCATGGTCATATGTTAGCCGTTGGGATGAGCCCACGTGGTGTCATGGCAGAATTAACGGGACGTCAAGGTGGCTTTTCCAAAGGGAAAGGTGGCTCGATGCATATGTTCTCTAAAGAAAAGAACTTTTATGGAGGACATGGTATTGTTGGTGCGCAGGTTCCCATTGGTTCAGGTTTGGCATTTTCGAATCAGTACCTTGGTAAAAATAATGTGACATTGGTTTATTTTGGTGATGGTGCTGCAAATCAGGGGCAGGTTTACGAGAGTTTTAATATGGCTTCACTTTGGAAGCTTCCCGTTGTTTATATTATTGAAAATAATCAGTATGCTATGGGAACGTCAGTTTCACGTGCATCTGCAGAAACTGATTTTTCACGACGTGGTCTTTCTTTTGAAATTCCAGGTATTGTTGTTGACGGTATGGATGTTCGATCAGTAAAAGGAGCTGCTGATGAAGCAATTTCTTGGGCACGCTCAGGTAAAGGACCGATCATTCTTGATATGCAGACCTATCGCTATCGTGGTCATTCCATGTCTGATCCAGCAAAATATCGTTCAAAGGAAGAAGTCCAAAAAATAAAAGAGGAGCACGATCCGATTGATCAAGTAAAAAGTCGGATTCTTAAAAAAAATTGGGCGAGCGAAGACGATTTAAAATCTATTGAGAAAGAGGTCCGTGCAATTGTTGCTGATGCGGTAGATTTTGCACAAAGTGATCAAGAGCCAGATGCTTCTGAGCTCTATACTGATATTTTAGTTTGATGCGAGGGAAGCAAGTATGTCTATTGATATTTTGATGCCGACGCTTTCACCAACTATGGAAGAAGGTAAACTGTCTAAATGGCTCAAGAAAGAAGGTGATAAGGTTAGCTCTGGCGATGTTATTGCTGAAATTGAAACGGATAAGGCTACAATGGAAGTAGAGGCCGTTGATGAAGGTACTCTTGGTAAAATTTTTGTGCCTGAAGGTTCAGAAGGCGTAAGGGTTAACACTGTTATTGCAATTTTGTTAGAAGAAGGTGAGCGTGCTGAGGATATTTCGCAACCTACTGATACAGCACAAAAAACTAAGGAATCTGCTCTTTCTCTGCCTTTGTCAGTTCCGCAGGCTGCTCCTACTTTTGATACATCTCTTAATTTTGATATTCCAGCGGGAACACAAATGGTTACAATGACAGTTCGTGAAGCACTTAATCAGGCTTTGGCTGAAGAAATGCGGCGTGATGAAACAGTTTTTCTCATGGGGGAAGAGGTCGCGCAATATCAAGGTGCCTATAAGGTTAGTCAAGGTTTGTTGGAAGAATTCGGAGAACGCCGAGTTATTGATACCCCAATTACAGAACACGGCTTTGCTGGGCTGGCTGTCGGGGCTGCTTTTGGTGGGTTACGTCCTATTGTCGAGTTTATGACCTTTAATTTTGCGATGCAGGCGATGGATCAAATTATTAACTCAGCAGCCAAAACACGTTATATGTCTGGTGGACAAATGACCGCTCCTATGGTTTTCCGAGGTCCCAATGGCGCGGCTGCCCGTGTTGGTGCTCAACATTCTCAATGTTATGCTGCATGGTATAGTCATGTACCAGGTCTGAAAGTTGTCATGCCTTATAGTGCTGCAGATGCAAAAGGTTTGCTGAAATCTGCTATTCGTGATGATAATCCTGTTATTTTCCTTGAAAATGAGATTTTGTATGGGCATCAATTTGATGTTCCTCAACTGGATGATTTTCTTTTGCCTATTGGTAAGGCACGTATTCATAAGTCTGGACAAGATGTGACGATTGTTGCATGTGGAATTGGGATGCATTATGCTGTTCAAGCGTTACCAGAAATTGAAAAACTTGGTATTGATGTTGAATTGATTGATTTACGAACCATTCGCCCGATGGATCTTCCAACAATTCTTTCATCAGTTAAAAAAACAGGTCGTTTGGTCACAATTGAAGAGGGATTTCCTCAGTCATCTGTGGGAACTGAAATAGCAACGCGTGTTATGCAGCAGGCTTTTGACTACCTTGATGCGCCAATTGCTACGATTTCTGGCAAAGATGTTCCGATGCCTTATGCCGCTAATCTTGAGAAGTTGGCTTTGCCTAATACTGCTGAAATTATTGAGGCCGTTAAGGCTGTGACATACAGAGCATAACGGAGGAAAGCATAATGCCCATTAAAATTACAATGCCAGCGCTTTCCCCTACGATGGAAGAGGGAAATTTAACAAAATGGAATATTAAGGAGGGAGATAAGGTTTCCTCTGGTGATGTTATTGCTGAAATTGAGACGGATAAAGCGACAATGGAAGTCGAAGCCGTTGATGAAGGTAGGGTTGCTAAAATTGTTGTTCCTGCTGGAACACAAGGCGTTAAAGTAAATGCTTTAATTGTTGTTTTAGCAGAAGAAGGTGAAGATTTAGCTGAAGCTGCAAAAGTTGCAGAAGAAATCTCTTCTTCTACAAGACAAAAACCAGAGGGCATCAAACAGACAGATTCTCTGAAACAGACGGACTCAAAGGGAATAAAAATGTCTCATGAATCATCAACTGGGCAATTAATACAGAAAGATGAAAAGGAAGCTCGTCTTTTTGCCTCTCCCTTAGCGCGGCGATTAGCATCTCAGGCAGGTCTTGATTTATCCCTTATTTCTGGAAGTGGTCCGCATGGGCGTATTATTAAGCGCGATGTAGAAAAAGCTGTGAGCAGCGATATGTCTAAAGTGTCTTATTCATCATCGATAGGGGAGCTAATAGCTACAGGTGCTTCGGACAAACAGATATTGAAACTCTTCAAAGAGGATGAATATAGCTTCGCTCCCCATAATAATATGCGTAAAACAATCGCGACACGTTTGGTGGAATCAAAACAGAGAGTCCCACATTTCTATGTAACGGTAGATTGTGAACTTGATGCGCTATTAGCACTGCGTACACAACTGAATGCTGCTGCTCCAATGGTTAAGGGGCAGGAAGAAACTCAGCCTACTTATAAGCTTTCTGTTAATGATATGGTGATCAAAGCTGTCGCACTTTCTTTGAAAGCGGTTCCCGATGCGAATGTTTCTTGGCTTGAAGGCGGGATGCTTCATCATAAACATTGTGATGTTGGGGTTGCTGTTTCTATTCCCAATGGATTAATTACACCGATTATTCGCCATGCAGAGGAAAAGCCGTTATCACTTATTTCCAAAGAGATGAAGGATTTTGCAAAGCGTGCGCGCGAGGGCAAGTTAAAAATGGAAGAATATCAGGGTGGAACAACAGCTGTATCAAATATGGGGATGTATGGTATAAAAAGTTTTTCGGCTATTCTTAATCCACCGCATGCGACGATTTTTGCGATTGGTGCAGGGGAGCAACGCGCCGTTGTTAAAAATGGTGCATTAGTTGTTGCGACAGTTATGTCAGTTACGCTTTCTGCGGATCATCGTGCTGTCGATGGTGCTTTAGCAGCAGAGCTCGCGCGGACTTTTAAGAAGATGATTGAAAATCCATTAGCAATGTTGGTTTGAACTGTTTAACAGTTCTTCACGTAAATTGTGAGAAAGCGTGTTAAGAGAATAGAAACAAATTTAAAGAGTTTAAAGAGCAATGTTATTGCTATTTCTGGTTTGGATAAAGCATTTGCGTGAAGCTTAAAGCAAAGACATAAGATAATTCTCTCATGTTTTTTTACAGACTTAAGTTCAAAAAATGCATATCCATTTTATATATATCCATGGAGGAATTACTGTGGTAAATCTTTATGATGTAATTGTGATTGGATCAGGTCCAGGCGGATATGTAACCGCAATTCGTGCAGCACAATGTGGCTTTAAGACTGCGATTGTTGAACGTGAACATTTGGGAGGGATCTGTTTAAATTGGGGATGTATTCCAACAAAGGCCCTTCTACGTTCAGCGGAAATGAAACATTTTGCTGAACATGCGACAAATTATGGATTAAAAATTAATGGTTCAATTGAGGCAAACATCAAAGATGTTGTGGCACGTTCACGGGGTGTTTCAGCACGTTTAAATGCTGGTGTTGGTTTTTTAATGAAAAAAAACAAAATTGATATTATCTGGGGTGAAGCAAAGCTTACTAAAGAAGCAAAGGGAAGCCTTCCTGCGGAAATTATGGTTTCTTCATCCTCCAAACCGATTATGCAACCGCAAAATCCAGTCCCTAAAGGGACGTTAGGGGAGGGAACTTATCAAGCAAAGCATATCATTATTGCAACGGGCGCACGTCCTCGTGTCCTTCCTGGTATTGAGCCAGATGGAAAATTCATTTGGACTTATTTTGAAGCTATGATACCGCCAGCAATGCCAAAATCGCTTTTGGTTATAGGGTCTGGGGCTATTGGCATTGAATTCGCTTCTTTTTATCATGATATGGGGGCGACAGTAACTGTTGTTGAAATGATGCCCCATATCATGCCTGCTGAAGATATTGAAATTTCAACGTTTGCTCGTAAACAGTTAGAGAAAAAAGGTTTACGCATTCTTCGTCAAGCAAAAGTAACAAAGGTTGAAAAATCTTCCGATTCTGTAAGTGTACATATTGATGTTCAAGGTAAAATAGAGTCAATGACTGTTAACCGGTTGATTTCCGCTGTTGGGGTGCAAGGTAATATTGAGAATCTTGGTTTAGAAGCTTTGGGAATAAAAACCGATCGCGGCTGCATTGTAACTGATGAATGGAGTTGGACGGGGGTGGAAGGTATTTATGCTATTGGTGATGTAGCAGGCCCTCCTATGTTGGCCCATAAAGCAGAAGAAGAAGGTGTGATATGTATTGAGCATCTTGCAGGTTTGAAAAGCGCTCATCCACTTGATAAAAGAAAAATTCCAGGGTGTACATATTGTACACCACAGGTTGCCTCTGTAGGGCTTTCAGAAGCGGCAGCAAAAGAAGCAGGTTATGATATACGTATTGGTCGTTATTCTTTTGCTGCGAATGGTAAGGCGATTGCTTTGGGTGAAGATCAGGGGTTAGTAAAAACGATTTTTGATAAAAAAACAGGACAGCTTCTCGGGGCCCATATGGTAGGGGCTGAGGTAACAGAATTGATACAGGGTTTTGTTATTGCTATGAATCTTGAAACAACAGAAGAAGAATTAATGCATACTGTCTTTCCACATCCGACCTTATCGGAAATGATGAAAGAAAGTGTATTAGATGCTTATGGTCAAGTTTTAAACGCTTGATGACTGGATTGTATGAAAAATTTTATATTTTTGATTGTTACTTCGTATTTATAAGGCAAAGGCTTAAATGGTTACGGTTGTTGATAGAGTTGCAAATAGACGATTGCGTCATCCTGAAAAGGCACATCGTCCTGATACAAGCGTTCAAAAAAAGCCAGATTGGATTCGTGTAAAAGCGCCAACATCACCAATTTATAAGGAAACACATGGTATTGTACGTACGCATAAGTTAGTGACTGTATGTGAAGAAGCTGGTTGTCCTAATATTGGCGAATGTTGGAGCCAGAGGCATGCTAGCTTTATGATTTTAGGTGAAATATGTACGCGTGCTTGTGCTTTTTGTAACGTTGCAACAGGTATTCCACTTGCCGTTGATGATAATGAGCCAGAACGTGTCGCTGATGCTGTTGCACGGATGGAATTAAAACATGTTGTCATTACATCTGTTGATCGTGATGATCTTGCTGATGGTGGTGCTGAGCATTTTGCAAAAGTTATTTATGCGATTCGTCAAAAAACTCCTAAAACAACAATTGAAGTTCTTACACCTGATTTTCGTCATAAGGATGGCGCTTTAGAAGTTGTTGTTGCTGCTAAGCCTGATGTTTTTAATCATAACTTAGAAACAGTTCCTTCTAAATATTTGAAGGTCCGTCCAGGGGCACGTTATTTTCATTCAATTCGTTTATTACAACGTGTTAAAGAACTTGATCCAACAATTTTTACAAAATCGGGAATTATGGTTGGCCTCGGGGAGGAGCGAAATGAAGTTTTGCAATTGATGGATGATTTGCGCGCTGCTGATGTTGACTTTATGACAATTGGACAATATTTGCAGCCTACACGAAAACATCATCCAGTTGTTCGTTTTGTGCCTCCTGAAGAATTTGAGTCTTTTGCCAAGATTGGTAAAGTAAAAGGATTTTTACATATGGCCTCCAATCCTCTAACGCGTTCATCTCATCATGCTGGAGATGATTTTGCCATTTTGCAAAAAGCGCGTGATGAAAAATTTTCCTTACAGAGATAATTATGCCGATTTTTACAATACATCGGCAGATCACCCATAGTGCCAGTGAAATGTTTGATCTGGTTTCAGATATTGAGCGTTATCCTGAATTTTTACCAATGTGTGAGTCTTTAATAATACGTTCTCGAAAAGAATATGGAAAAAAAATATTGCTTCTTGCAGATATGACCGTTGGCTATAAGATTATTCGTGAAACTTTTACGACTCAAGTATTTCTTCAGCCGGAAAAAAGTCTTATAGAAGTTAAATATATTGATGGTCCATTCAAATATCTTGAAAATCGTTGGGCCTTTCATGATATTGAGAATACCAATGCATGTAATGTAGAGTTTTTTATTGATTATGAATTTAAAAGTAAAACGCTTGGATTAGTGATGGGCTCAATGTTTGATATTGCGTTTCGTAAATTTACCGAGGCTTTTGAGAAGCGTGCGCATCAGATTTATGGCTCTACGGTAACATAGTCTATTCTGTTATTTTTTAACAATACGTATTGCTTAAACAGCGTGAAGGTGAAAACTGGTTTTCATCTTTACTATTTGTTTTTAATTCAGCTTTCAAAAGCATATTGAAGGAATATCATTTTAAATGATGAAGATGATGCACAGCTTCATGCTTTTGTTTCTCTCTTTTTTAATGGATGCACACTCGTTAAACAAAACGCCCAAATAGAACATGCTTGCGTCATATCCATTTCATAATAGTGCTCATAATAAATAGTATAGATTCTCGTAAAAGTATATAAAATCTACATCTGTACACTTATGAAGAAGTCCTCCTGCATCATTTATTTGCTATCTCTCAAGATGTTGCGCGCCAGCTCTTAGCACTTAAGAGAAGTACAAGTGTCTCTTTCTTTAATCATTTTATTTATACAGTTTTTTCTCTTGTGGCGTGCAAGTGAATAAATTTGATTAATTCAACCTACACAGGACTGAAGTGAGATAACTTTACGCTATTCAGATCTTTCATTTTCAAGTTGTGATACAATAAAATTTTTTCAAGATGTTGACGATTATAGACACGATGGGGAATAAAGAATTTTGAAATTAGTATGGGGAATTCAGTGAAGCAATTCCAGAATCATTTTAAAAGCATTTTCAACAGTTGCGTGGCGGATAGCATTGCGATTAAGATGAGCAAAGTGCATTTCTTTGTGCAGGGGGGAGTGGTTTTTGTAAGCAACTGCGCAATGCACAAGTCCTACAGGTTTATCAAGACTTGCACCTCCTGGACCAGCAATTCCTGTTACAGAAACTGCAATGTCAGCTTGTGAATGTTTTAATCCACCCTCAGCCATTGCAAGAGCAACTTCTTTTGAAACGGCACCATGGGTTCTTATAAGTTCAGCACAAACGCCAACAAGGCGTGTTTTGGATTCATTTGAATAAACAACAAATCCACAATCGAGAACATCTGACGATCCTGCTATATTTGTGAGGCATGCAGCAATGAGTCCCCCTGTACAAGACTCTACAGTTGTTAACAGCAAACCTTTTTGGCGAAAGGTATTAAGGACTTCATGTGCGTGTTTTTCACAAAGATATGTCATTGGGGAATTTCTCCTGAATAAAGGACGCTCACTGTTGCAAGAGCAGCAATTCCCTCACCACGACCAATAAATCCAAGCCTTTCATTTGTTGTTGCTTTGATAGAGATACGATCAGGTGTTATTGCAAGTATTGTTATAAGATTTTCTGTCATGGCATGACGATAGGGACCAATTTTAGGATTTTCAGCGATAATTGTGATATCAACATTGGCGATACGACCACCTGCTTGTTTTATAATATCAAGAGCATGACGGAGAAAAATTTCTGATGATACATTTTTCCATTGAGGATCAGAGGGAGGAAAATGTGTACCGATATCTCCAGCACCTTGAGTTGCAAGAAGGGCATCTGTTAATGCATGAAGAGCAACATCCGCATCGGAGTGTCCATTTAATTTTTTATGAAAAGGGATTTTTATACCACATAATATAAGAAAATCACCATCCTCAAAAGAGTGAACATCATAACCATTGCCGGTACGAATATCAGGAAATATTTGCATTTTCTTTTGGAGATATAAATGTGCAGTATTAAAATCTTCATGCCATGTAATTTTTATGTTGTTAGGATCCCCAGGAACGGTACGCATAGGAATTCCAAACCATTCGGCAATTGCGCAATCGTCAGTGAATTCTTGTTTGCAAGCTTGTTTTGCTTGTTTATGGGCCGCTAAGATATGTTCAAAGGGAAAACACTGTGGAGTTTGTGCACTATAAAGATGGGTACGGGGAATTGTTTCTAAAACATGCTGATTATTTATACGTTTAAGGGTATCAGAGATGGGCAGAACAGGAAGAACACCTTCTTGAGGCGTGATAGTGTTGTGAATGTTATTAAGAAGCTTGTTTTCGATAAAAGGGCGTGCACCATCATGAATATGCACATATTGGGGGGCAAATTTTTTGAGTGCCTGAAGTCCATATAAGGTAGAGATTTGACGTGTATTGCCTCCTTCAACGATAGTAAGGCGCTCTTTAAAATCGTCAATAGCTTGTTCACAGATTTGACGATCTTCTGGATGAATAACAAGAATAATTGTTGTGATAGCTGGATGCTGCAAAAAACAATGCACGGTATGATAAATAATTGGCTTTTGTCCTAGAAGCCGATATTGTTTTGGAATTTTATGGGGAGATCCTGCTCTTTCACCCCGTCCAGCGGCTAATATTATTGCTGCAATAGAAATACTTAATCTCCTTGTATTATAATCTTAGTTTGCTTTTTTGTCATTAATTTTAAAATGATTTTGAAAGGATGGTTGTTGTAGATCAGCAAGGGATATCACGGATAACACCTCAAAAAAAGCATTTAATGCTTTTTGAAGTGCGGTATTTAAACCACAAAAATCAAACAAGGGGCAAGTTGGTTCTGCAGTATCGAAACATTCTGCGAGGGAAAAGTTGTCTTCTGTTACTTTCACAACATCCGCGACTGAAATTTCTGCTGCGGGTTTAGCCAATCTAACTCCACCATTGCGTCCACGCACTGTTTGTATAAAACCTGCTTGAACAAGCAGCTGAAGGATTTTAAATAAAAAAAGCTCTGAAACGGCATATGCTTTAGCAATTTCTGGAACACGACTGAGAGTTCCCTGATTATCTGCACAATACATAAGCATTCGAAGAGCATAATTTGTTTGTTTTGTTAATCGCATCTCATTTCCTTCGTAAAGTATCGTCGAACACAGTCTATTTTAAAGATATTTTGCAAAATGTAGAAGTTTTTTCTCGTTGACTATATTTGCCTATTTTAAATGTAGTATTAGTATTGTCAATTTTTGCTACAAAAGGTTATATGAGAATAATGGGATAAGGGTATGTAAGCTCATGACGAATATAACATCTGTGACGAATCTTCAAGACATAGATAAAAATACTTATAACGATGAGTTGTATCGTTTAAGTAAGGTATATATTTTTTTAGGGATTACAATTATTGTATTGGCTTTACTTACGGCCTCTGTTTCATTTATTATTCTTATTGGATTAACTCCTGTTGTTCCCAGTAGAACAGTAACCCTTATTCTTATAGGAATTAATAGTTTTTGGGTTTTAGGGCTTATTGTCATCGTTTTTTATGAGATGATACCGATCATTCGTGCTTGGCGTTCAAGGCGTGCAGGATCGCGTCTTCATGTGCGCCTTATTTCATTGTTTGCACTTGTTGCGACAATGCCAGCTGTTGCTGTAGCTCTTGTATCGGGTCCAGCACTAAATTTGGGACTTGATCGATGGTTTGATACAACAACGCGGCAAATTGTGGGCTCTTCTATTGATTTAGCAAATGCTTATGCAGATGAAATGCTCCAAAATTTAAAAAATTTATCCTATGCGATGGCATTTGCACTTGATAACAAAAAACTCTTAGAACGTAATCCAGCTGAATATAGGATGCAATTGACGCGTCATGCTCTAGGACGCAATTTGCGTGGTGCATTTTTGTTAAGTTCTAGTGGAGCTATTTTTGTATCGAGTGCTCTTGGTGATGAAGATAAACTGCCAATTCCTCCTTCTCATCTTATTGAACGTGCAACCAGTGCGAGACCTTTTTCTTTTCAACCAGGCGTTCATGATTATTTTGGTATTATTTTAAAATTTACCAATATTCCAAACACATTTTTATATTTGGTGCGTGACGTTGATAAAGGTGTTTTATCTGCTTTGCGTTTGACAGAAGTTAATACAGACCGTTATCGTGATTTAAATGAGAATCGCCTGCTGACACAGATTGCATTTGGTATGCTTTATTTGTGTCTTTTTTTTAGTTTATTCTTATCAGCCATTTGGGCTGCTATTGCTGTTGCTGATCGCTTAGTACGTCCTATTCGTCTTCTCATTAGTGCTGCCGATGATGTTGCTTCTGGAAATATGGAAATTTTCGTGCCAGTACGAGCAAAAGATGGAGATATTGGGCAATTATCCAAAACTTTTAATTACATGGTCAGTGAATTGAAAAGTCGGCGTAATGAATTGATTGCAGTGCGTGATCAAATTGATGAAAGACGGCGTTTTTCTGAAGCTGTGTTATCGGGTGTAACAGCGGGAGTAGCAGGTATAGATGATAATGGTGATATCACCATTATCAATCGGTCTATTGAAGCGATGTTTGATATTCGCTCAGAGCACGTTGTTGGAAAAAGTCTTTTATCTTTAAGCGCTGAAATTTGGCAGGTTTTTCAGTTTGTGCGTTCATTGGATCGTAAAAACCATCGTGAGCAGGTCACTTTAAACGTTGCAGGAAAAGAGCGTGTCTGTAATGTCCAAGTTACGATGGAGGAGGATGATGGACAAGGGCAATCTTGGGTTCTAACAATTGATGATATTACAGACCTTGTTGCAGCGCAACGTACAGCGGCGTGGGCGGATATTGCGCGGCGTATTGCACACGAAATTAAAAATCCTCTTACACCTATTCAGTTATCCGCTGAACGCATTCGTAAACGTTATAACAAAGCTATTACACAAGATAGAGAGGTCTTTGAGCGGTGTATTGACACAATTATTCGGCAGGTTGGAGATATTGGGCGTATGGTTGATGAGTTTTCCTCTTTTGCACGTATGCCCAAACCCAAAATGCATATTTTAGATATACGAGAATTGTTGCGCGAAGCATGTTTCTTGATAGAAGTGACGCGACATGATATTCATTTTGAGCAAGATTTAGGAACTCTACCACTTATGGGTGCATTTGATAACCGTCTCATTGTACAGGCTTTTTGCAATGTTATCAAAAACGCGAGCGAATCCATAGATTCAGTTATGCGAGAGGAAAATATTCACGGTCATATTCTTATCCGTTCTTATCGTCAGGAAGAATGGGTGGTTGTGGATGTTGTTGATAACGGGAAAGGACTTCCTAAAGAGCAAAGACAAAAGTTATTAGAACCCTATATAACAACGCGGGAAAAAGGAACAGGGCTGGGGTTAGCTATTGTGCGCAAAGTTATTGAAGATCACGGTGGTTTCATGGAGCTTCATGATGCACCGGAGAGTTTTTATGAAGGTCGTGGTGCGATGATCCGTTTGATATTTCCAGCGGATGGGGGTAAGCAGGGTAATATTATACAAGCCATAAATCATAAGATAGGGGAATAGTATGGTATCAGATATCTTGATTGTTGATGATGAAGCAGATATTCGTGAGCTTGTTGCTGGTATTTTAGATGATGAAGGTTATGAAACGCGTGTTGCTTGTAACTCTGATGAAGCATTGGCTCAAATTAGTGAGCGTATTCCAAAGCTCATTTTTTTGGATATTTGGCTACAGGGTAGTCGTCTCGATGGTTTAGCACTGCTTGATGAAATTAAAACACAATATCCGGCTCTTCCGGTCGTTATGATCTCTGGTCATGGTAATATTGAGACGGCTGTTTCCGCTATAAAGCGAGGGGCATATGATTTCATTGAAAAACCTTTTAAAGCTGATAGACTTGTATTGGTTGCAGAGAGAACACTTGAAAATTCAAATTTAAAACGTGAGCTTTTAGAATTGCGAAAGCGTTCGAACGAGACATTAGAGTTGCTCGGAAAATCGACAGTTATAAAAAATTTGCGTCAAATCATAGAAAAAGTAGCACCAACCAATAGTCGCATCATGATAACAGGTCCTTCAGGGGCAGGAAAAGAGACTGTTGCACGAGCTATTCATGCGCTCTCAACGCGTTCGAATGGGCCATTTGTTACAATAAATGCTGCAACGATTACTCCGGAAAGAATGGAAATAGAGCTGTTTGGCAGCGAAATGGAGGGAAGAGAGCGTAAAATTGGTGCCTTAGAGGAAGCTCATGGCGGTATCTTATATCTTGATGAAATTGCTGACATGCCGCGTGAGACTCAAGGGAAGATTCTTCGGGTTTTAACGGGGCAAACATTTGAGAGAATTGGCGGCACAAAACGTGTTAAGGTGGATGTCCGTATCATTTCTTCGACAGCGCAAAATCTTGAAAACCTCATTTCTGATGGGCGCTTTAGGGAGGATCTTTTTCACCGTCTTTCCGTTGTTCCTATTGTTGTTCCGCCCCTTTCAGCGCGTCGTGAAGATATTCCAGAACTTGTACATCATTTTGTAAAAACAATATCACAGCAGGTTGGGATTAAACCGCGTGCAATCAGTGATGATGTGATTGCTATTTTGCAAACGCACGCTTGGCCGGGTAATGTGCGGCAATTACGTAATAATATTGAGCGTCTTCTTATTCTTGTGCGGGATGGTGATGGTCCTATAACAGCGGACTTTCTTCCCAGTGAAGTAAGTGATTCTTTGCCACGTCTTCAAATGGATTCAGATGAAAGTATAATGGATTTGCCGTTACGTGAAGCTCGAGAATTATTTGAAAAGAGATATTTAGTGGCGCAGATTGGGCGTTTGGGTGGAAATATATCACGTACTGCTGAATTTATAGGCATGGAGCGTTCAGCTTTGCACCGTAAACTTAAAGCGCTTGGAGTTTCTTAAAGCGATGCGTATTATTATTTGTGGAGCAGGACAGGTTGGTTATGGGATAGCAGAGCGTCTTGCTGCTGAAAATCACGATGTTACTGTTATTGATATTGAAACGAGATTAATTGAAAAGATTCGCGATACATTGGATGTGAGAGGTTTTGTTGGTCACGGTTCACGGCCTGAAGTTCTTTTGGCTGCAGATGCAGACAAAGCTGATATGTTGATTGCTGTCACTTTGTTTGATGAAGTTAATATGGTAGCTTGCCAAGTAGCACATTCATTATTTAATGTGCCCACAAAAATTGCTCGTATTCGCTCACAATCTTATTTAGAACCACGTTATAAGACGCTTTTTTCCAGAGAGAATATTCCCATTGATGTGGTTATTTCGCCAGAAGTTGAAGTTGGGGAAATGGTTTTGCGCCGTATTGCTTTACCTGGTGCAATAGATGTTCTTTATTTTTGTAATGATGATATTGTGGCACTAGCTTTGGAATGCATGGAAGATTGTCCCGTTATTAATACACCTTTGCGTCAATTAACAGAGCTTTTTCCAGATCTTCATACGACGGTTACTGCTATTAAACGTGGCGCGGAATTATTGGTTGCACATTCAGAAACGCAATTACGCGTTGGTGATATAACCTATCTTGTTGTTTCTCGTGAACAGATGCGTCGTGCTGTTGGGCTTTTTGGTCATAAAGAACAAGATGCCCACCGCATGATTATTGCAGGGGGTGGTCACATTGGCCTTTATGTTGCACAGGCTATTGAAAAGCGTTTTCATAAATTAAAATTGAAGATTATAGAAGCGCATAGAGAAAGAGCCCTCACAATTGCTGATCAGCTTGAAAAAACAACAGTTTTATACGGTAACGTGTTAGATCCAGTGATTCTTCAAGATGCGGGAATTGATCAGTCCGATTTAATGATTACATTGACCAATCAAGATCAGGTTAATCTCTTAAGCGCTATTATTGCTAAAAGATTGGGCTGCAAAGCCAATATGGTATTGATTAATAATGTTGCCTATCAAGAATTTAGTCGTGCTGTTGGTGTGGATGCATATCTTAATCCCCATAGTGTTACAATATCGAGAATTTTGCAACAAATGCGCCGTGGGCGTATTCGTTCTGTTCATTCAGTTTTTAATGGCCGAGCAGAAATTATTGAAGCTGAAGTGATGCAAACATCTTCATTGGTTGGTAAGTCATTATCAGAGCTCAATTTATCAGATGGTTTGAGAATTGGTGCAATTTATCGCAATAAGACAATAATACAGCTTTCGGCAGATACGCGTATTTTGTCTGGTGATAGAATAGTGATTTTTGCTCTTGCTGATAGGGTTCGTGATGTTGAACAACTCTTTCGCGTAAGTTTAGAATATTTTTGATGTATTATCTATGGATATTTGTACTTTTTGGTATAGTGGACAATTAAGATTGGTGGATAGGCTTTGTTTGTCTTCAATGGTTAAAACTGGACAGCGCGTTAAGCTTTTTAGTTATGATAAAAAATAGATAATCTCCCTGCTGGTGTTGAGCTGCATGAAGCCGAATCAATTTTACCACGCTCAGCAATTTATCGCCTTGATCCCGATTTTTCTGATGATAAATTAGGGTGTACAATTGTTCAGTTCTCGGATTTTTTTCGTGTTATGCTGATGAAATATCAACAAGGTGTTTGGTTAGATACAGATGTTTACCTTGTTAAACAATTTCATCCAGATGCGGATAAGGTTTGGTTGGCAAGAGAAAATAATACAAGAGTAGGCGTTTCTGCACTTTATTTTCCGCCCAATAACCCTATTATAAAAATATTTGAGGATTATTGGGCAGGTGCAGAAATTATTCCTCATTGGCTTGGGTTTAAGCGTCGTGTTTGGAGACCGTTCTGGTTAAAGAGGAAAAAAATGCCGATTTTACTGGGAAATCTTGGCGTTACAATATTTGGCAATGATGGTATTTCACGATTAGCAAAACGATATGGTTTTTTTCATGAAGCAAAGGAAAAGGAAACTTTTTATTATTGGACTGGGCGAAAAACTGAACGTATTTTTGAACCAGCTTTTGGCGTAAAGCCGCTTACAGATTCACGCTTGATAGGTTTTCATATTCACAGAAAGACAAAGACTACGAAAAGACCTCAGGAAGGAAGTTTTTACCATTGGGCGGTATCTCGCATTCCGGATGTTCATCATTTGTTTAGGTAGAGTTATTATTGCTATTTTAACTATTGAGATTTTAATCTATCTTATACAATCTCTTGATTGTAGCTTGCACAAGAGAGTAATGTTAACATATGGACAAAAACATTGAATGTGTAAAGAGCGGTTGTTATATGAACGGAAAGTAAAAATATGAGTGATCCAATGAAAACAGCATTAAGCCTTGTTCCTATGGTTATTGAACAAACAAATCGTGGTGAACGGGCCTATGATATTTTTTCCCGTCTTTTAAAGGAACGGATTATTTTTATTAATGGACCTGTTGAAGATGGTATGGCAATGCTTGTTTGTGCACAATTGCTTTTTTTGGAAGCGGAAAATCCTAAAAAAGAAATTAGTCTTTATATTAATTCTCCAGGTGGTGTCGTAACATCTGGTATGGCTATTTATGATACTATGCAGTTTATTCGCCCTCCTGTTTCTACGCTTTGCATGGGGCAAGCGGCATCTATGGGGTCTTTATTATTAACGGCTGGAGCAAAAGGTCATCGTTTTACATTGCCAAACGCACGTATTATGGTGCATCAACCATCTGGTGGTTTTCAAGGTCAAGCTTCAGATATTGAGCGACATGCGCAAGATATTATAAAGATGAAACGGCGTTTAAATGAAATTTATGTTCAACATACGAGTCAAGATTATGAGGTTATAGAGAGAACTCTCGATCGCGATCATTTTATGACAGCAGAAGAAGCCAAAGCGTTTGGCTTAGTTGATGATGTTATACAATACCGTGCAGAAACTGAAAAAGAAGAAAAAGATTAAGAATTTTTATAGAAAAAACAGCTACTTTAAATCAAAGAGTTTTATAAAAAATATCGCAAAATAAGAGAAACACCTAAAAGTATTGAGACATGCATGGTTTTCTATATGTCTTTTAGTTTTCATGATGAAAGGCTTCCTTTGAAAAGGCAAAGTGTTCATATATTGTGGTGAAAGGAAAGAAAAATGAGCAAAATTAGCAATAGCGGGAACGAATCAAAAAATACTCTCTATTGCTCGTTCTGCGGCAAGAGTCAGCATGAGGTGCGTAAGCTCATTGCGGGGCCTACTGTATTTATCTGTGATGAATGTGTAGAGCTTTGCATGGATATTATTCGGGAAGAAAATAAGTCTTCTGGGGTTAAGGTGCGTGATGGTGTTCCTACGCCACAGGAAATTATAACAGTTCTTGATGACTATGTTATTGGTCAGCAACATGCAAAGCGTGTTCTTTCTGTTGCTGTTCATAATCATTATAAACGGTTGGCGCATCAGTCTAAAAGCAATGATATTGAGTTGGCTAAATCAAATATTCTTCTTGTTGGTCCAACGGGTTGTGGTAAAACTTATCTTGCACAAACATTAGCACGTATTATTGATGTGCCTTTTACGATGGCGGATGCGACCACTTTGACTGAAGCGGGTTATGTGGGAGAAGATGTTGAAAATATTATTTTGAAGCTTCTTCAAGCAGCAGATTATAATGTTGAACGTGCGCAGCGTGGTATTGTTTATATTGATGAGGTTGATAAGATTTCTCGTAAAGCAGACAATCCTTCTATTACAAGAGATGTTTCGGGGGAAGGAGTTCAGCAAGCATTATTAAAAATTATGGAAGGAACGATTGCTTCTGTTCCTCCTCAAGGTGGACGTAAGCATCCGCAACAAGAGTTTCTTCAGGTTGACACCACAAACATCTTATTCATTTGTGGGGGAGCTTTTGCAGGTTTAGAACGGATTATTTCAGGGCGTGGTGAAAAAACTTCTATTGGTTTTTCTGCGACTGTTAAGGCTCCGGATGAGCGTTGTGTCGGTGAAATTTTTCGTGATTTAGAGCCTGAAGATCTTATTAAATTTGGTTTAATACCAGAATTTATTGGGCGGCTTCCTATAGTCGCTACCTTAGAGGATTTAGATGTTAACGCCCTCATGCAAATTTTATCCCAACCTAAAAATGCGTTAGTAAAGCAATATCAGCGTCTTTTTGAAATGGAGAATGTTGAGTTAGCATTTCATGAAGATGCTTTACGTGTTATTGCAAAGAAAGCAATTGAACGTAAAACTGGTGCTCGTGGTTTACGTTCTATTATGGAGAAGATCCTTCTTGAGACGATGTTTGAGCTACCGGCTCTTGAAGGCGTTCAAAAAGTGGTTATTTCGAGTGATGTCGTTGATGGTAAAGCGCGTCCTCTTTATATTTACTCAGAACGTGCAGAAGATAAAGAAAATGTATCAGCATGACATTGTGCGATGCACAATATAAAAGGTGGTAGTGAACGGTATTTGATAGGTGTTTCTAATAATATCATTATAATGCTTGATTTATGTATGAGTAATTACCACTTCATGTACAGTGAAGAGCTGAGATTTTCTAAAGGTGGGCTAATTGTTGTAGATAGCTCATAGGCTCCAGAAAGGAGAGTTATGCAATATATTGATGAAAAGACAGATGAAGTAAGAGATGGGGTTTATGCTGTTTTACCTCTTCGTGATATTGTTGTCTTCCCCCATATGATTGTTCCACTTTTTGTGGGCCGCGAAAAATCAATTCGTGCTCTTGAAGAAACGATGGCGGTTGATAAGCAAATACTATTGGTGACACAAAAAAATGCTTCTGATGACGATCCAAAATCAGAGGATATTTATCATATTGGTACATTTGCTAATATTCTTCAACTTTTAAAGCTTCCTGATGGTACTGTAAAGGTTTTGGTTGAAGGAACTGCACGTGCAAAAATTAGTCAATTTGCTTTAAGTGAAGGTTATCATCAGGCTTTTGCAACTGTTACAGAAGAACCTAGAGAGAGTGATGTTGAGATTGAAGCTCTTTCAAGGTCAGTGATTACTTATTTTGAAAACTATGTAAAGCTTAATAAAAAAATCTCTCCTGAAGTTGTGAATGCGATTGGCCAGCTTGATAATCCTTCTAAGCTTGCCGATACGATTGCTTCTCATTTGATGATTAAACTGGCAGAAAAACAGGAAATATTAGAGCTCTTACCTGTGCGGGCCCGTCTTGAACGTGTTTTGTCCTTCATGGAAGGAGAAATTTCTGTTTTGCAGGTTGAAAAACGTATTCGTTCGCATGTTAAACGGCAAATGGAAAAAAACCAACGAGAATATTATCTCAATGAGCAGATGAAGGCTATTCAAAAAGAGTTAGGAGCAGGTGATGATAGCCGAGATGAACTCTCTGAATTAGAAGAACGTATCAAGAATACAAAACTATCCAAGGAAGCACAGGAAAAAGCTGGAGCAGAATTGAGAAAATTACGGAATATGTCTCCTATGTCTGCAGAAGCGACAGTTGTACGTAACTATCTTGATTGGTTATTAGCAATGCCTTGGGGTAAAAAATCTAAGATTAAAAACAATTTAGATTTTGCTGAAAAGGTCATGAATAATGAACATTTTGGTCTTGAAAAAGTTAAGGAGCGAATTATTGAATATTTGGCCGTACAAAGTCGCGCGTCAAAGATAAAAGGTCCCATTATTTGTTTGTTAGGTCCTCCAGGTGTAGGGAAAACATCATTAGCGCGCTCTATTGCAAAGGCAACGGGACGTGAGTATGTTCGTATCTCATTGGGAGGTGTCCGAGATGAAGCAGAAATTCGTGGACATCGCCGAACATATATTGGCTCGATGCCTGGGAAAATTATCCAGTCTATGAAAAAAGCAAAAAAATCTAATCCGCTTTTCTTGCTTGATGAAATTGATAAAATGGGCCAAGATTTTCGTGGTGATCCTTCATCCGCTTTATTAGAAGTTCTTGATCCTGAACAAAATGGTACATTCATTGATCACTATTTGGAAGTTGAATATGATCTTTCTGATGTCATGTTTATCACAACTGCCAATACGCTTAATATTCCAGGTCCGTTAATGGATCGTATGGAAATTATTCGTATCGCTGGTTATACTGAATGTGAGAAAATGGAAATTGTTAAACAGCATCTTTTACCAAAGGCACTAAAAGATCACTGTTTATCTAAAAAAGAACTCAGTATTTCTGATGGAGCACTAAGGTCAATTATTCAGTTTTATACACGTGAGGCAGGCGTTCGTAACCTTGAACGTGAACTCATGAAAATTTCCCGCAAATCCGTTACAAAAATTCTCAAAACACATCAAAAATCTGTAAAAGTTACAGAAAGTAATATTCATGATTTCTTGGGTGTTAAACGTTATCATTACAATCAGATTGAAGGAGAAAATCAAGTTGGTGTTGTAACAGGTCTTGCGTGGACAGAAGTCGGTGGAGAGTTATTGACTATTGAAGGAGTTATGATGCCCGGCAAAGGGAAGATGACTGTAACTGGAAATTTACGTGATATTATGAAAGAGTCCATTTCAGCGGCAGCATCTTATGTACGTTCTCGTGCTGTTGATTTTGGTATTGAACCTCCACTTTTTGAAAAACGCGATATCCATGTTCATGTTCCAGAGGGTGCGACACCAAAAGATGGCCCGTCGGCTGGGATTGCAATGGTGACGGCAATTGTTTCAGTCCTTACAGGAGTAGCTGTGCATAAAGATATTGCAATGACTGGTGAAATTACTTTACGTGGACGCGTTTTACCCATTGGTGGATTAAAAGAAAAACTCTTAGCAGCTCTTCGAGGAGGGATAAAAAAAGTACTTATTCCTGAAGAAAATGCAAAAGATTTGGTTGATATTCCTGATGATGTCAAAAATAATATGGAAATTATTCCGGTAAATCATGTGAGTGAAGTTTTGAAACACGCTTTGGTTCGTTTTCCAGACACTATTGAATGGAAAGAACCCTCTACAGGGGCTGTGCCAATCCGGTCAGAGAGCAGTGATAGTGAAGGGATACAGATTGCGCACTGATTCACTTATCTCATTTATAACGGCATTTTTTAGGTGGTAGAAGGTGTTGTTGAGGTTATTATTCTGTTTTTTGTTGGAAAAAGTAAAAAATTCCGTGAATAACTGTGATTATTGCTAAAAAAACAATGTTTTGGATAAAAATAAGACTTCTGTTTGCTGTACTTTTCAATAAACTGACCAATAACATGATTAAGTCATGTTCAGGTAATATAGGGAAAGGAAATATTTTATGAATAAAAGTGAATTCGTTAGCTCCGTTGCTGAAAAGGCAGGTGTTTCGAAAGCGCAAGCTGGTGCTGTTGTTGATGCTTTTATGGCTTCTGTGACAGAAGCTTTGGCTTCAGGGGGAGATGTTCGTCTTCCAGGTTTTGGCACTTTTGAAGTTTCTCATCGTGCTGCAACAAAGGGGCGTAATCCTTCAACTGGTGCTGAAATCGATATTCCAGCACGTTCTGTACCCAAATTTTCTGCAGGAAAAAGCCTTAAAGAAGCAGTTAATAAAAAATAATTTAAGCTACATTAAAAAAACCCGATTTATTTATAAGCGGGTTTTTTTAACACATGTGTTATGCTTGTTTTTCACATAAAACTTTGAGATCCTTGCGATATTTTTTATTTTCATGTATTGCTGAAATATATTGTTTTTAGTCTTTTCAATGAAATATTGTACTGTATTAATTGAGCGCGGGTATGGCTTATAAAATGTAATATTAACTTTTATTACGCTGAAGTGTTACGGTATTTATTTCAAAACAAGATCCGTAAATAATATGAAGCGGAAAACTCTGTAAAGTCCATAAAAGTTATTATATATCACCATTTACGCTTAATAAAAGTGCATGTTGGTGCCACCGTGCTATCTATTTTCTCAGTTCCTATAATGTTGCGACTAGCCCCAGATATCTGAGTCGAGTGCATAAGGGATAGTTTTATTCTTTTACTCTTATACGCCAACCTTTCTTGTGACGCACCAAGAGGATAATTTTATTGATTTATTATAAGATCCTGAAATAAAAAAATCTTTTGATATTCAGATTTGGTTTTTAATATTGGGATTTTTCTTGGCATTTGAGAGGGGAGAGATAGCTCCAGCTCTATCCTACAAATATTTTTTCCATATCGTTATTTCACTTGTGATATGCAAGCGAGTATTTTTCCTTCATCATACAAGAGTTAAAATGAGAGAACATCACAAACTTTGAGGGAGGAAGTTAAAAAACAGAAAAATTACTCTTATAAAATAATATACATTACGTAATATAAAAACTATTAATAAAGATAGTACAGTATTACTTGTGTATTTCCATTTATTTATTTTGATTATTCATAATATGTTTATATAATTATTTTGTTTTTAGTCATTAAATCATATTAAATTATTGATAGCGGTAAAGTTTTTTTATAGCCAAAAGTTATTTTACAGCATCTACATAATTGAATAAATGATGAAACGTAGGGTAGTATTTATTGATTGGGGGAGACAGTCTTTAAAAGGCTTTAGAATGATTTTTTCACGAGAGTTATAAAGATCTATTCAGTAGGAGAGAGGCGAATCGTGTGTTTTTTATAAACAGGAGCTCTTTGATTCTTTATTTGCTAACCACTGAGTACAATCATTGAGAGCTCTCGCTGTTATGGCTTGTTTTTTTACTAATTTTTTTTCTTTACTTGGTAAACGTTTCCCTGAATGTTTAATAGAAGCAATAGGGGGAAAAAGTCCGAAATTGATATTCATTGGCTGAAAAGACTGTGTTTCTGCTTTTTCATCTATGATGTGTCCCCCCGTAATATGATTCAAAAGGGCTCCGAATGCTGTAGTTTGTGGGGGTAGGCAAGGGGAAATATGATGATATTCGGCAGCAGCAAAACGTCCAGCAAGAAGCCCTATTGCCGCTGATTCTACATAACCTTCACATCCGGTAATTTGCCCTGCAAAGCGTAGTTGTTTTTTTTGTTTTAAACGAAGGGTTTGATCAAGAATAATTGGCGAGTTGAGGTAGGTATTGCGGTGAAGACCACCAAGACGCGCAAACTCTGCTTTTTCAAGACCGGGAATCATTCTAAAAATGCGAATTTGTTCACCATATTTCAATTTTGTCTGAAAGCCGACCATATTATAAAGCGTTCCAAGTTTATTATCTTGGCGTAATTGAACGACAGCATAGGGTTTAACTGTAGGGTTATGGGCATTAGTTAAGCCCATAGGTTTCATAGGACCATGTCTTAACGTTTCAAGTCCGCGCTCAGCCATAATTTCAATGGGGAGGCATCCATCAAAATAGGGCGTTTTTTCAAAGTCACGAAACTCTGTTTTTTCAGCATTTTTTAACGCTTCAACGAATGTTTCATATTGTTCTTTGTTGAGGGGACAATTAAGATAATCTTTTCCTGTTCCCTCAGGACCAATTTTATCATAGCGAGACTGATACCAACAAATGTTGATATCAATACTGTCGGTATGGATAATAGGTGCAATTGCATCAAAAAAAGAAAGAGCTTTTATACCGGTTATTGCTTGTAATTTTTGAGCAAGTGCAGGCGATGTAAGGGGGCCTGTTGCAATGACAACATGTTTCCAAGCTTTAGGAATTTCTTGAACTTCTTCACGTTTGATTGTTATAAGAGGGTGGTTTTCAAGTGCTGTCGTAACGGTTTTTGAAAATCCATCACGGTCAACAGCAAGAGCACTACCTGCGGGAACTTTGTTGGCATCAGCAGCTTTCATAATTAACGATTTTGCTAATCGCATTTCAGCATGTAAAAGCCCTACGGCATTTGTTAATGAATCATCGCAACGAAACGAATTTGAACAAACCAGTTCTGCCAATTTATCGGTTTTATGGGCATCTGATTTTTTTTCGGGTCGCATTTCATGCAAAACAACAGAAATTCCTGACTGAGCGATTTGCCAGCTTGCTTCACACCCCGCAAGACCGCCACCGATGATATGAATTGGGATATCAAATGTCTTTAACATAATTGACTTTTAGCGTAAGCAGTTATGTATGAAAAGCATAGATTTTGTTTTTTTTAATATATTTGTTTGCTTTTTTTCTGTAATTAATGGTATAGAAACGCCGCTTGTATAAGGTTATTAGCTTGTAAGTTTGAGCGGATGTGGCGAAATTGGTAGACGCACCAGATTTAGGTTCTGGCGGGAGACCGTGGGGGTTCGAGTCCCTCCATCCGCACCAAAGCAATCCCTTAAGTGCTACGGATTTCTACGTGTCTGAAATTCCGCTTCATGGTAAATGTAACACTCGAAGTGTTAGAATGTAATGATTATTAGAGTGGGTTGATCCCTCTCCTTAGAAAAATGAAGGTGTTTAATGCAGGTTACCGAGACGCTTAATGAAGGACTGAAGCGCGAAATTAAGATCGTGGTTCCAGCGAAAGATTTAGAAGAAAAGTTGAATGAACGATTGGATGATACCAAGGGAAAAATCAAGCTTAATGGTTTTCGTCCCGGTAAAGTGCCTAGTGGGCATTTGCGAAAAATGTATGGTAAATCCTTTATGGCGGAGATTCTCAATGAGATACTCAGTGATGCACCCCGTTCTATTTTAGCAGACCGCAATGAACGTGCAGCGATGCAGCCAAAAATTGATATAGATGAAGATGAAAAAATTCTAGATGGCAAAGCTGATTTTACTTTTAGTTTAAAGTATGAAGTTTTACCAAAAATTGACATTAAAGATTTTGAACATATTAAGGTTATTCGTGAAATTGCAACTATTCCTGAACAGGATATTGATGATCAAGTCAATCGCGTCCTTTCTTCTACGCGTAATTATTCCCTAAAAGAGGGGAATTCTGAAGAAGGTGATCGCATTACCATAGATTATCAAGGTAAGCTTGAAGGCGTTCCATTTGAAGGTGGGACAGATAGTGATGCACAACTGATTCTTGGGTCAAAACAATTTATTCCTGGTTTTGAAGAGCAATTGGTTGGTGTGAAAGCTGGGGATGTAAAAACGATTTTTGTTAAATTTCCTGATAATTACAGTGCGGCACATTTGGCGGGACGGGAAGCGGAATTTGCCATTACTGTCAAAGCTGTCTTTAAACCAGATGAATTAAAAATTGATGATGAAGCAGCGCAAAAAGTTGGTTTAGAGTCTCTAGATCGCTTACGTGAGGTCGTTCGTGGGCAGATTGAAAGCCAATATGGTTCAGTGACACGTCAAAAAGTTAAGCGTCAAATTCTTGATGCTTTAGATGCTGATTATAATTTTGAGATTCCTGAAGAACTTTTAGAGGTTGAGTTTAACAATATATGGGCTCAGGTTAATGATGATTTGAAAAAGGCTGGGCGCAGTTTTGAAGATGAAGGTATTACAGAAGAAAAAGCACGGGAGGAATATCGTGTCCTTGCGCAGCGTCGTGTTCGTCTTGGTTTGGTGCTTTCTGAAATTGGAATGAAGGTTGGTGTTAAAGTTAGTGAGGATGAGCTAAAAGCAGCAGTTTTTGATCAGGTTCGCCAGTATCCTGGACAAGAGAAAGAGATTATGGATTTTTTCCGTAAGACTCCGGAAGCTGTTGAAAATCTACGTGCTCCGATTTTTGAAGAAAAGGTCATTGATCATTTATTAGCACAGATAAAAGTCACAGATAAAGAAGTGACGGTTGAAGAGTTGATGAAAGAATATGACGAATCAGATATCCCTGAAGAAAAGCAGGCAAAGAAAAAGTCTGCAGTGAAAGAAACGTCTACAGAGAAAAAACCAGCTAAGAAAAAGGCTCCTAAAAAAGCTTAATATTTATGCAAACAGAACAAGCCCGATAGAAACGGGCTTGTGTTGTAAGATTTATGTCCTGGGGTTACACTGAGAGAATGGTTTTAGATAAGCCATGAGTAAATTTTAAAATATTGGTAGTGGATTGGCAATGAGCATCATTGATACGCGTACTCCTGATTCTAAGCGTTTTATTTCTGGAGTTACAGGTGATTGGGAAGTCATCATTGGCATGGAAGTTCATGCGCAAATCATATCAAATTCGAAACTTTTTTCAGGAGCATCAACCAAATTTGGTGCAGAGCCGAACAATCATGTATCACTTATTGATGCAGCCATGCCAGGTATGTTGCCTGTTCTTAATCAAGAATGTGTTCGTCAAGCGGTTCGAACGGGGTTAGGATTAAAGGCGCATATTAATTTAAAATCTGTTTTTGATCGCAAAAACTATTTTTATCCAGATTTACCGCAGGGGTATCAGATTTCTCAATTTCGCTATCCCATTGTAGGAGAGGGAAAGATTATTATATCTGTTGGTCCAGATTCGAATGGCCAATTTGAGGATATTGAAGTGGGAATTGAGAGGTTGCATCTTGAACAGGATGCTGGAAAATCGATGCACGATCAACATCCAACGATGTCTTTTGTAGATCTTAATCGTTCTGGTGTTGCTCTTATGGAAATTGTTTCCAAGCCTGATATGCGCTCATCAGATGAAGCCAAAGCCTATATGACAAAATTGCGTACGATTGTTCGTTATTTGGGCACTTGCGATGGCAATATGGATGAAGGTTCTATGCGTGCAGATGTCAATGTATCTGTTCGTCGTCCTGGTGAAGATTTTGGAACGCGCTGTGAAATTAAAAATGTTAATTCTATTCGCTTTATTGGTCAAGCAATTGAATATGAAGCGCGTCGTCAGATCGCAATTTTAGAAGATGGAGGCGTCATAGATCAAGAGACTCGGCTTTTTGATGCCGCTAAAGGTGAAACGCGTTCTATGCGCTCAAAGGAAGAAGCGCATGACTATCGTTATTTTCCTGACCCTGATCTTTTACCATTAGAATTTGATCAAGCATTTGTGGATGCTTTGGCAGCAGACTTACCGGAATTGCCTGACGCTATAAAAGCACGTTTTATTAAGGAAATGGGATTGACAGTGTATGATGCTTCCATTCTTGTGACAGAAAAGGCTATTGCTGATTATTTTGAAGAGGTAGCGCGTGGGCGTGATGGAAAAATAGTTGCCAATTGGGTGATTAACGACCTTTTAGGGGCTTTAAATAAAGATAATCGTGAGATTGAAGAGTCACCAGTATCGCCAAATCAATTGGGAAGCATTATTGATCTTATAAAAGAAGGAGTTATTTCTGGAAAAATTGCCAAAGATCTTTTTGAGATTATTTGGAATGAGGGGGGAGATGCACGCCAAATTGTAGAAGAACGAAATATGAAGCAGGTAACGGATACAAAGGCTATTGAAAGAGCTGTTGATGAGATCGTTGCCAATAATTCTGATAAAGTTGCGCAAGCAAAGCACAAACCTGCTTTAGCTGGTTGGTTTGTTGGACAGGTAATGAAAGTAACAGGTGGTAAGGCAAATCCCCAAGCTGTTAATGAATTGGTTAAGATGAAACTTGGCATAGATTAAATTTTATGGGGTGGAGAAGAAGCCATACATATGATATCTTCTTGAAATTAAAGGATAGCACGTTAACCTATCAATTGGAATTGTAGTTGAATTTACTAGTAACTTTTTCGATAATTTCAATCGTTAATAATTTTATTCCAACGATTAATTTCATGAGCGCACTAAATGAATGGAATAGCAGATGGCTCGTTTTTTTAAGCAAATCTTCACATGGTGGAATGGTAATACCATTGGTACGCGTTTTTTCACATGGCGCAAAGGTAAGCGGATAGGGCAAGATCAGTTTGGAAATATATATTATGAAGGAGGACTTCATAAGGATGGTTATCCGCACCGTTGGGTTATCTATAAAGACTATTCTGAGGCCTCTACTATTCCACCAGGTTGGCATGGCTGGATTCATCATCGCTGTGAGTGTCCACCAACACAAGAGGATTATCATCCTTATGAATGGGAAAAGCCTCATGTTGCAAATATGACAGGAACAAGTGAGGGCTATCGACCAAAGGGAGCTATCACCTCCAATGGAGAGCGTTCTTGTGTGCATGAAGATTATGATGCGTGGTCACCTAAAAAATAACATGTTTTAATGTGCGTGTGTATTTTTGTCTTATTTGACTCTATGTTATGAAAAGAATTATTTTTTAAGGTGCGATTGATTTTGATATGATGAGATTTTTTTTATTGTTAGGGGTGAGGCATTTTATATATATTTTTTTAATGGGAATTTTAGTGTTTTTATCCTTAAATAATGGGGTGCGGGCTGAGCGTATTAGCAATGGAATTGCTGTTTTTGCAGGTCTTGACAAAATCACGGGACGGACAACACGTTTTGAAGTTACTCTTGGTAAAATTTATCAGTACGGTGCATTACAGGTAACACCACGTGCGTGTTATACGAGCTCTAAAGATGAACCCACGCGTACAACAGGTTTTGTTGAAGTCAATGAAGTAACATTAGATAAAAAAGTACGGCGTATTTTTACAGGATGGATGTTTGCAGATAGTCCTGGTTTGAACGCTGTTGAGCATCCTATTTATGATGTGTGGTTAAAGGATTGCAAGCAGAATGCTCAAGATCTTCCTCTTCAATAAATTAGTGTGTTATCTATTTATAATACATTGATTTATAATGGTCCTTTATCATTTTACAACTTAATAGCAAATTCCTATGATTACCTCATTTAATTTTTTTTATATTGAATAATCCAAACTATTCTCTTGCGCGTTACAAGTGGCGGATGTGTCAATAACACTGTCTAAAAAAGGAATAAAAAATTCCGTCATGAACTGTTTAAATTCAAAGATGCATCATTAGAATCAACATATTTTTTAAGTGTTTCATAAGAGACAGTTCTTGAATTATATCTGTTAAAGATTGAAATGAAAGGCTTGTTTATATTTGTTAAAGAGATGAACTGACGCTTTTGCATGTATGAGGGAAACAGATTATCAAGTAAGTAATTCATCATGAAACACTAATTATTATATCTAGAGAACGCTGTATTGGTATTTTTTCTCATAGAGATGTCGTTTTTCGTTCAAAGCATAGAAGCAATGCAGGCCATATTAATGGAAAAATTGAGATTTAAGATTCTTTAAAGTTTATCAATCGAAGTATAGCTTGGTTAAAAAATGCAATAATCAATATATTTCTAGTAAGAAAATAATGTTTATATATTTTTATTATACACCACCTCATAAGTGAGTTTGTCTATTCGTAAGTTCTTGTATATTGCATGGTAACTTCACATTTAAGTAAGCGGGATACCACTAAGTTTGTAAATCATATTCTTGATATCCATGCTTTTTAAAATCTTTTGTATAAAATACACGTGTTTTCATGTAGAGCTATTGAAAATTTAAAAAGGGGGTTCGAAGAGGCGTTGAGAAGATTCTGCATCACTGGGAATGGTATATTTATTTTGTATAAAGTATAACCCATTTTCTAAAAAATACGAGATTTTATACAATGAAAGTTTCTAGTCACCAACATAATGATGTTTCCCGATTGCCAAAACAACCTAAAGAACCCTTATTGAATGTTCCATTTATTATAGTTGTTTTGATAGCATTTTGTTTTTGTCTTTATTGCATTTCTCAGTATTTTTTTTCTCATCAGGTTTATGTTGAAAGCCTTGAGCTTTTTTCATTTATACCAGCATTGTTTAAGAGGGATCCTGTAGCATTTTGTTATACCATGGTGAGTTATTCATTTATGCATAGTAGTTTTAAACATGTTGCTCTTAATATGGTTTGGCTTTTGGTTTTCGGCTCTCCTTTAGCAAGGCATTTTGGTGTTTTACGTTTTTTAATTTTTTGGGTGTTAACGGCAGTTATTTCTGTTTTGACTTATTTTACATTTCATCAAGAAAGTACCATATCACTTATTGGGGCGTCAGGTGCCGTATCTGGAATGATGGGTGCTATTGCACGTTACGGTTTTCCTAGTGGTAATCTAGCTGTCAATGCGCAGAACGAAAAACTTTTAGGACCTTTATTATCTGTCAAAAAAGCTCTGTGTTCTAAGGGGGTTCTTGTTTATATGAGTGTATGGCTGACGACTGATTTGATCATAGGTATTTCTTCTATTTTGTTTGAAGAAAATGGCATCTCAATAGCATGGGAAGCTCATATTGGCGGGTTTTTTGCGGGTTTTTTGTTGGTTGGTTTTTTTGATGTTTCACAAAAAATTAAAAACTAGAATCTAAGATATTGATGTGCCACATAAAGAGCTATTGTTGCTGCATTTGAAACATTTAATGATTTAATATTTCCAGGCATGTCAAGGCGTGTTAAAGCGCAAACGGTTTCGCGTGTTTTTTTACGTAAACCTTTACCTTCTGCTCCTAAAACAAGAGCAATTTTATTCCCTGTTAATGCTGTTTCTAGAGGTTGGTCACCTTCTGAATCGAGACCAAAGCTTGTAAAACCTGTTTGATGAAGTTCTTGAAGAGCTTCAGCAAGGTTTCGTACGGTAATATAATGAATCATTTCCAGAGCTCCAGATGCCGCTTTCGCAAGAACACCGCTTTCGTGGGGAGAGTGACGGCAAGTTGTAATAAGTGCTTTAGCTTTCAATGCAACTGCAGAGCGCATAATAGCGCCAACATTATGTGGATCGGTAATTTGATCCATGACAATGACCAGATCAGTATTGGTTAGTTCCGACAGTTTGCATGGTTTGAGGGGGAGAGTTTCCAAAACAATACCTTGATGAACAGCCTCACTTCCAACAAGCGAATCAAGATATTTGGGGGTGCATAATGTAACAGAGCAAGGATAATCTGATTCGGATATATTTAATCGTTTTAAGGCATTTTGTGTAACGTAAAGACATTTTAAAATTCTTTTTGGGTTTTCTAAAGCAGCCTGAACAGAATGAATGCCATAAAGATGGATGATCTCTTGCTGTAAAGAAGCAGCTTTCTTCTTTGGGTGTGTAAAAGATCGAGAAGGAGAGCCTTTTGTATCGCGATATCGGCGACGCAAACGAGCATAATGAGAATTTTGTGATGTTTTTTCTTTCATAGCTTCTTTATAACGTGTTAATAAGAAAAATAGAGAGAAAAAATCTATGATTTAAAATTATGAGCAGGAAATTTGTACAGAATTGTATTTATTCTGTTGACAGATACAATAGTAATCGTCATAACCACTTCGCAATCAGATTGAATTGAATGGGTATTCAAGATGGTTGTCGTGATGTCTCATTGCGCGACTTTATCGGTGTAATGGAGGGGTGCCCGAGTGGTTAAAGGGGGCGGACTGTAAATCCGTTGCGTATGCTACGTTGGTTCGAATCCAACCCCCTCCACCATTCATCGAAGGAGAGTTAGTACGTGGGTCATGCGGGTATAGCTCAATGGTAGAGCAGCAGCCTTCCAAGCTGAATATGCGGGTTCGATTCCCGCTACCCGCTCCAAATGGTTGTTGATGATTGGGCAAATAGGTATGATGGAGGATATTCCATTTATAGATTTGGTGGGGTTTTCCGTCTAAGAGTTGTGGTGATTGGGCTGTTTTCAGTCTGGTCAGACTTAAGTTTTGCAGAACTGTCCCTAGGTGCTAATAAAAATAGGGAATAAAACAAGAGATTAATAGCAATGGCGAAGAGCAAGTTTGAACGAACAAAACCGCATGTTAATATTGGTACGATTGGTCACGTTGATCATGGGAAGA